>WFOS01000050.1 GCA_015487975.1 Ardenticatena sp.
GCACGCCCTCTTCGAGGCCTGGGGCACCTCTGGCTTGCTTTTTCCACGCTCCATCTCGTCTCTTCCCATCCCCCACCACGTTTTGGGTAATCACCAGTACGCCAATCACTTGACACATCTCGCAACTTCGCTAGAATAGCCGACGCAATCAGGCGAGCCCGCGTGGCGGAATTGGTATACGCAGCAGGTTGAGGGCCTGTGCCCGAAAGGGCGTGGGGGTTCGAGTCCCTCCGCGGGCATCAGCAAAAAAGTCACCATCTTCGCGATGGTGGCTTTTTTCATGTTCCCATCAGACACGTATCCCGACCACGTGGGTGCAAAACACCTGCATGCGCTCAAGGGATGCTCACGCTTCGACATCGGCACCATCTTCTGCATGGCACACATACACCTGTGGCGTGTGCGACGTTCGCGCGGTATAGCAGGCTACCACCTGCTTACAAAAGGCTTCCGCCTGGTCGGCTGCGACCAGGGCGACGGCACACCCGCCAAACCCTGCGCCTGTCATCCGTGCACCATAGCACCCCGGCGCATCCAGCGCACATTCGACCATGGCATCCAGTGCGGGCATGGAGACTTCGAAATCGTCGCGCAGGCTGGCATGGCTGGCAACCATAAGGTCCCCCATCCGCTTGTCATCGCCATTGCGCAAGGCTTCGGCAGCAGCGAGCGTCCGTGCGTTTTCGGTTATCACGTGGCGGGCACGGCGGCGCGTGCATTCATCCAGTTCGTGGGCACGGGCAGCAAATGTTGCTTCGTCCACATCGCGCAAGGCGGAGACGCCGAAAAAAGCAGCCGCAGCTTCGCATTGGGCGCGGCGCTCATTATAGGCTGAATCCACCAGACCGCGGCGCGTGCCCGTGTCCAGCACCACAGTGACCACATCGCGCGGCAGGGGGACATACTCGATTGCCAGGGAACGACAATCGAGCAAAAGCGCATGGTCGCGACGAGCACATGCAGATGCCATCTGGTCCATAATGCCACATGCCATGCCCACCCACTCGTTTTCGGCACGCTGTGCCACCTTTGCCATGCGTGGTGCATCCCACAAAGTACCTGCCAACGCCACTGCAGCACGCGCCACCACCAGTTCCACCGCCGCGCTCGATGAAAGCCCCGCCCCACGCGGCACATTCGACGCCAGCACGCCATCCCAGCCGACCAGTGGAACCCCGGCCTCGCCCAGGGCCCACAAGGTTCCCTGGATATACGCCACCCATCCGCGTTGCGCGCGGTCGAGTGCATTGAGATCGAAGGTTGCCTCATCATTCAAATCGTGGGCGTACACATGGACGCGCTCATCGGAACGCGGGCGTACCGCCAGCCAGGCAGCACGGTCGATCCCCATGGGCAACACGAAGCCATCGTTGTAATCGGTATGCTCGCCAATGAGGTTGACACGCCCTGGCGCACGCGCCAACAATGCTGGTTGCCGCCCAAAGTGGTGCGTAAAAGCAGCCATCACCCGTTCGCGAACAGAGATTGGCGGGCTCACGGGTTCTCCTCCCGTTCAAGGTAGTGTTGTTCCGCAAGTGAACGCAATCGTTCGGCAGCCTGTTCCGCCGTGAGGTCACGCTGTGGTTCCCCAAGCATCTCGAAGCCCACCAGGAATTTGCGCACAGTGGCCGAACGGAGCAAGGGCGGGTAGAAGTGCGCATGCAACACCCAGTGGGGTGCATCTTCGTCCAGGCCTGGTGCGTTGTGCCACCCCATCGAGTAGGGAAAATCAATCTCGAACAGGTTGTCGTAGCGCGTGAGCAGGCGTTTCAGAATATCTGCCAGTGCATCACGTTCGGCATCGTTCAGGCTGGGCAGGCGGCGCACAGGACGACGTGGCAACAATAGCGTCTCAAATGGCCAGACCGCCCAAAAGGGCACAACCACCACCCAGTGCTCGTTTTCAACCACAATGCGTTCGGCCTGTGCACACTCGGCGGCGAGGTAGTCGGCAAGCAGGGGCTGCCCATGTGTGTCGAAGTAGCGACGTTGGGCGCGGTCTTCACGGGCGGGGGTCGTTGGCAGGGTATCCAGCGCCCAGATCTGACCATGTGGGTGCGGATTGGATGCGCCCATCATGGCACCGTGGTTCTCGAAAATTTGCACCCACCGGTAGGTGCGTGCTAGTTCGCCATACTGCTCGCACCATATGTCCACGACATGCCGAATATCAGGCCTGCTCATACGGGCAAGCGTCACATCATGACGGGGTGAAAAGCAGATGACGCGGCAGGTTCCACGCACACGTGCTACCCGAAAGAGCGGCGGCGTGGACGGGGACAACGGCTCGGTTTCAGGCAAGAGCGCAGCGAAATCGTTGGTGAACACCAAGGTATTCTCGTAGGGCGGGGTGTATTCGCCACTTGCGCGGCGGTTGCCCGGGCAAAGGTAGCAAGCGGGGTCGTAGGTGGGGCGCTCGTCAGCGGGGGGTGTTTCTTGCTGCCCCTGCCAGGGGCGTTCGAGCCGGTGCGGCGATACCAACACCCATTCGTCCATCAGTGGATTGTAGCGGCGATGTGGTTTCTGCAAGCCTCGCCTCCATTTTGGCTGAAAAAAAGCAGTGCAGCCATAGATAGCTGCACTGCCCATTCGTCGTCCAGAAGACGGCTCAAGCGTCGAGTGGCGCTTCTGCCGAAGCCAACAACCGACGCAGATCCTGATACGCCAGCGTCCAGTATGTTTCGAGATACCCCACGAACGGCGCACTGACAATCCCAAAAGCTAGCCAGAGCGCCAAAAGCCCCACAATCGCGAACAGCACAACCAGGCCCCAACTGGACGTTGCCAGCCACAATGCCATTCCTCCAATAAAAAGCGGAATACCCATGAAGAGAGCCACGAGCTTCACAACGCCACTGAGGATTTGAATACCAAATGCGATGAGTGAAACCACGACCACTGGTGTGGGATGTGTCCGAATCAATGCCCACACGTCGCTCAGGCTTTCGACCACCCCAAGGTTGTCAATGACGACAGCACGGCTGGCAAGATTGGTAACCATCGACACCACAAATGAGACCACCAACAGTGCCGCAATTCCCACCAGAAACACGATTCCAAAGAGAAACAACATCGCGCCACTGAGGGCATCTACCCCTTCTTCGATGGAAAAGAGCAGCACGAAAATCAGCGCACAGAATGGGATGAGGAAGAAGAGAATGAATATCACAAAGACAAGCATCCCCACCACGAAATCGATCAAAAAGAGCCGCCAGGCATGGCGCGACCAGCCCAAACGCAACGCATCGCGTAGCATAATGGATTGCCCGGCTTCGGCGTGGACAACGGTCTGAATGAAGCCGACACGTGTGACATACCGCACAAGCGCGAAGAGCACAACGATGAGGAAGGCAAAACAAAACAACGCAAGCAAAAGAGCAGGAAACCACTCCGGCACGACACCTGGGAAAGCGTTGCCTGACTCGCCAAATTCACCAGGCATGTTCCCTATCCATCTGGTATCGACATTCCCCCCTCCCTGGCTGACCAACGCCAGAATGAACGCCAGCCACCAGAGCGTGCGGTTTGTCTTGAAAATCTGCCAGGAGCGCTGCAATAATGCCTGGTATTGCATGGCCTTCTCCCTTCTGTCGAAAAGATTGATTGACTATGAGAGGAGTACGCCCATCTCACATTCAACGTTGCGTCGGAATGGCAGGTGGCATTGTTTCGCCGGGCAACAGAAAGCCGTAGCGTTGCATCATGGCACGGCCTTCATCACTGTTGACGAACGCCACGAACGCAGCAGCTTCTTGTTGCATGCGGCTATCACGCACAATGCCCATGGCTTGGTCGAGTGGACGATGGTATGTTTCGGGAACAAGCACCCAACGCCCATTGGATGGGATCGCCAACGAGAGCGCAACAAGCGCCACATCCACATTGCCTGTGGCGGCGTACTGAAACGCCTGGCGCACATTTTCTCCCAATACGAGCCTGGGGTGCACAGCCTCCCACACCCCTGCTGTCTGCAACGCCTCACGTGCAGCAACGCCATACGGCGCATGTTGGGGGTTCGCAATGGCAATGCGCCGAATGCGCGGGTCGGTCAAATCTTCCACCCGCTCGATAGGCACCTGACTTTCAGCGTGCGTCCACAACACCAGGCGCCCCCGTGCATACACCGTGATGCTTTCGGGGGTTACAATCCCCTTTTGCGCCAGGTCTTCGATATAGGCGATATTGGCGGCAGCAAACACATCCACAGGCGCGCCTTCTTCAATTTGCTGCGCCAACACGCCTGTCGATCCAAAATTGAACACCACCGGCACACCTGTTTGCGCCGTAAACGCCTGCCCCACCTCTTCGAAGGCCAACGTCAAATCAGAAGCAGCGGAAACAGTGAGCGCAGATGGGGCATCTTGTCCAGGGGCACGACACGCGAGAAGCAGAAGAAGGCCAATGAGTGGCATACACAGCTGTCGTATCATCTGCGCAGATTGTGCCATGGTTTACACGTTTCAAGCATGTTGACGGCGAGACTATACAAAGAAGTCAGCATTTTGCCAAAGGCGTGCAACAGATTCTTTCAAAATTGTACTCCTATTGTTGACACAATGCCGACTTTCTCCATAATGAACGGCACCTACCGATGCAGCCCTCGTAATCGAAAGCGATGCAGGTGAGTGAACAGGTATTGTATGCATATGCAGGGGTACGTTTGTGAATAACAAGCCAGTTCTCCCCCCTATGTGCGGGAACTGGCTTGTTTTGTTCTGTTGTGGAAAGAGAAGCGATTGAGTGATAGAGGAGTTTGTATCATGTATCCAAATGTTCCTTGGGCACAACCAGCAGATGAAGAATACTGGCAAGCCATTGTTACCCAGGGAAAGTGGGCGCCTGCCATTCCAACACGTGCCGAAAATGATACCGAACGCCATTACGACCTCGTCGACATTCCCGAGGAAGTTTGGGCACGCCTCGAAGAACTTTTTGCCAATGGTGAAGTGCTCGATCTCCCCGTGGTTGGCTACAACAAAGGTGGCCTGCTCGTGGAATGGGAAGGCATACAAGGTTTCGTCCCTGCGTCTCAATTGCGCGATACCAACATCATCAATACGCCCGATGCTCGCCAAGCCTACCTTGAAAGCCGTGTTGGTGAAACCCTGCACCTCAAAATCATCGAACTCGACCGTGCCCAAAACCGCATCATTTTGAGTGAACGTGCCACCCAATGGGAAGGCCGCTGCCCCGATGACATCATCGAAACGGTACAGCCAGGCGACATTCGGCGTGGTATCGTCAGCAACGTGACCCATTTTGGCGTCTTCGTCGATTTGGGGGGCATCGATGGCCTGATTCACGTGTCGGAACTCTCATGGCAACGTGTCAGCCACCCGCGTGATTTGCTTGCGCCGGGCGACGAAGTAGAAGTGTATATCGTCGAAGTCGATCGACCGCGCCGCCGCATCGCATTGAGCCTGAAACAATTGCAACCCAATCCCTGGTTGAAAGTCGCTGAGCGGTACCAAGAAGGTGACATCGTCGAAGTGGAAATTACCAACGTGGTGGATTTTGGCGCGTTCGCCCGCCTGGACGAAGGTGTGGAAGGGTTGATTCACGTCTCCGAATTGGGCAATGGCGATGTCAACCCGCGCATGGCGCTGTACGAAGGGCAGCGCATCCGCGCACGCATCATGAGCATCGACCCCGAACAGCAACGCATTGGCCTGACGTTGCGCGGAGTGGACGAATACGAATACAATGAAGAGGGTGAAACCACCAATCACTCGGATATGACCGAATACGATGGCTCGCCGGGAACGGTCTAAATCAAAATCACAAGAGGCAACGCAGCATGCCCTGGTTGCAGCTGACGTTGTTGGTCTCTTGCTGATTGCCGCCGGCCTTCTGACAGCACTGGCACTCTGGAAAAACTCGGGCATTGTGCTCGGCTGGTATGAACAAGAGGTGCGCCTGCTGTTTGGTTCAGGTGCGCCTCTTTTTGCATTGGGGCTGACCCTCGCCGGCTGGTTTATTTTTGCACAACCCAACGACCGGCCGCTCGAGTTTCACGTCTGGCAATGTTTGCTGGGCGGTGAAGTTCTTTTCATGCTTTTCCTGGCGCTCTGGCATGGTTTGCGTGCACCAACCCCACTCAGCCCAGAAACAATGCCCGGCGGCGTTGTCGGGTGGCTGCTTTTTTCTGTGCCTGCAAACGTCATCGGCACACCAGCGACGCTGCTGCTCCTGTTCCTGCTGACGATTGTGCTGACGCTTCACCTCTTGCCGCTCGAAACCGAAGAGGTGCAAGCCCGTCTGCGTGCATGGCGCACCACGCTCCGCGAAACAGCCCAACGCTGGCGGACACCACCACAGCCCATCACCGTTCCCCCCGCTCCCGTTGCCAACCAGCCAGCCAGCACTCCCGAAGAGACTGAACCACCTCAACCTACCCGCCCTCCCCCCAAACCGTCCAAACCACGCTCACCAGCGCGTCAAGAGCACGCAGCACCACCGCGCCCACGCCACCAAGCACCGCGCGACCTGCCCCCGCTCGACCTCCTGCACGATGGGGAAGACATGGGGGTGGACATGGCTACTGCCCGTTCCCGTGCTCGCCTTATCGAAGAAACGCTTGCGGCTTTTGGTGTGCCAGCACAAGTGGTGCAAATCAATCCGGGGCCTACCGTGACCCAGTTCGGCATCAAGCCAGGCTTCATCGAACGCCGCCTGGCCGACGGCACTATCAAGCGCACGAAAGTACGCGTCAGCAAAATCACATCCCTGGCCGACGACCTCGCGTTGGCGCTTTCGGCCAAAAGTATTCGCGTCGAAGCCCCGGTGCCGGGGCGTCCCTACGTCGGGATCGAAGTGCCCAACAGCGAAGCCAACCTCGTCTCGCTGAAAGGAATCCTCACCAGCGAAGAATTTACCAAAAGCGACGCCGAAATTCCCTTTGCCCTAGGGCGCGACGTGAGCGGGAACCCGGTGGTCGCCGACCTCACCAAAATGCCCCACCTGCTCATCGCCGGTGCCACAGGAAGCGGCAAATCCGTCTGTATCAACGCCATCATTGCCTGCCTGCTCTTCAATTTCTCGCCCGACGAGCTGCGTCTGCTCCTGGTGGACCCCAAAATGGTCGAACTCATCCCGTACAACGGCATTCCCCACCTCATCTCCCCCGTCTTGACAGACGTGGAAAAGGTCGTTGGCGCGTTGCGCTGGGCGCTCGCCGAAATGGACCGCCGCTACAAGCTCTTTTCGCAACACGGCAAGCGGAATGTGCACAGCTACAATGCCTGGGCTGAACGGGCGGGCGAGGAAACCCTGCCCTACATCGTCATCATCATCGACGAACTGGCCGACCTGATGATGGTTGCGCCCGACGAAGTCGAACGCATGATTTGCCGCCTGGCGCAAATGGCGCGTGCCACCGGCATCCACCTGATTATTGCCACTCAGCGTCCCAGCGTGGACGTGGTCACTGGACTCATCAAAGCCAACTTCCCCGCGCGTATCGCGTTCGCCGTCGCCAGCAGCATCGACAGCCGCGTCATCCTCGATTCACCCGGGGCCGAAACGCTTCTCGGGCGTGGCGATATGCTCTTCATGGCCCCTGATGCAAGCAAGTTGCAGCGCCTGCAAGGGGCTTTCATCAGCGATGAAGAAATCAATGCACTGGTCACCTGGTGGCGCACACATGTCCCGCAGGAAGCAATCTTGCAACCCGAAGTCTCGTGGGATGAGTTTCTCGCCGATAGGGAGATGGTCGAAGAGGATGAGCTGCTGCCCGCCGCGATCGACCTGGTCCAACAATACGAATGGGTTTCCACCTCGTTCCTACAACGCAAATTGCGCGTCGGGTACAACCGTGCAGCACGCTTGATGGATTTGCTGGAAGAACGGGGAATTGTCGGCCCCCCAGACGACCAACATCGAGGGAGTCGCCCGGTTCTGCGTGGTCGCCACGCAGACGACCTCGACGATGATCTCATCTACGAAGATGATGACGATATTGCCCAACCCGACTGGGACGACCTCTAACCCCGTGCGCATGCCGAGGAACGAAAACCAAGGAGAAAACATGTGAAGCGTCTGCCTTTTGGCATACTCCTCATCGCGTTGTGGCTGTTACTGAGTGCGTGCAGTGGCGGCACAGCCACCCCACCCACACCGACACTCGATCCCATTGCGGCAGAGGGGAAACGAATCTTCTCGCGGCACTGTGCCGCCTGCCATTCGCTTTCGCCCGATACGATCATCGTGGGCCCTTCGCTGGCTGGCATTGGCACCCGTGCCGCTGAACGCATTCCCGACATGGACGCCCGCACCTACATCGAGCAATCCATCCTCAACCCCGATGCCTACATTGTCGAGGGGTTTCCCAACGCCATGCCCAACGATTTCGGCAAAAAATTGAGTGGTGAGGAGCTCGATGCCCTGGTGCACTTCCTGCTCACATTGCACTAACACCAGCGGCGTAGCCTCAGGGCACGAACGGCAGCCCTGGCTGCCGTATTGCGGTATGATCAACAGGTGCACGCGGCAAGGAGGCCTCTCATGCAACGCATGCGCACGTGGTTCATTCGGATCAGCGTCGGGTTTCTGGCGCTTCTGCTTGGATACTGCGGCACGACCGCGCTCATTCCCATTCCCCACGACCCCGTGCCCGAAACAACTGGGGCGGGGGCCAGCAGTGTCGAACCATCATTCAGCGGCTTACAACGCGAATTTCCACCACTCAATGAGCCGCCCGACAACCCCACGACGCCCGAAAAAGTCGAATTAGGGCGGCTGCTCTTCTTCGACCCCATCCTTTCCGCCAACGACGACATCTCTTGTGCCACCTGCCACCATCCCGATTACGGGTTTGCCGACGGCTTGCCACGCGCTATTGGCGCTGGTGGCACAGGCGTAGGCCCCAACCGTTCGGGGGGCGTGGAACTGACTCGCAACACTCCCACACTCTGGAACGTGGGCTTTGCTCGCACCTTCTTCTGGGATGGCCGCGTTGATGCACTGGAAGACCAGGCGCTTGTGCCACTCACCCATCCCGACGAAATGGCTGTGCAAGACCAGCAAGCCCTTGTGGAAGAACTACGGCGCATTCCCGCCTACGTGGCGTTGTTCGATGCCGCGTTTGGTGGCGGTGAAGCCGCCGTGCGTGTCGAGAATGTCCAAAAAGCGTTGGCGGCATTCGAGCGCACGCTGGTCAGCAATATGAGCCCCTTCGACCGCTATGCCGCTGGTGACGTGAACGCGCTCACCCCACCCCAACGCCGTGGGTTGACCCTCTTCCGGTCCGCAGCCACGCGCTGTTTCGAGTGCCACATCGCACCGACGTTTGCAAGCGACACGTTCCGTGTCATCGGTGTGCCCGATGTGCCCGGCTTCCCCCATGACCCCGGCCGTGCTGGCGTTGTCCCCGATGGACAAGATGGGGCGTTCAAGGTGCCGACCCTGCGCAACATCGCTTTGACCGCGCCCTACATGCACAATGGCATCTTCCAGACCCTCGAAGAGGTGATTGATTTTTATGCCAACGGTGGCGGGCGAGCTCATGGCGTCGAGAATGTCGATCCCTTCGTGCAGGGCTTCGAGCTGACAGAACAGGAAAAAGCTGACCTCATCGCGTTCCTCTATGCCTTGACTGACGAATCGAACATGCCACCAATTCCCACAGAAGTGCCCAGCGGCTTACCGGTTGTTCCACGGCTGGAAAATCCTGCCCGCGACCTTGTGGCGCTCTACAACGCCAAAGCCCCACCCGGCCCGGTCGAAAGCGGCTTGCCGCGTGTGTTGCGTGTGCAACCTGGCGAGACGATTCAGGCAGTCGTCGATCGCGCCCGCCCTGGCGACCGTATCGAAGTCCCGTATGGCGTCTATCACGAGCGGGTTGTGATCGACATGAGCAACATCACTCTCATTGGCATTCCCAATGAAAATGGAGAATGGCCAGTGCTGGATGGGCAAGGCAAATTGGCCGATGGGGTGATTGCCAGCGGCAATGCTTTCGAGATGGCTTTCTTCCAGGTGAAAAACTACACCGACAACGGTGTCCTGGTCGAAGGCGTGCGGGGCGTGCATCTGCACGACCTGTATGTGGAAAAGACAGGCACCTACGGTGTCTATCCGGTGCACAGCACTGACGTTCTGATTGAACGTGTCGAAGCAACCGGCGTCGACGATGCGGGGATTTATGCCGGGCAATGCGAGAATGTGATCGTGCGGGATAATGTGGCGTATGGAAATGTCATCGGGATCGAAATCGAGAATACCGACAGCTTTGAAATGTACGACAATCACGTGTACGACAATTCCGTGGGGCTCTTTGTGGACCTGCTTCCCCAGCTCACATCCAAAGTAGCACGCAATGGGAAGGTGTACAACAACATCTCCGAACACAACAACACACCCAACTTCGCTCCCGCTGGCTCGACAGCGTCGCTCGCACCGGCTGGCACGGGGTTGCTTGTGCTCGCCGCCGACCACAACGAAATCTTCGACAACGTCATTCGCGACAATCAGAGCGTGGGCATTGCCATCGTCAACCTGGCGCTGGGATTCGATGAAAACGAAATCGACGTTGGCCCCAACCCCGAATTCAACTGGGTGCATGACAACGAACTGGTCAACAATGGCTACGACCCGGTGTCCGAAGTGACATCAGTGGGATTGCCAGGAGCGGACATCATCTGGGACGGGTCAGGGGATGGCAACCGCTTCGATCAACCAGGGGTCAGCAGTTTTCCGCCACTTCTGCCATCCAGTGATTGGCCGACCCCGTTGTATCGGTCGTACTGGCATACGCTGAATATCATCAAACGCTTGCTGATGTAATACCAATTGCGTTTAGAATTGGCATGATGCAAAAAGAGAGCATCACATTGGAGCAGAAGGTGACGCCAATGAGTGGACGGCGATTGCAGATCGAATGGCAAGGAAATGCAGAGAGCCTGAAACAGCTATACAAAGAAGAGAGCGCGCCGAGGGCATATCGCAGGTGTGGTATGGGATGGTGCCTGAGGAGACCGCGCCAAGGTCGTCCGAGCGCTGGGCATCGCGTTGGTTCAGCAGCCTTCCTCCTTGCCGGAACCGAATCCTGTGGAGCGAGAGAGACGTCGTCGTGTCAAAGGGCGGCCCTATCCAGACCTTGCAGCGAAGAAGCGCGCTGTCTTGGGAGATTTTGCCGCTCATCCAGAGCACATGCGACGATTGGCGCATTGGTCCTGGATCTCCGAACCAGTTCGAACGCTCTCTTGGAACACGGTTTTACTATGAGCCATTGGTATAAAAACAGGCATGCGTACAGACGCAGGGTTGCCCCGTTTTGTCTTCACAGCGTGATGACTTGATCGGGTGGGTTTGGCGCCAATGCGGCATACAGATCGGGGAAACATTCCACCTGCACGCCGTCTATCGTGTTGACAGGGCGCACTTCGCCCGGTTCGATGCGTCCTTGCCCACCGGGATCGCACCAACGGGGGGCCCCTTCCGCCAAGTGTCGTTCCAGAGCGCACATATCGCACATCATGAGCAGAATGTTCTGTTCACGCTACCTCGACACCAGGGGGGACCGGCTTCCAACTGGGGCAAAATCATTTGCCCGAACGGGGGCGTCAGCAGCATGGTACCGCCGTCCAACGGCCTTTGTAGGCGTATGATTGTAGGCCGAAATCCTGCCCTCGTTCACGTGCGGCGTAGCCACTGTCCGCTGCACACGGGGTTAGCGAGCACCAGAAATTTCAAACATCCATCCCAAAGCCATCCAATATCATCTTGATCTGTACCCGTAACTCAGGTATATCTTCTTGCGCTGTCAGCCACACTGTTTTCACATCCACACCGAAATAATCATGGATCAACTTATCTCGCATTCCCGCTATATCCTGCCAGGGTATCTCCGAATATTGTCGTCGCAGGTCCTTCGATAACCGTTTAGTCGCTTCCCCAATAATCTCCAGCTGCCGAATCACGCCATCCTGTAACAATGTCGTTTACGCAAACTGCTCTTCACTCACGCCCTGGAGATATTCTTCTATCCGCATCGTGGCATCATAAATGTGCCGCAGGTACATCTCGTCATCATGATAGCTCATAAATCCCCCGCGCATTGGATAGCACCGCTTCTCGAATGTAAGGGCTGAGGGCTTGCTCTGTAACCAAGTCTACTTTACGGCCAAACAAGGTACTCAGTTCTCGCTCAAACCGTACCAAAGTGAGCAAACTTACTGGGCGAATAAATTGAACCAGAATGTCTATATCGCTGTCTTCACGCTCTTCGCCACGAGCCACCGAGCCAAATACCTTGAGCGAAGCGACCTGGTATTGGCGACACAGGTCCAACAATCGTTCATCTACAACAATCGTTTTCTCCATCATATCTTTCTTCATTGTACACTAAAACATCGGCTCACATAGACATCAAGGAGATGATTTATCATGCCTGCTTTCGCGAGCGGCGTAGCCGCTGTCTGCTGCAGCCAGGGTGAGGCCCGACACTCATTTCCTCGGCAAGATAGGTCGCCGACTGCCTCTGCTGTGCACACACTTTGCGCTCAAATGTCGGTTTGTAAAACTTGGCGCCAGGTTATCCAACACCACGGCCTGAGAAGTGAGGAAGCGACCATGAAGTCCCTCTCTGTCGGCACAAGCAAGGCGCGATCCGATACCCTTGCCCGTGCCCGTCATTGCAATTCAGCCAGCAACCGCTCTAAATCACCATAGTCGTACGGCGGTCGTTTGCGTACGGCCAGAACATCTACATACAACTCCGCCTCCGTTATCGCATACACGATCCGCCACCGCTCTATCCGCAGCCGCCTCAATTCCACATCCATCTCAGGCAACCTTGAGGTATCCAATTTTACGCTCCCTGGCCCCTGGCGATCGAGGGTTCTCACTCAGCCCATCTATGGCTCGCTTTACCCGCTGACGCATATTCCCTGGCAAGCGCTTGATCTCTTTCCACGCTTGCGGAAGTACATAAACCTTGTACTTCACTCCAACTCTCCCCTCATTTCTTTCCATGGAAGCCACCCCGCTTTTTCTCGATCCCCCTTCGCGTTCCGAAGAGCAACAAGAGCCTCCCTGGCAATTTCCAAATCTTCAAGGGTCTCCAGCCACTCGACCAACGCCTCCCAGTCTTCCGCATCGAGAACCACAAAGCGATTGCCTTTAACCGTCACATATTGTACGGATTGCAGGGCTTCCAGTCCCGTTATCTCAACCCCTCCAGATTCCCGATTTTCCAACTCATTCCCAGTTTACATTATCAACCACCAGAATACAAGACCCGTGTTACCAAATAGAATGGAGCAAGACGGCCTAACGTCTACCTTGCCGACTTCAGCATCGCGAACACGTATGCAACTTTCATCCGAACACTCCTATTGTGGCAATTGGTAGACCAGACGCCTTACCTGGAAAGAAGGGGGGGTCGATGCCGTCGAGCGAGCCAGCCACGTGCCGGGGCCAGCAAAAAGGCCAGGACAAAACAGGCAGTCGCCACCAGAACGATGGCTGCCCCAGATGCCATGTTGAAATAGAACGAGAGATAGAGCCCCGCGACCGCCGAAAAGGCGCCAATCGCCGCTGCCACGCCAATTACTCGCGGTAAACGGTACGTAAGCAGGGTAGCTGTTGCGGGAGGCGTAATCAGCATGGCAAGCAACAAGGCAACACCAACCGCCTCAATCGCTACGACGACGGTAATGGCAATGAGGAGCAACAGCAGGTAGTGCAGCCAGCGGGTTGGCAGGCGCAATGTTTCCGCCAGAACCGGGTCGAATGAGAGAAGCACGAATTCTTTGAAGAATGCAAACATCACAATCAGAACGCCACCACCAAACAGCCCCACCATGACAACCTGGCGCATGGAAACGCCTAGCACGTTTCCAAAGAGAATATGTGCCAAATCCACAGCGTAATTGCCAGAAAGCGAAATGAGTGCAATGCCCAGGGCAAACATTCCCGCAAAAACGACGCCAATCGCTGTATCTTCGCGAATCTCGCCGCTTTCGGTGATGGCGCCAATACCGAGTGCAGCCACCACAGCGGAGCCAAGTGCCCACCAAAAAAGCCCATCGGTCAAGCCACCATGCACCAAATACCCAACGGCAATGCCGGGCAAAATGGTGTGCGCCAGCGCATCGCCAAAGAACGCCATCCCACGCAACACCACGAACGTTCCTACGATCGCAGCGACAACGCCAACCATGAGTGCGACGATCATGCCACGCACCATAAACGGGTACGCGAATGGCGTGGTCAACCACTCGATGAGATTCATACGTGCTCGCCTCCTTCACAACAGGTATCGCTGACCACCATCACACGCTCATCATCCGCCGGTACAAGGTGCAAATGAGGGCCATACGCCGCCGACAGCGTCCCTGGTGTCAGTACCAGACTCGGCACGCCGTAGGCAAGCAGCCGCCGATTGAGCACCATGACCATGTCGAACATGGTGTTTGCCTGGTCGAGGTCGTGTGTGGCAACCAAAAGCGTCACCCCACGTTCGCGAAGCATATCCCAAATGCGAAAAACCGTGCGTTGTGAGGGCACATCCAGCCCGTTGAGCGGTTCATCCATCAGGACAATGCGAGCTTCCTGGGCAAGCGCACGCGCGATGAACATACGCTGCTGCTGACCGCCCGACAATTGCCCAATCTGACGGTCTGCCAGGTGAAGCAAATCTACTTCGGCAAGCGCCAGCCGCACTGCTTCATGGTCTTCCCGACGTGGGCGGCGCAGCAGGCCAATGTGCGCTGTACGTCCCATCATCACAACATCGTACACGGTCAGCGGAAATCGCCAGTCCACGTCTTTGTGTTGCGGTACATAGGCAATATCGCGTGTGGCATGTGGGGGCTTCCCAAACAGACGAACTTCCCCCTCAGCGGGGATGATGAGCCCGGCAATCACTTTCAACAACGTAGATTTGCCCGCCCCATTGGGCCCCACAATCGCCACACGTGCCGCTGGCGCAATGGTGAATGAGACATCTTCCAGGGCAACACGTGTGCCATAATGGACACTGACATGCACCACTTCAACCGCTGGCGTGGTTGATTGCGTATCCGCGCTGGGTTGTGGTTGAACCGCAAGGGACATAGGAAACTCCTTTCTCACTCTACACGCAAGGCGTCTACAATCACCGTCGTGTTGTAGCGCATCAGGTCTTCGTATGTCGGCGCAGGCCCATCTTCTGCTGAAAGCGAGCCCGTGTAGATGACGACAACCTGCACGCCGGTATCATTGGCAATCTGCTCGACAAGGCGGCGGTCGATCGTCTCGCTGACGAAGATGGCTGGCACGTCGAAGGTGCGAATAGTTTCGTACAGATGGCTCAGCGCCTGTGCTGATGGTTCTGCTAAAGTGCTGGCACTGGGAACAACCGTTGCTACCTGCTGAAAACCATACGCATGCGCGTAGTAGCCCAGCACTGCGTGGTCGGTTACTAGGATACGGCGCTCTGGCGGCACCCGCTCCACCTGCTCACGAATCCACGCATCCAACGCCTCAAGCCGCCGACGATACGCAGCAGCATTCGCGCGGTAGGTGTCGGCATGTGTCGGATCAAGTGCCGCCAGTGTATCGGCAATCTGGTCAGCCCAAGCGGCAACATTTTGTGGGTCGAGCCAGACGTGGGGGTCGTATGCCCCATGCTCATCGTGTTCACGCTCAGCAGCGTGTTCATCATCCTCGATAGGCAGCAACACCGGCACCTGCTCACCTAGAGCGACCACGCGGTCGGCAAATTCCGGTGTGTCGAGCACCTTTTCCAGCGCCGTTTCCAATCCCAATCCATCGATGAAAATAACATCAACACGCTGCAACGCTGCCATGAGTTGAGGTGTTGGTTCGAATGCGTGAGGGTCTTGCCCGCGCGGAATGAGTGTTTCCACCACCAGATATTCGCCTGCAACGTGCTGCACGACATCGCCGATAATCGACGTGCTGGCCACAACTCGGACCGTTGCCGATGAGGTGGACGACGTCGAGGAGGTGCAGGCAGTCAATGATGCCACAATCAAACCCCACCAGAACCAGCGAAAACGCATCAACGCTCCTCCTGCTATGTCGTTTGTGTTGGGGATGTTTGCATACAATCGGGGCACTTGCCATACACTTCCACCAAATGCCCTTCCACCAGAAAACCAAATTTGCGCCCAATGGCTTCGGTTGCTTCATCTAGAAGACACTCGTCGATTTCAATCGTGCGATGACAGACCAGACAGACAAGATGATGGTGATGCCCGGCAGTGGTGAGAATGTAGGTGGTGCTGGTGCTGCCCAACGTGCATGCCTGCACCACGTTGAGCCGCACGAGCACATCAAGCGTGCGATAGACGGATGCTTTGCCAATCTCCGGCACACGCGCCTGCACGGCTTCCAACAATTCCGCTGCCGTGACATGGCGGTTCATTTCGGCCAGCGTTTCGATGATCGCCCGCCGGGATGCTGTGATCTTCAAACCAGCGTCGCGCAAGGCTTGCAACGTCTGCTCCACTGTCGTCATACACGATCCCCTCAAAAAATTGAAACAAAGTTTCTATTGAAACAAAGTTTCATTTAGGGTATACAAACTGTGCTTCCTGTCAAATCCCCCATGCCAGAACGCACAAGCGAATGTGGTCTCTTGGCAATGGACACGTCTCATTTTTCACTTTGCCATGTGTGCTCACACCCATATACTCGAAGGCATCCACAGCCAAGGCCAAGCCAGTGTGATGAGGTGGGATGATGAACATTGTGGTACGCTTGTTTGCCAGTTATCGGGAGCGTGTAGGGGCTTCGACAATCAGCCTGGAATTGCCCGAAGGGGCAACGTTGCAAACCGCATGGGATGTACTGGTGGCGCAATACCCCGCGTTGAACACGGTACGTCATCGCGTGGTGGGGTCGGTCAACGCGGAGTATGTACCGCTGGACCATGTGCTGCACGATGGCGATGAGGTTGTGTTCATTCCCCCGGTGGCTGGTGGCGACCACCACATTCATCACTATTTTGCCATTGTGGAAACACCAATCGATGAGCGTGCGTTGCGGCATGTGGTCGAGCATCCATCCGCAGGGGCGGTTCTGACGTTTTTGGGGACGACGCGGAATCAGACGGGGGGACGTAAAGTAGAATACCTTGAATACGAAGCGTACGAACCACTCGCCATCAAGCAGATGCAACGCATTGCGGCTGAAATCCGCGAGCGCTGGCCTGATGTGATTGGCGTTGCCATGGTGCATCGTGTGGGACGCCTAGAAATTGGGGAAGCGAGCATTGGGATTGCCATCAGTAGCCCCCATCGCGCGACGGCATTCGCCGCCTGTCGCTATGCCATCGACCGCGCCAAAGAGACGTTGCCAGTCTGGAAAAAAGAAGTGTGGGAAGGTGGCGCAGAATGGATTGAAGAGGGGCCAGGCGCACCACTTGAAGGGTAATCACGCATTAGAAAGGTGAATCGACGATCACCTTCTCCAAGTGTAATTCTTCATCCGCGCGGGCATTCGCCATGAATGTGCAGTTGCGCCCGGCATTCTTTGCTGCGTAGAGCGCCTTGTCTGCCCAGGTAATGAGTTGCGCCAAGGAAACTGGCCCGCCATGCGCCGGTTTCATAGCGACACCGATACTCACCGTGATTGGCAATCTGCCTGCCGAGGTCTTGAACGGCACATGGCCGATACGGTGGCGCAATCGTTCTGCAACCGTCATGGCAATTTCGGGTGAAACGTTTGTCAACAGAATGACAAATTCTTCACCACCATAACGCGCCACAACATCACGCTCGCGCAAGAGTGTTTGCGCTCGGTGTGCCAACTCTCGCAACACTTCATCGCCAACATCGTGACCAAAGGTATCGTTCACCTGTTTGAAGTGGTCGATATCGAACAAGAGCACGGCCGTATCGTCCAGCATACGGTCCGTGCGCCCCAACAGGTGGTCGGCCAGATAGAAAAAGCCGCGTCGGTTGTACAGACCAGTCAGCGGGTCAATGCGACTCGTATGCTCGATTTGCTGGTGCAACTGAGCATTGTGTATCACCAACCCTGCGGTTGCCGCAAACGTTTCCAACAAGCGCAAATCTTCTTCCGTAAATGCATGTGGGTACGTGGCATCCAGGGCAAATACGCCCAAAATCTCATCTCTGCTCATCAGTGGCACGACCACCGCCGAACGAATTTCCCCCACTTCGCGAATGTGTCCCCGATAGCGTATGCGATAATCTGCCCAGACATCTTCGACGACAAAGCCCCGTCTCTCACGCACGGCTTTGGCCGCATACGACGGGGCATCCAGGGGGAGTGTCAACGTGCGCACACGTTCATCACGATACCCGCGACACACCAGCATGCGCAATATTCCCTCTGATTCATCGAGCACCATCAATGCTCCTTTTTCGGCCGTTGGGACCGCTTCCAGGCAGATATCCAAGAATGTTTCAGCCACGCGCTGAACATCGAGCGAATGCAAGAGCAAACGGGTCGCTCGATGAAGGGCTTCCAATTCCCGTGTGCGCTTCTGCTGCGTATCGTGTAATTGGGCGTTATGCAGGGCAATGGCGGCATGCTGGGCAAAGAGACTCACCAGGCGCTCATGCTCCTGGGTAAAAAACCCAACTTCCTTGTAATCGAGCGTGATCATGCCCATGAGTTGGCCTTCGAACAGCAATGGAACCCCCATCCAGGAACGAATGGCTTGTGATTCGAAAGTAGGGAGAAAATACCCTGCACTCAAAACGTCATCGATGCGTACAGGCTGTTTTCGTCGCCATACCAGCGTATTGGGGTTGGGCCCAGGCACCAAAAAACGAATCCCGCGCACGAGCGCATCATCCGCCCAGCCCTGCCCGCCAACGATTTCGAAGAATGTGTGGCCATGTTCGTGTTTGAGCAATTGCACAGTGGCCGAGTGATATGGCACGAATGTTTGCAGACTTTCCAGGATACGTTGCACGGTCGTTTCGAAATCAAGACTCGCTGTCAGCATCGCCGCAGCTTCACGTAACAGTTCAGTCTCTTTGAGACGCACTGCCAGCTCGTTTTGCAGGCGGTGGTGCTTGATCGCCAAGGCAACCTGTCCGGCGACCTGTTCACCCAATGCGACATACTCTTCTGATACATGTTGACGGCGATGATAACTGATGAGCAATGCGCCGACTCTCTCACCTTCGGCCATCAGAGGGAGCGCGAGCACCGTTTTGGTGGGAAACATACGGACAAGACGTTCACTCACCAAAGGGGAATGCAATACATCCTCAATCACGATGGGCGTACCGGCTTCCAACACCGCCTCGGTAATGGTTGGTTCTCCTGGCATAGCACGTACCGAGCGATACGATTCTTTGTACGGTCCGTAGGCGGCCCCCGGCACAGGCATCTGCTGCTCTGCGTCCCAAAGCGTGACAAAAGCACCATCAGCTTCGAACAAGACCCCCACCGTTTCAGCCAAACGATCGAGCATCTCATCGAACGTTGGGGCTCGCAAGGTATCCAACGTGATGCTATTGAGCAGTTGCAATGTGCGCATCCGAGTGCGACGTGCTTCTTCCTCTTCGCTCCGTTCGATGGCAGCACCAACCAAGGCCGCTGTCGTATGCAGGGCGTAGGTTTCTTCCGGGAGCAAGGTACGTGTACGCCTTTCCAACACGCCTAGTCCCCCCCACAATTGGCCATGCACAAAAACAGGGACTATGTAGACCAGCTGCCCACCTTTACGAGCCAGAAAAACTTCCGCATCTGGGGGGGCCGTACCACGCACGAACATCGAGGGGTGCCCTGCTTTCAGCCTCTCCACATCGTCCTCGGAAAGCCCATACGCAGAAAGAGGTGCCGATGACGCCTCGCTGTTGGGAAAGATGATATGAGATGCCCGCGCGACAAGCCGCACCGTCGGGGGCGCTGCACTTTCGAAAGAGAGCAAATAGATGCTCGCAAATCCGGCCTTCTGTTGAATGTGCGTGAGCAATGACCGAACGGCCTCTTCCCATCGCCCAGCAGGCTGGCGCAAAAACGTCGCTCCAGCCTGCCCCGCCAGGGCAGCAATCTCACGGCTTCGTTCCAAAGCCTGGTGGACATCACGTTGTTGCAGCATGATGCGGACAATATCGCCCACTTCTTGCACAAACTGCACATCACGAGACGTCATCAATGACTCACGTGCCACGATGACAAGGATAATGCGGCAATCTCGAACAGGAACGAGCCATGCGTGAGAAAACCCCAATGCTTGCACAGCCCGCGCCCACGGTTCTTCCACAAGCGCCATATCGGCAATGGGAAAGGGTTTGCCAAGTTCTAGCACACGCCGCCAAAATGAAAATGATGTTTCCTCGGGCGATTCGAAAATGTGTTGCCACCTTTCGAGCGTTCCGTCATCCACGTCCACGCTCTGCAAAACCACTCGTTCGGCCTCTTCATCGTATTCGAGCATCAGGCAGACAGCCTCTTCCAGGCCAATAGCATAGCGCACTTTTTGCACCACTGCGGCATAAAAGACCTTCTGCGGCACGTCTTCGGCCAGCAATGCCAGCAAATGGGCGGTTGTTTCGAGGCGTCGGTGCACCAACACATGTGGGGTAATATCTTCCAGCGTCAGCAACCATAAAGGGACCAGCCAGTGTCCCAAGCGTACAATACGCACGTCGTACATGCGGCCTGCAAACGAAAGTCGTTGCTGCCCATTTGCCAAAGGTTCGCGCCATAGCTGCGCCAGTTGCGGCGCCCGCTCAGCGAGCAAATCACCGACTGCATCAGGCACCCCCAAAAACGGACGTGCTGCGGTGTTATGGGCCTGGATACGCCCATTGTCATCCACTACGATGATGGCATCGCTCAGATGCTGGGAAACGTGATGCAAGGAAATGTACTGTGCCTGCCATAGCGCGGTACGGTTGAGGTAGAGTGCCAACCCAGCGATAGCAATGATCGACGCAAAAGCCGTGGGACGGATAGCGCCGGTTTGCAAAATGTCGAGCCGCCACAACTGGAATGTCAACCAGGGAAATGTCAGCAAGAGGAAGGTCATCAATACGTCGCGTATGCGCCGACGCCGGTGCCAGATAAACCGCACCAACCAAAGCACACCACTCAGAAACAATAAGCTTTCGAAAAATCCCAACAAAGCTCCCCACGGTGGCGCCAAAGAAGGCAGATAGATCCAATACCCGTCTTGTTGCTTCAGAGAGAAGGTAAGCAGGGTTGGAGCAAACGTGATCAATGCGCCAAACAGCACTGCCACCCCGCCCATCACCACAGCGAAGGCCTGCTTGACGAGGCGTCGCCAGCGACCATGCATAAATTCGGTATATTGGGCGACAAATGCCAGCCATGCATAAACAAGCAAGCGCTCACCAATGTAGGCCAAATGTGCCAGAAAGAGTTTGGGAGGAGAAAGCGGCAAGAGCACGCTGAGGGCTTCACTTATGATACGAAAAGTGGTCAATCCAAGGAGCAAAGCCACGCCATAGCGTACAGGGGCGATACTTCGCCAGACACGCACAGTTACCCATAAAAGACCGATACCAGATACAATCGATCCCCAAACGTAAAATGTGGTTATCAAACCGACTTCCCTCGATACCTGCATATCAATCACATCAGTGCCGCCGCGAGGACCTCAGCCACATGCATCGGCTGCATTCCACTTATCTCTGCAATTTGCTGGCGACACGAAACTCCCGTTACCGCGACCACATCAGCAGCGCGTACGGCTTGCGCCACCCCCATCTGTGCAATCCGACGCGATATATCGGCATGTTCCGCTTCGAAACCAAACGACCCTGCCAAACCACAGCATGTTACATCTGCCAGCTGCACATCTGCTTCTGGAATCTTTTGCAGGGCTGAAAGTGCCAGACGTGCGTCGCTTTCGGCTTTTTGATGGCAATGGACATGAAGCACAATGCGCTTAGGAAATGGGCGCAACCTTTTCCTGAGTATAGAGAGAAGATCAGTGTCATGCAAAAATTCCTCAAAAAGTCGTGCTTTTTCAAACAAACGTTGTGCGCGCTCATCGTCTGGGCAGAAATCGCGCACTTCGCTACGCAATGTCAACGAACATGATGGCTCCAATCCAACGACAGGCATCTCTCGCGCCAGCAACGGCTCGAACGCATCCAGCAACGCGACAGCACGCGCTTTGGCCGCTGGCAAGAATCCTTTGCTCATCAGTGGACGCCCACAGCAGACATTCGGCGCAAGATGCACACGCCACCCTGCGGCTTCCAACACCTTCACAGCCGCTATGCCTTGTTGTGGATAGTTGAAATTGGTGAAGGTGTCCACGTACAACACCACTTCGCCCTGTTCCCCAGCCGCGGCGGGCGGTGTGTGGTTGGCAAACCATTCTCGGAATGTGCGACGGTGCAAAGGCGGCAGGCGGCGCTGCGGATCGATGCCAAGGAGACCTTGCCCCCATCGCGCAAGCGGGGACCGCATCACCGCATTGACCAAGGGAGCCAGTGGTGCGCCCATCTCGTAGAGCGTGCGAATGTAGCCAAACAAGTAGTCTCGCACGGGTCGGCGATGCTGCTGATAGTAGTGGTGCAAAAACTCGTATTTGAGTTTCGCCATATCCACGCTGGACGGGCATTCACTTTTGCAGGCTTTGCATTCCAGACACAAATCCAACACATCGAAGACATCGGGATTGGCAAGCCCACCAGGCAAACGCCCGCTTATGGCGGCGCGAAGCATGTTTGCCCGTGCGCGGGTCGTCTCTTTTTCGTCACGGGTAGCACGATACGAGGGACACATGACACCCCCGTGCAGATTGCGGCACACGCCCATACCATTGCACTGTTCGATCGCACGGTCGAACCCCAAAAATTCGTCGAACGAGAGCATGGTCGGCGGGACCTGTGCCCGATACTCAGGGCCATAGCGCAAGTTCTGGTCCATAGGTGGAGCATCCACCACCTTGCCAGGGTTGAAGAGCCGATCGGGATCCCAGGCCGCTTTGAGTTCGCGCATGGCTTGATAGAGCCGTGGCCCAAAAACCCGTGGATTGAACTCCGAGCGAGCGAGGCCATCGCCATGCTCACCGCTCATCGCGCCACCGAATTCCAGCGCCAGGTCTACCACCTGCTCGGCAATGCGGCGCATCATGCGCACCCCTTCGGCGCTTTTCAGGTTGATGAGCGGGCGACAGTGCAAACAGCCCGCGCTGGCATGTGCATAAAACGCAGCATCAGTGCCATTGTCACGCACAATCTGGCGGAAACGGCCGATGAAGGCGGCCAGGTGCTCTGGCGGCACGGAGACATCTTCCACGAAGGGAATGGGCTTGTGGTCGCCCTTGATCCCCATGAGCAACCCCAGTCCCACTTTGCGCACATACCAGACCCGTGCTTGTGCCGCGGGGTCGAGGAGTTTGAGGATAGGCGCACGATACCCCCACGCCCGCATACGAGCTTCCATCTGGTCGAGCTTCGATTGCAGCTCGGCTTCGGTCTCGCCAAAAAACTCCACCAACAGCACCGATTCGGGATCGCCCTGCACCCAGTCGAGCGCCCGCGAATAGCCCGTTTGTTTGCGTGTCAGCCGCACCACATACTGGTCGATGAGTTCGATCGCCGAGGGGGCTGTTTCGAGCAAGGGGACGACGGCTTCCAGCGAGTGGATGAAGTCATCGAATGGCAACACCGCCAGCGCCCGTTGTTTGGGGCGCGGCACCAGTTTGAGCGTGGCTTCGGTGACAAACGCGAGCGTGCCTTCGGAACCAACGAGCACCTCAGCCAGGTTGAGCCGTCCCTTCTGCACCCCACGCCAGAGACGATCCAGGTTGTAGCCACTGGAACGCCGCCAGTGTCGCGGAAAATCGCGCTCGATATCCTCGCCATATTCGCGGGCAAGCGCCAACATGGCACGGTAGAGGCGCCCTTCGGGGGTCTCCTGCGCCGCGAGCACCTGCGCTTCATCCAGAGAAAGCGGAGCAAAGGCGGCCTCGGTTCCATCGGCCAGCAATGCACGCGCCGCAACGATATTGTCGGCGGTCATGCCATAGAGAATGGAATGTGCCCCAGTGGAATTGTTGCCGATGACGCCCCCCACAGTCGCACGGTCCAGGCTAGCAGGGTCGGGGCCAAACATCAGCCCATACGGTTCCAGCGCACGGTTGAGGTGTGCAATCACCATGCCTGGCTGAACACGGCACGTCCGCGCCTCGGCATCAACTTCGAGCAGCGCATGCATGTACTTCGATGTATCCACGACCACGGCCGCCCCAACTGCCTGCCCCCCCAGGCTCGTCCCGGCACCGCGGGGCAAAACAGGTACGCCATATTCGCGCGCGACGGCAATCGTCGCGGCAATGTCATCGGCATCACGGGGAATGACGACACCGTGTGGCATGATCTGGTAAATGCTGGCGTCGGTGGCATAGAGAATGCGGCTCGTCTGATCGAAACGGACTTCGCCACGCACGTATCGCTGCAATGCGTGCGTCAGGTCGGCCATCTGCTCGGCATGCACTGCCCGTTCAGTCATGAGAGTCCTCCCAAAGCCACGTGCGTTCAGACAGTCACGTACTCCCACGTATCGGTGCGGCGCAAGGGCGCACGGCGCAACGCATCCAGCGAGGTTGCCCCCACACAAAACGCCGCGATGCGCAGTTCTTGGATATACGCGCTGAACGTATCGAACACGGCTTGCGTGTGGTCGGTTGCTGGTTGCAGCAATGGCGCCGCACTTCCCACCAGCGTCGCGCCCAGGCGAATGGCTTTGGCGGCATCCACACCGCTGCGGATCCCCCCGCTGGCAAAAACGAGCACATCAGAGGGCACAGCCGCCCGCACATCCATAAGCGCCAACGCCGTGGGAATCCCCCACCCGGCAAACGTGTGGGCGATATGGCGGCGCAGGGGGTCTTGCTGGCGGTAGGCTTCAACCTCACTCCAACTGGTGCCGCCGGCTCCCGCCACATCAATTGCCACAACACCACACTCGACCAGGCGCTTTGCCACGGCGGCACTGATTCCATTGCCAACTTCCTTCACCACGATGGGCACATCCAGCTGGCGTGCCAGCGCCTCGATTTTGGCATAGAGCCCGCGCCAATCACGGTCGCCGCCAGGCTGAACCGCCTCTTGCAGGGGGTTCAGGTGCAGGATGAGCGCGTCGGCTTCAATCATTTCAACCGCACGCCGCGCTTCATCCACCCCGTAGCCTTCGTTCAACTGGACAGCGCCAAAATTCGCCAGCAACAAAATGTCGGGGGCCACGTGCCGCACACGGTAGGTCGCGGCGAGCGCGTCATCTTCCAGCGCCGCCCGTTGAGAACCAACCCCCATGGCAATTCCCAACGCCTGTGCGGCTTCCGCCAGGTGCAGGTTGATACGCGCCGCCTCGCTGGTACCACCCGTCATACTGCTGATGAGAAACGGTGCCTGTAAGTCACGTCCCCACACATGCAGACGCAAATCCACCTCGTCCAGATGGCATTCAGGCAATGCCACATGCTCGAAGAAGAATCGCTCGAACCCTGTGGTCACACCTTTGGCACGCACATCTTTTTGCAACACAATATCAATGTGGTCTTGCTTGCGTGATTCGATCGAGGCCATCGTTTTCCTCTGTATAGGCTCAGATTGGACATACATTCACTATACCAACAGTAGGCCGAAAGGCAACAGAACTCAATTGCTCCCTTTTCGATTCTTCGCCTCGTGTCGCCCCTTGTGCTATAATATGGTAGATACCGGCACGTGCGCGCTCTGAAGGGCGCTTTGTGCCTGCACACTGAAAAGAGCCAATACAAGAGGTGGCAGACGTGACCAACAAAACACAAGGCTATGATGCATCCAAGATTGCCGTCCTGAAAGGGCTGGAAGCCGTCCGCCGACGTCCTGGCATGTACATCGGGAACACGGGGCAATTGGGATTGCACCATTGTGTCTTCGAAGTGGTGGACAACTCGGTGGACGAAGCCCTGGCAGGTTTTTGCGATACTATCGTCGTCCACATCGATAAAGAGAGTGTCGTCACCGTCACCGACAATGGGCGCGGTATTCCTGTGGACATTCACCCAACCGAAGGCCGCCCCGCACTGGAAGTGGTGATGACAACGCTCCACGCGGGGGGGAAATTTGGCACAGGCGGCTACAAGGTCTCTGGGGGATTGCACGGTATTGGCGTGTCAGCCGTCAACGCCGTCAGCGCCTGGCTGGAAGCCATCGTCAAGCGCGATGGCAAGGTCTATCGCCAGCGCTATGAGCGCGGCGTCCCTGTCACACCCGTCGAAGTCATCGGCGAATGCGATCCCAATGACACGGGCACCACGGTGCGCTGGCTACGAGACCCCGAAATTTTCGATGCCAACGCCGATTACAAGTTCTCGGTACTGGCACAGCGCCTGCGCGAAATGGCGTTCCTGACACCTGGGTTGAAAATCACCATTCTCGATGAACGCGAAGACCAGGAAGCCACCTACTACTTCGAGGGCGGTATCGTCTCGTTCGTGCGCTACATGAACCGCGACCGTAAAGTGCTGCACGAACCGATTTACGCCAACAAAGAAGTCGATGACATGGTCGTCGAGGTGGCACTGCAATACACCGATAGCTACACCGAATCGGTTTTCTCGTTCGCTAATAACATCAACACGGTGGAAGGCGGCACCCATCTGACAGGCTTTCGTTCGGCGCTGACACGCACCATCAACGACTATGCCCGTAAGCAAGGCATTCTGAAAGACAAAGATGCCAACTTCTCGGGCGAAGACGTGCGCGAAGGACTGACAGCGATCATCAGCGTCAAATTGCGCGACCCGCAGTTCGAAGCCCAAACCAAAATCAAACTGAACAACCCCGAAGTCAAAGGGGCGGTGGAAAGCGTTACCAACGAGACGCTTTCCCAGTGGCTGGACGAACACCCACGCGAAGCCAAAGCCATTTTGAACAAGATTCTCACGTCGGCACGGGCACGCGAAGCCGCCCGCAAAGCCCGCGAAATGGTGGTGCGCAAGAGCGCCCTGGAAAGCCTCACGCTCCCAGGCAAACTGGCTGACTGTTCCGAACGCGATCCCTCGAAGACGGAACTGTACATCGTCGAGGGGGATTCGGCAGGCGGTTCCGCCAAACAGGCCCGCGACCGTCGCTATCAGGCGATTTTGCCACTGCGCGGGAAAATTCTCAATGTCGAAAAAGCCCGCCTCAACCGTGTGCTGGACAACAAAGAAGTGCAAGCGCTCATCTCGGCGTTGGGGTGTGGCATTGGGGAAGATTTCGACATCTCGAACCTGCGATATGGGCGTATCATCCTCATGGCTGATGCCGATGTGGATGGAGCGCACATCCGCACCTTGTTGCTGACCTTCTTCTTCCGCTACATGCCGCAACTCATCGAAGAAGGGCATCTGTACATTGCGCAGCCGCCACTCTACCTGATTCAAGCAGGGCGTGAAACATTCTACGCCTACTCGGAAGAGGAAAAAGAGGAGATTCTCGAAAAACTAGACGGGCAAAAGGTCACCATTCAACGCTACAAGGGGTTGGGTGAGATGAACCCCGAACAACTGTGGGAAACCACCATGAATCCCGAAAACCGCATCCTGTTGCAGGTCGCCATCGAAGACGCCGTCCAGGCAGACAAAACGTTCAGCATGCTGATGGGAAGTGCGGTACCGCCTCGCCGCCGCTTCATCCAGACGCATGCTCGTGAAGTACGCAACCTGGACATCTAACCCCTTTGGGCGTGCGATCCCCCCACTGTACGGTGGGGGGTTTTTCTTTGCCACGCATCACACCCACACGAACAATAGACTCGCACCTTTTTGATAGAAGCCTGTGAACGTTTTATAATTGACATTCGCCACACTCCGGCACGGGCATCCGTACATACGGCAAACATTGCGCATTGCAGCGCCGCTTCCATCTGGCGGCGTATTTCAATAGGGGGAAACACCTCATGAGCCTGAACAAGCCAGCACAACCCGTTCCCGTGCGTGCCGAACTCCAACGCCAATTGCGGCGTGCCGTGTGGCAATACGCCTTTTTTCGCTGGGAGAACGCCGTCATTCTGGCAGGAACCCTGCTCCTGAGCGTCTTTCTCCCTCACCCGTTCAGTTTCTGGCCTGTCTGGGGATGGCCGCTCTTCGGGGCACTGGGCATGGGAACCATGATCGTTGCCAGCCTGCGCGACCGCGAAGCCAATGCCCGCCTCTTGCTCCAACTCTTCGAAGACCTTTTCGACCCCAATCGTCTGCAATCACCCGACTTGCAAGCCGCTGTGGAGAAAGCCCTTACCTATCAACGCTATATCGAACAAGCCGCCCGTGATCCGCGCTACGCACTGGCGCAAAACGCTCTGGAAGAAACAGCCACCACCCTGGGTGACTGGCTGGCCCACATCTACCGCCTGGCGCTGCGGCTAGATGCCTATCGCCATGATGCACTCATCGCCCGCGAACGTGAATCCGTACCGCGCGAAATCGAAACACTACAAGAACGCTTGCGCACCGAGCAAGACCCCGCCATTCGGCGCGACATCGCGCGCCTGCTGGAAAGCAAGCAAGCCCAATGGCGTGCCTTGCAAGAACTCGACGCCCGCATGAAGCGTGCCGACCTGCAAATTCAGGAAAGTTTGACAGCGCTCGCGACCGTCTACGGGCAAGCGCAACTGGTGGGGGCAAGCGAAACCGACCAGATCGAAACGGCACATCTGCGCGAGGAAATCGAAGCACAAATTCAATGGCTCGATGCGGTCAACGAGAGCCTACAAGAAATCTACCAAGAACCCGAAGTCCGAGCACATGAGGAGCATCCATGAACGTGATACCAATCATCGGATGGGAATCACCTGAGCCTGTTCCCGACGGCTACCGTTTCAACGACTATCTGCACGTGCGCAATGGGCATCTGTTCTACGAAGACCTGGACCTGGCGGGGCTCTTTCTTGGGAATGGCGACAGCCCATTGGGGGTGCCGCTCGCTAGCCCGCTGGAACTGGTCTATTTGCCGAAAATTCGCGATAAAATCCGCTCCCTGCAAGACGTTTTCGCCCAAGCCATTGTTGAACAAGAATACACTGGGCGCTTTCACTACGCCTATGCCTCGAAAGCCAACGCTGCCGAAGAGGTCATTCGCACAACACTGGGCACAGGTATTCACCACGAAATGTCGTCCACTGTGGATGTGGACATCGTGCGCCTGATGATTCAGCGGGGCCATATCACCTCCGACCAGATGATCATCGCCAATGGCTTCAAGATGGCGGGTATGCCCTATTCACGCAATCTCATTCAGCTCAAACGCGAATACCCTGAGTACCGCATTATTCCTGTGATCGAGAACCTGGCTGAATTGCCCCCGCTCATCGAATCGGGGTTGCCATTCGAGGTGGGCTTGCGCCAGAAATCCTATGGCAAACACGCCAACGTTGCCGCCATGGATTTTGCCAATTCCCGCTTTGGGTTGACGATTGGCGAAATTTGGGATGCCGCCGAGATGATTGCGCAATCCCCCAACCTCACCTTGCGGCTCTACCATGGCATGGTCGGCAGCCAGCTCACCGACCCAAAAGATTTTGTCGAGCGGCTTACCCCTCCACTAGAAGTGTTTGCGCAACTGCACGAAGAATTTCCCACACTGACGATTTTCGACTTTGGCGGTGGGGTCCCTGTGGGCTTGACACTGGATTTCAACTTCGATTACTACGAATTCGCCATTCGGCTACTGCAAGCCATTCAGGTCCTCTGCGCCCGCTACAACATCCCCGAACCCGACATCATGGGTGAAATGGGGCGCTATACCGTAGCCGAACACGGCGCGCACCTGTTCCGTGTGCTTCTGGTAAAGGATAATAACTCGCCACTCCCGTGGTACATTATCGATGGTTCGATTATGTCGTCGTTCCCCGACACCTGGGCGTTGGGGGAACACTTCATCGTCTTGCCACTCAACCATCTGGACAAACCCTTCCGCCGCGTGCAACTCGGCGGCCTGACCTGTGACAGCGACGATGTGTATCCCCCCAAGGGAAGCGAAGCCGAGCTCTGGCTTCCCTTGGAAACCGAGGATCTGTACATCGGGTTCTTCGCCGTCGGGGCGTATCAGGAAATGCTGGGGGGCGTCGGGGGAAGCAAGCATTGCGTCATTCCCGAAGCGAATGAGTTGATTGTGGATCGCAATGCCGATGGTTCGTACTCATTCGAGCTGTTTGTGGGGCAAGCTCCCGAAGATGTGCTCGACAATCTCGGCTACCACTGAGATGAGAAGACCTGTCAGGCCACGAAGGCTCGACAGGTCTTCCTCTTGTTGCCTCGCCCTTCTGTGCTACCTCTGCCACGTCTGGCATACTTTGTTGTTTTCCTCGTTGCTTTCCGCAATGTCATCGTAGGGATCAATCACCAGACAAATCGTGCAATCAGGATCGTAGCAAGAGCCGTCCACAGGCGGCAACACAAATTCCCAAAAAAGGCCATTTGGGCTGGGCGGCAACTCCTCGATGATGGTGTCCAGGAAGGCATCAGGGTCTGCACTCGCCTGAACTTCGACGTCGTCCACACGTGTCGCGCCGGTGTTGTAAAGCAAGGCATACACCGTTATCTGGCATTGCTCTGGCTTTTCAGTACATGCCTCTTTGAAATCATCCACCCAAATAGCCAAATCGGGCAAGGAAGCCGGCGTGGGGGATGGTGTTGGCTCCACCAGAGGCAATGCATCTATCTTGTATCCCACGCACGTCACATAGTCGGAGCTGCCAAACAGCCAGGCTTCTCTCTCTGTTTCAGTGGCAACAAGGAGCCAGCGGTCGCCAGAAAGACGCCCCAATGGCGTAAATTTCGTCCCTGGAGACAACGTCGTGATCACGTCTGCCTCGAGGCTGGGAGCAGATCGTAAACGCAAAGCCACGCGCGTTTCGCAAAACGGTTGGACTTCGAGCGCTTCGGGGGCACGGGGTGGTGCCGGCTCACCATTTGGCAGCGGTGGTGTGATGCTAAATCCCAGGAAACACCCATCTTCCAAACGCAAGGTAGCATAGTGATAGGGTACAGGCGCTCGGCTGCTCAACACCTCGATTTCCCCCACCTGTGATTGCACGAACAGACGTTGAATTTCCTTACGCGCGGGGTCGAACACGATGAGCATGCCTGTATCTGGGCCAGCTCTATTGAAGATCATCAGGTCCAGCGATTCCACACGTGCTAACACAGCGCGAAAATCGAAAAAGATCTCGCCCTTTTGCACGGCGATATCGGGGTTGCCGTCACGGTTGCAATCTTCAAGCGCATATCTCCCACCTTCGCCCAACATCAATCGTACACCTTCGAGGATGAATGGGTCGCCCGGTGGGGGGAGCGTTTGTAACGGCGCCAGATTGCTGACGATATCGGCGAACGCCCAGACCACTTCGCCTACTTCACGGACGGGTTGACCAGTCTGTGCGAGTTCAATCCAGCGTTGGACGGCTTGCATATCCGCCTGAATGCCAGGGCTTGGTTCATCCAGAGGCGCCACCCAACGTGCCATGCCCGCCGGCACCGGCTTCGTCACGCCATCTGCCATGATCGCCAGATCGTCCTCGGTAGCATCCAACCCAATGACCCACACCAACGGGGCTTCTTGTTCGCGCACCACCAAAAAGCGCGTGCCGGTGGCCTGTACCACAGCGATCTGCCCGTTGTCGAACGCGCTTTCTACCACAAGCAAGCGTTCTTGCAACGCAGCATCGGGATCGAAATCGAACAAGACGGCGCCAGCCACCAGCACAAAATTGGCAATCGCAGATCGCTCATCAGCAGAAAGTTGCTTGATATGGAGCTCGCCGTCGCGGGTAATATCGGCGGTAACCAAATCACCAAAACGCAGCAGGGCACGCCCTTGTTCGTCCACATCCACCCCTTCGCCCACCTGTACCGTTCTTGTTTGTTGTGCAGGAACAGGCGTGCGAGCAGTCGCACGTATCACAAATGCGTTGTCGAGCAGGGTTTCCAGGTTGGCCTGCCCTCCTTCTACGTTTCCAGCTGGTGTCTCGCGCATTGGCGTTTGCACACCTGTACCTTCCCCCCCACATGCAGAAAGCAGCATCATCAAAACGATCACCCACATCTTTCGCATCGCACTACTCCTTCCACGCCTTTCAGCGCAATACCAGCCACACAAGCCACAACGCGAGCGCACCACAGAGACCATACAAGGTCAGCATCACTGCACGTGCTCGCTGCGCCCACGCGCCATCACCCAACTCGCGCATCAACACCCCCACGAAACGCGGCAGAGCCCCCGCAAGAGCGCCCAACATGCCGCCCACCAGCAAACCGACGAACGCCGTTGCCAGCAATGTCCCGCCCTGCACACCCTGCTGCGCCATCGAAAACATGGTCAGCATACCTATCAACACGCCCCCCACGAGCGCTCCCCAGCGTGCCGCATGCAAGGTTTGGGCGGCGATGAAATCACGCCGTCGCGTCCAGCGCCGCTGCCAGACAGCACGCCGCACGCGGGCACGCATGGCCGCAGGCAATAGCGGTTCTACCAGCGGTTGCATGTCGCGCAGCTGGTAGATAGCCGCGTCGGCATATGGATGATTGGCCTGCGATGCACCTACCAGGGGCGTAACTGCTTGTTGGAGCAAGGGGGGCGGAAGTGTGGCAATGGCTTGGACGGCCGCTTGGCGCACCTCCGCATTAGGGTCGTCAAGTGCCAGGCGGGGCAAATGGGTTGTGTACGTCTCAACAGCCAGACGTGCCACTGCCAGTGCAGCGCGTGCACGCACAAAGGGTTCGGCATGTTCCAATAAACGCACCAAGACCGCCCCTTGCACATCGGGCGGCAATCTGTCGGCTGGCGGTTCGCCGTAGGCAATCGCACTGGCAAAACAGAGCGTCTGCTCATCGGGGCTAAACCGCAAACGTGTGCGGTGGCGTTCGATGAGCGCCAAATCGTCCGGGGGAAGTAGCCGTCCACGGTCGCGCCACTCACGAACAGCAGTGCGCAAAATCTCGCGGGCTTTTTGCGCTGCCCAAAACGCTTCACCGAGCCAGCGGGTAATATGGGCCGCCAGGTAGTCGTGCGTCAATTCGTACTGAACGCCTGTGGGCGTCTCGTAGCGTCGAACCAGACGCAGCGCCACAAGCTGCTCAAGCAGGCGCGTGGCATCATCCACTGTCATGTCGGCGGCACGTGCCAGGTCATCGAGTGCCACACGCGCTTTGAGACCACTGCTTCCCACCAGCAAGCCCAACAACGTGCGCACTTGGGGCTGTTCTGCTGTGGGAAAGGTCGCAATGGCATCATCCAGATAGTGTCCAAGCAGGGCGCCAGTGCCACCCAGCGCTTCCAAGTCATCCACATTCAGGGTAGTGCGCCCTTGGGCTTCAACCACTGCACGGTAGAGGGCATCGGCCACAATTTGCAGGTGCGGTGGCGCGACGCGGCCATTTTCATCCGTCAGGTCGTCGAGGAGCCGTTCCAAGAGCGCTGGCTTCCACGTCACACCAAACAGGGCAGCCGGTTCTTCCAGCGCCAAACGGGCGGTTTCGCGGTTGAGCGGGGTGAGATAAAAGCGCACATCCAGCAATGTGGGAAAAGCCTCTCGCCAGGCATCGAGGTGTCCCACAAACTCTTCACGCAACACGAAAACCAAGCGCAGGTCCAACGTGCGGTCTGCCACCAGGGTCATCACATCAGCCAACTGGGCAGGCTGTTCAGCCGCCGGTACGTGCGCAAAAAACTGCTCGAACTGGTCCAAGACCAGCACCACAGGCCCTTCAAGCGCCTGTTGCAGGCGCCGAACAAGCGCTGCCAGGTCATCTGTGTCGGTAAAAGGCACGTCGAGGGTGGTCGCTTCTTGCCGCAAGGCCGCCCCCAGCACCTGCGTGAGCGAGTGTGTGGGATAAGGTGTGGCGGCAACCAAGAGCGCCCGCAAGGCGGCCAACCGTGGCGCAACGCCCGCCATGAGCAAGCTGGTTTTGCCACTGCCCGAACTGCCATAGAGCACGACATGCCGCCGCGCCAGAATGCGATGCGTCAGGCGGCGGCTCTCTTCCTGCCGCCCAGCAAAAATGGCGGCATCGTTCTGGCTAAAACTATCCAGGGCTTTGTAGGGGCGTTCGGGGCGCACAAGTGGAATACGGCTTTCCAGCGGATTGGGGGATGGTTCGACAGGCTGGGCTTGCAAACGTTTCACCGTCGAGGTCAGGCGCTCGAAGAAGGTCTGCAAGTCGGTTTCGACCAGCATGACGTTGCGCCGCTGCCAGTAGGCCACTTCGTTTTCAGCAGGCAAGCGGGGCACCAGGGCGAAGGCGGGACGCCGAAACTGCCCTACGAGGTCTTCGATCTGGTCGAACATGTCGCGCACGATGGGGTGTTCGAGATTGTATCCCACAAACAGGAGCGTTTTGGTAGCGAAATAGGCACGCACCACATCATGCAAGGCGCTCATCGTGCGCAAGAAGCGGCGCACGTCATCGTCGGTGATACAGAGGTGATCGGGGTCTTCGATATCACCCTGCAATTTGATGATGGCAATGCGCGATTCATCGAAGAAAGGCAAATCAGTGTCGCGGCGAATGCGCACATAGGCTTTCCCAAATTGGTCGAGAGCAGTTTCCAACACACGGTCGAAGCGCGTCGTCACAACTTTGGCAAAGGGGGGCAAGGCGTCGGCCAACAACTGGTGCACAGCAGCGGGGTGGGGCGTGAGCGTTTGCAAGGCATCGCGCAAGGCACTGAGCAGGGCAGCACGCCCAATTTGCACTTCTACGTCGCGTGCCACCAGGCTCAACGGGCGGTCTGGTGGGCCGATGGCGAACGTTTGCGCCAGGTATGCAGCGATCTGTTGATCGAGGGCATGTTTGCCTTGTCCATGCAAGCCCGTGCCAACAACGAAGACCACATTGTCTTGCCACAAAAGCGTGGCCAGTTGGTCAATCAACGGACTCGTCATCTGGATTCCCTCTGCAAACGGCGCAGCAAGGCAATAGGATCGGTCTCCAAGACATGCAAATGGCGGTTGCTCGCCAACGATTGGAGAGCGGCTGATGACAACGATGGCCAGACTGCAAACGCAGGTCGCCGAAAACGTGTCCCCGCGACTTCATCCAAAAGCGCTAGCCAGAAGGAATCTGTGGGGAGAAGCCCCACGGTCAGCACATCGTTGCGTTTGAGAAGCCGCCCTACTTCGTCGAGCACGTCGGGTTTGTTGCGGCCACGGATGAGCGCGTTGAGGTCTTGTTCGGTCACAAGGAGCGTTTCAGGGCGGTCGATCGTGCCAAGCAGGTGATAGAGTGTAGGGCGGTCGGGGTTGGCAAAGGTGAGGGTCGTATCATCCACAACCACATTGCACGCCACGCCGCGCGCCTGCACAGCCCGCTGCAAGGCCAGGTCGTAGGTGAACGTCACCAGATGACGCACCCGTCCACGTGCTATCAGGTCGGCAATAGCGGCATAGAGGGGCGCCGGCGGCACTGGTACAGCCGAAAGGGCATCGATGAGAAATTCGGTGAAGGCAAAGCGGTTCTGGTTCTGCATCACTTGCTGGGCAACCGTGGCAAGCGAGTCCTCAGGCGGTAGGCCATACTGGGCTGCTAGTGCCCGTGCCAGGTCAACACGCGATGGTATGCCCGTCAAGATGGTGGGTGCATCTCCACCGACGACAAGCACCAATCGTCCACGCTGGGCTGCCATTTGCAGACGAAGCCAGTGGCGTTGTGCCACATTGGCCATGTCAGGCGAGGTTGGCGGCGTGGGTGGGGTGGTGTGGGTCATGATGGTGTTCTGATTGCCGATGTTGATGACACTCCCCATAACGCTACCCTGGATCACGACAGAAGGGTCAGCTGGTGTACGTGTGGTATCCGTCGTCACTTCCTCGGTTGCATTTTCAATCCCAAACAAGCGTCCGTCGCTATCACGCATGAAAAGCACCGGCGTTGCCCATTCGAGCGGATTGCCATCGACCACGTAGATGGCCTTTCGGGCTTCGGCGAGCGCGTGGTCTACTTGCCCTGTATCCACCAGTGCCGTGTAGAATGCACGAGCAAACGTCAGCGCTGCGGCGTCAGTAATGGCAAATTGCATGGCAATCACCGCCGGCACACCACGTCGTACAAGTTGTTGCGCCACGCCTGCGAACAGATTGGCATCAGCAGTTTGTGCGCCACGGCATGCATTGAGCACCACCAGCCGCAACGCGTCGAGTTCGTCCCCCAGCAGGACCGTCAGGCGTTCGGCGTTGAGCGGACGTGCTTCACCCTGCTCATCCTCGAAGAGCAACACCCCATGCGCCCCGTCGAAATTACCATGCCCGATGAAGTGGATAATGTGATAGCTTCCATGCCGCAACGCTGCTTGCAGTGCGGCAGGGGTAGGTGGCATCAACTGCTCGAGCACCAACCGTCCATGTTCAACCAGTGGGGCAAGTGCTGTGCGAATGTCGTGCCACTCGCGTTCCACATCCAGCGGGGGCGTGCCGCGAGGAGCAGCAATGATGACCAACATGCGCACTGTCTCATCCACACGAGTGGCGTGCACAGCTTGGGGAATATTCAAATAGCGCACCAGTGGCGTGTATGTCGAAACGGCAAGGAACGCGCCTTGCTGTGGGTCATAGAGCAATTCCCACGGCAACGCATGGAGAGAAGGGGTCTCCAAGCGCAAGCGCACCCGGATGCCCTGCTCATTGCGGCGGGCAGCATCCAGGCTACGCCGCCACAACGTCGCCACATCGCCGCTAAATACCACATCGAAGAGCCGTTCCCCAACCTTGCGCACAATCGTTTCCGGCGACACGTCTGCCGAGGCTGTGGGGGTGAGGATCAGCCCGCGCTGGGGACGGCCGATTTCTTGCAGTAGCACGTCTGGCGCAAACACCTCGCGGGGCATGGGAGCGGAAGCACGTGCTTCCCCAACAGGCGAATCAAGCACTCGCGTATCCAGCGTTTCGCCCTCAGTGGTCAGCAGTAAATCGAAATTCATGAACGATTGCGCTGGCATAGCATCACTCCAATACGTTTGGGGAAGTTGGGCTGCATCTGACTAAACGTTCGCAAACAGGCGAAATAGGCAACGCGGTAACAAAAGTGACCTTGGGGAACAAGAGAGAGGGGACAAGGCCGCTCTCCCCTTGTGCATCCCCTCATCCATCTAACGTCCTATTGACACACAAAACACCAATGTTATACTTCGGCACCCTACCACATACACGCATACTGGTTGGCTTGGGGATTTTGGAGGAACATATGCAGTCCGTACACGCCGTGATTGGTATTCCAACACAAACGCAAGACGCCTCGACAACCACGCCACGCGCCTGGGTAATGAGCCAGCAATATGTGCATACCCTCACGCGCTTTGGTGGCATTCCCTGGCTCATTCCAGCACTCCAGGGCGACCATGCAACGCTGCGTGCCATTTACGACCAAATGGACGGCCTTTTCCTGGCAGGGGGGTTGGACATTGACCCTTCCGCCTACGGCGAAGCCCGTCACCATCTGTGCGGCGAAAGTGACCTTGCCCGCGACGACGTGGAGTTGACGCTGGCACGCTGGGCGATCGAAGATCGCAAACCCGTTCTGGCCATTTGCCGTGGCTTTCAAATCATCAACGTTGCGATGGGCGGCACACTCTACCAGGATTTGAACTTTCAGTATCCCCAAGCCATCAAACATGATTACTTTCCAACCCGCTATCCCCGCACCTTGCTTTCACACAGCATCGAAACTGTCCCTGGGACCCGCTTGCATCGTCTCTTCGGCGTGCCACGCCTCAAAGTGAACAGTATGCACCATCAGGGCATCAAGACATTGGGGCGTGGACTGGTGCCAAGCGCCTATGCCCCCGATGGACTCATCGAAGCGATCGAATCGGCTGATGAGCACTTCCTGATTGGTGTCCAATGGCATCCCGAAGAGATGGTTGAAACCGACCCACGTATGCGGCGGCTTTTCACACGCTTCGTCCAGGCGGCGGCCGAATATCGCGCTCGCAAACAGGCCACCACAGTACCAGACGACACATCCATACGGCTTTCCGCTTGAGCCACTCTCATGCAGGAGTCGAAGGTGACGAACGCACGCGGCCCGATCGGCATGTTCGACAGTGGCATTGGCGGCGGCACAGTGCTCCGCCACGTCCACCGCCTCTTGCCCGCCGAAGACATCCTCTACCTTGCCGATCAGGCGCATGTGCCGTATGGCCCCCGTCCACGCGAGGAAATCCGCCTGCTGGCACAAGCCGCCACGGAATGGTTGCTGGCACAAGGTGCAAAAGTCATCGTCGTTGCCTGCAACACTGCCAGTGCTGCCGCCCTCCGCTGGCTCCGTCGTGAATACCCCAACGTGCCCTTCGTTGGCATGGTGCCCGCTGTCAAACCAGCGGCACGCCAGAGCAAAAGCGGCGTTGTCGGCTTGATGGCAACCCCCGCCACCATGCAAGGGGAACTGCTGCAAGAAGTGGTGCAAGAATGGGCGCAAGGTGTGCAACTGTTGCAACAAGTCTGCCACGGCCTCGTCGAACACATCGAAAAAGGCGAGCTTGATAGCCCCAAAACGCTCGCACTCCTTCGCACCTACTTGACCCCCATGCTCAATGCCAATGCTGACCACATCGTGTTGGGATGCACGCACTACCCCTATCTCGAAGCCCTCATTCGCCGTGTGGTTGGCCCCACGGTGCATCTTGTGGACGCTGGCGAAGCGGTTGCCCGCCAGGTTGCCCGTGTCCTCGATGAACACCATCTCCGCCATCCGGGTACACCTCGGAATGGTCACATCACCTACGCCACTACAGGAGACGTTGCGCATCTTGCTACCCTCGTCGAACGCCTGCACCTGCCCGCTGGCGCCGTGCAAAGCGCCACCTACGCCGTTTCTTGCGCTTAGCCGGCATACTTTTCACTCTGGCGCTGTTCGAAAATGAGCATTTGACACAAATACAGGGCTATGCTATACTCCCGCGCTGTCAAGAGAGGATGGAACGTACATTCAAAAAGCAAAACATCACATGGGGGCGCGCCGGAGTTGGAGAGCCGGGGCGGACTGTAAATCCGTTGGCACAGCCTGAGGGGGTTCGAATCCCTCCGCCCCCATTGCGCACGGTTGTGGCCGCGTAGCTCAATTGGGAGAGCAGCTGACTCTTAATCAGCGGGTTGGGGGTTCGAGTCCCTCCGCGGTCATTCGCCGGAATGTTCATGTCCGCGTAGCTCAGTGGATAGAGCGCAGCCCTGCGGAGGCTGAGGTCGGAGGTTCGAATCCTCCCGCGGACGCTCTGGTGTGCCGGGGTGGCGAAATTGGCAAACGCGCACGACTCAAAATCGTGTGGACTACGTCCTTGTGGGTTCGAGTCCCACCCCCGGCATATGGAGCATACGGGCGCGTAGCTCAGCTGGTTAGAGCGTCCGGCTCACATCCGGGAGGTCAGAGGTTCAAGTCCTCTCGCGCCCACCACGAAGACGCCATCGGTTCACCGATGGCGTTTTTGTTTTTCCCGCTATGTTCACCGCTTGTGCGCACCGATTTGTTTTGAAAATACGAAAGAAGTACTATTGGCAAAAGAATTTCAAGTAGTTAGTATGACCAATAGTCCTGGCATCATAACTCCGTTATCATTTTTCCGGCCTGATCAACCAAACATTATTGGGGTCGCACTTATGACGCAACCAAATATGGAAAAACCAGCAGACGAAAAAGTCATCCTCACGCGACAGGAGGTCCTTTCGGCGGCCACGCTCGCCTACGGCGAAGGACAAACTCCTGATTTCAGCCATCAACATCTCGACGGGCTCAATCTGAGCAGCAGCACGCTTGAGCAGGCCAACTTTCAGGGGGCATCGCTGTTAGGCACCGTGCTGGTGGATGCCACACTTACAGGTGCCAACTTCGAAAGCGCCATGCTCTTCAAAGCCGATTTGTACGCCGCCATTGCCACCGAATGCAACTTCACCGATGCCAAACTCATTGGGGCGAATCTGCGTCGGGCACGGCTCTTCCAATCCATTTTGCGCGATGTGGACGCCCGGGGCGCCAATTTCAGTGCCGCCAATTTGCGTCATGCCATTCTCGACAACGCCGACCTGAGCAGTGCTGTTTTGCAAATGGCGGTTCTCTTCAAAGCATCTCTGCAACATACGAACCTGCAAGGTGCCAACTTGCAAAATGCCAACCTTAGCACGGCTGTGGCAACCGCAGCCAACTTCCAGGAGGCAAACATGAACGAGGCTGATTTGCGCGGTGCTATCCTCGACCACGCGCTGCTCAACAATGCCAAATTGGTGCGTGCACACCTTGTCGGAGCAAGTCTCAACAATGCATCGGCCCAGGGTGCTGATTTTAGCCATGCCAATCTGTCGGGGGCTATTCTCCACAAAGCCCGCTTGAACAGTGCCAATTTCACCAATGCGTCCCTGCGCTGGGCAGACCTGACAGACGCCGACTTGACGAATGCGATTCTCACAGGCGCAACATTGCGCGGTGCTCGCTACAACAGCAACACCAAATGGCCCGAAGGTTTTACGCCGCCTCCCAGTGCTGTCAAAGTCGGCTGAATAGAAAACAGTCCCACATGTGGGGCTGTTTTCTGTTGTGCATCCACCATTGCTCATTCGCTCCACGCCACGCGGTTGCGTCCTTCTTCTTTGGCAACATAGAGCGCGGCATCAGCCCGCCGCAACAAATCTTCGAATGTCCTGTCATCTGCACGCAATGTTGCCACGCCAATACTCGCCGTCACCCAAATTCGCCCAACATCGGTCTCAAAACGTGTGCGCTCGATCGCCGCGCGAATGCGTTCCGCTGCACGCACTGCCTGGTCGAATGACGCTTCGGGCATGAGCACCATAAATTCTTCGCCACCATATCGCCCCACGATATCCACTTCACGCACATGGCTGGCGATAGTATGTGCAAATCGTGCCAGCACCTGGTCACCAACAAAATGACCATACGTATCGTTCACCAGCTTGAAGTAATCCAAATCCAGCATGAACAAGCTCAATGGCCGCCCATATCGCTGCGCTCGCCGAAACTCACGCTTCGCAATCTCGAAAAAGCCACGCCGATTCCACACCTGTGTCAGGTCGTCAGTCAGCGCCATTTGGTGAGCATCGGCGTACAACAACGCGTTGTGAATTGCTGCTGTGGCGGTGATGGCAAACGTTCGCAGCATGTCCAAATCATCGCGGCTGAATGCTGCTGGACGTGTCGCATCCAACGAGATGATGCCATACACGCGATCGCCATACACCAGCGGCACGACAATGCCCGATTTGATGGCTTGTACTTCGGGCACGTCGCCATCGTAAAAAATGTCTTCAACCGCATCCACATCTTCAACCAACAAGGAAAGGACATCGCGAGCTGATTTGGCAGCATACCCCGTCTCTGGCAAAACCATGTTTTGGACGGCGGTGTCTTCATACCCACGCACAGCCCGCACCCGCAAATGGCCATCTTCGTCCTTCAATGCCAAGGTACCCTTTTCGGCATTTGGGATCGCCCGCATGGCCGCCCCTAGGATTTCGTCCAGCAATTCGTCCAGATCGAGTGTGCCCAGCAAAGAGGCGGTAGCTTTGTAGAGCGCTTCCAACTGTTGCGCGCGACGTTGCTCTTGCTCGTAGTAGCGCACATTGGTAAGCACAACCCCCGTGTAGTTCGCCAGGCTACGCAAAAGTGAAAGGGCATCGTTGTTCAAGTGGCTTGGTGGTTCGATGAAATGCAGAACCGCAACCCCCAGCGGTTGTTCCTGCCCCCACACGGGAACCAGCAATGCATGTTTGACACCAAAGCGCTCGAAGGCACGTCGTTCGCGCGGCGACAAAGTCTTGTCGCCGAACGAGACAACGCGGATGGTGAACGTTTCGACCGTGTGTTGCAGCAGCGGCAACTCCGCTAGTGGGAATGTTCGCCCAAGCAGCGAAGTTTTTGGCTGAAACCCATCACGGGCGACTTCGGCTATCAAATGAATGGATGTCCCTTCGAGAACCCCAATATGGCAGCTCACACAATGCACGGTCTCGATGAGGTGATGTGCAAGGCGTTGTAGAATTTCGTGCGGGGCACGTTTGGCTACCAAATCTTCGGCAGCCCGGTAGAGGCGTTCGAGCATGTCGGCGCGGCGCCGCAACTCAGAATAGAGGCGGGCATTTTCGAGCACAGTCGCAGCCTGTCGGGCAAATGTCGTCAGCATGCGCACATGCGAACTGGAAAAGGCAAATGCATCCCGACGATAGACCGCCAATACCCCACGCACGTACCCTTCCAGAATGAGCGGGACACCCAACCATGAGTGTGCATCAGGCCAAGGAAGCGCCTCACCGCGTCCTCGGCCCTCGTGCGTTGCATGTGTGATGGGCACACCATCTTGCAGAATGCTTTGCAAAAGCGGATAGGGATCCACAGGGTACCGCTGCCCCGCGGGTGGCGCGCCTTCGCCCAGGGTGGCAAGCAGGCGCAAGACGCGCTGGTTGGCAACGGATTCATCTTCGAGCAACAACATGCAGACATGGGCAGGCACCAATTGCTGTACCTGTTCCAGAATCTGGCAGACGGCTTCGTCCAAATCCAGCGTTGTGGCAATGACGCCATGCGCAGAATGCACCGTCTCCAATTCGCTCACACGGCGCTGGACCTCCTGCTCCATCAGGGCGCGATGCAGAAAGAAGCTGAGCGCATGACGGACAATGTCGGCTTCTTGCAATGTTGCTGCCGAAAATGTGCGTGGTTCATCCCATGCCAGCAAGATAGCCCCAAGACGCTGTTCTTCATGGATCAGGGGCATCCCCAAAAGCGAACGCTGTGGGAACAACAACGCCACATCCAGTTCGATGAAGGGCGAGTCGAGAATATCTTCAACAGCAATCACGCGGTTGGCATTCAACACCGACGCCGTGAGTGTCCGACGGCGTGGCGTCACAGAGAGGCTCGCATAGCGTTGTGCCAGTGGTCCAACAGCCGCCACAGGCACAGGCACATTGCGCTGCGCATCCCAACGCAGCAAGTACGCAGCATCAGCATCGAATGCATGGCACATTTGCTGAGCAATGTGGTCCCAAACGATTTCCAAAGGAGCCCGATGCACCGTTTTGACGATAGAAGCCACATCGGTAAGCAGGTGCTCGAGCCGCCGAATGCTCGAAACACTCGTTGCAAGGGCATGCGTGGTCTGTATCCACCGTGCCACTTCCAACCAGGTGGACAGATGGGCGGGCGTCGCCTGGGTTTCTGGCAGCAAAAGTCCCAAACTGAGGTTGGTGTAGCCATGGTGGGGGAAGACAACCCCGACGCCATGTTCCAGTGCAAATGAATGCGGTACATGTAGGCCTGTTTGCACACGCCGCAAGAATGTCTCAGCCGTCGTCTGTGGAACTGGGTCGGCTATATGCGACCATTCGCGCTGTTCGCTACGCACCCAAATTCCCAGCCCATCCTTGGGGAACAACGCCTGCGCCCATGCGGCCATACGCGCCCACCATATTTCCAACGTCAGCGGCGACACATGCTCCAAAGTGTGTTGCAATGACGCCAGCACGCGGGTAAAGAGATGTGGGTCGGGGGCAACATCCTCATGGAACAGATAGACCACATTTCCCGAGGCGGGATCGGTTGTGTGAAAGATGCGCCAGAGACGCCCAAGATAGGACACAGGCGCCTGTCCAATCCGTTCTCCTACGAAGGGCAGCACTTGCGCCAGGGGCATTCCACGATGTGTTGCCTGAATACCAAGGCGCTCCGCGGCTTCGTTCCATGCAACGATACGCCCATCTTCTGATGCAACAGCCACCCATGCTTCACGAATATCAGCAAATCCCGTCACATGTGCCTCACCTTCCGTGCCCATCACTTCCACTGCACCGACATTTTGGGATGAAAAGCAAGGCATCGCCCCCTGCTTTTCATCCCCATCACCACACAGCCAAAGCCTCTAAATAGTGAGAGCCTCTTCCATGGCAGCGCGAATACGCGCGACTGTGGGCACCACATCATCCATCAAGCGCTTGTTGTAGGGCACCGGGCAGTCCGCACCAGACACACGATAGACCGGTGCATCCAACGAAAAGAAAATGGCTTCCGCAATCGTTGCCGCGACCTCAGCCCCAAACCCAGCCGTGCGGCAATCTTCATGGACAATGAGACACCGCCCGGTTTTTTCGACCGAGGCCAGCACGGCCTCGCGGTCCCACGGCTTGATCGTGCGCAGATCGATGATTTCAACGGCATTGGGAAAGGCTTCGGCTGCTTCCAGACACCGGTAGAGCATAGCCCCCCAGGTGACCACTGTCAGGTCGCTGCCTTCTTGCACAATGGCAGCTTTGCCCAGCGGTAACATGAATTCATCCCCTGGATAGGGACGACGCGCCACCATGTTGTCGAGCAAGTTGCGATGCTCCAAAAAGACCACGGGATCGTTGCCACGCAAGGCTGTGCGAAGCAAGCCGACGGCATCTTCAGCATTACTCGGCATGACGACATACCAACCCGGTTTATGCGCCAACACCGCTTCATCGGAGACCGAGTGCCAGGGGTCACCGACTTTTTTGGAAAACCCAACCGGCATGCGCACGACCACCGGCGCCGCAAAGCGGTTGTTCGTGCGCCAGCGAATAGTGCCCAGGTTGTTCATTTGCTCGGTTGCGGGGTCCATGTATTTACGGAATTGAATTTCGGGCACCGGAAGCAATCCGGCAACCGCCATGCCCATCGAGCGGCCAATGATGCCCTCTTCACTCAGCGAGGTATCGAACACGCGGGCTTCCCCAAATTCGGTTTGCAGGCCGCGCGTTGCCCCATGGACACCCCCTTTGACGCCTACATCTTCACCAAAGACCAGCATGCGCGGATTGATGCGCAATTCGTGTTGCAATGTGCGCAGAACCGCATCCACCAGGTTGATACGCACAGGCGTATCGGGGTGCGGCACATCCGTCCCGGCAGGCAGGCGAATCCCTTCGGGCAGCAAACCACCTTGCTGCTGGATTTCCCCTTCGAAGAAGACATGCCGTGTGCCCGTACCAGGTGCCGGCTCAGGCCAGGCACGCACCGTTTCGACGGCGGCACGCACGCGTGCTTCGGCTTCGACTTCCAGCGCGTTCCACTCATCGGCGCTCATGTGGTCGGGCACAAGGAACTCGCGCAGACGGCGCAGAGGGTCACGCTGGTGTTCCGCTTTACGTTCCTCGGGCGATTTGTACGCGGCGGTATCCACAGACGAGTGCCCCGGTAGGCGCACGACTTCCACACGCAACAACACCGGCCCATGCCCTTCGCGCACCAGGCGCACGGCTTCGGCAATGACCTGTGGGGCTTCGCGGGGGTCGGTTCCATCGCATTGCAAAATCGTTAGATTTTCGAACGCCGCCAGGTTTTCGGCAATGTTGCCGCCGGGGGTTTGCAATTCATGGCGAACTGAAATGGCGTACCGGTTGTCTTCGATGAAGAAGAGCATGGGCAAGCGCAGCGTGGTCGCCATGGTCAGTGCCGACCAAAAGCCATTGGCCGCTACGGAACCATCACCGCCACAGGCCACCGCAATGGCGCCATCCCAATCGGTATGCCCCAGTTGCTCGACATGATAGCGGATTGCCTGCGCCCATCCGGCGGCTGGCGTGTATTGCGACCCCACATCCCCCGCCGCGGGAAGCACAGTCGGGCGTTCACCACGGCCAGGGCGGTTGAACACCACGCCCACATCGCGCCCGTCGCTTGGTCCGCCTTCACGCGCCATAGAGCCTCCGAGGGCTTCTTCCAACGTCATTCCCAACGTCAGCATGAGCGGGCGGCTACGGTAGTACGAAGCAATGCCATCATGGGGGTGGGTCAAGTGCAATCCAAGCAGCACCTGCGCCAGTTCGTGCCCGCCAGCAGAAAACTGGTAAATGACTTCGCCAGAAGGTAACAACTCGCTTTCTTCGATGGTATCCAGTGTGCGGGAGAGCAGCATCAAACGTGCAATGTGCATCCAATCAAGCGTGGGTGTTTGCATCGTGTCTGGCCTCCTTGCCATTCATTGGTTGCCTTCGAGGCTGGCGCATTCTATCACGGCACGCAACAAAATCGAAACAGATTGGGACGTTGACAGGCCACCGCAGCGTTTGTCAGCCATCACCACATCTTTTATAGTGGCGACATGAGTTCCCAATCCAATCGAACAACGGAAGGAGTTGTCGTATGAAAATTCTGGTCACAGGGGGCGCCGGTTTCATTGGTTCACATGTCGTGGATGCCTACATTGCCGCCGGACATGATGTAGTTGTGGTGGACAATCTGAGCAGTGGTAAACGCGAAAACGTCCACCCGAAGGCACGGCTTTACGAGCTCGATATTCGCGACCCCGCGCTGGAAGACGTTTTCGCAGCCGAACGTCCCGATGTGGTGAACCACCATGCCGCCCAGATTGATGTGCGCCGCTCTGTAGAAGACCCCCTGATGGACGCCGAGGTCAACATCCTGGGCTCTCTGCGTCTCATTTTGTTGGCACGGCGCTATGGTGTGCACAAATTCATCTATGCGTCCACTGGCGGGGCAGTTTATGGTGAACCGCAGTACCTGCCATGTGATGAAGCGCACCCCATCAACCCGATTTGCGAATATGGTGCCAGCAAACATACCGTAGAACACTACCTCTACCTCAATCGCCACAATTTTGGGCTGGAATACACCATCTTGCGCTATCCGAATGTGTATGGACCACGACAAGACCCCCACGGCGAAGCCGGCGTGGTCGCCATTTTCAGTCAGCGCATGTTGCGCAAAGAACCCGTCACGATTTTCGGGACCGGGGAACAAGAGCGAGATTTCCTTTCAGCGCTCGATTGTGCACGCGCCAATGTGATGGTGCTGGAACAGGGGAATGGTCGCATTTACAACCTGGGGACAGGACGAGGAACGTCTATCAATGCGCTCTTTGCTCTGCTCAAAACTATCACCAACTACCCGTTCGAGCCAAAGTATGCGCCGGCGCGAGTTGGTGAGACGTTCAAAATTTACTTGGATGCCTCACGTGCGGCACGTGAACTTGGCTGGCAACCAACCCGAACCCTCGAAGATGGCCTGCGTGAAACCGTCGCCTCTTTTGCTCAGGCATTGCCCAAACACACACCCTCCTGATGCACCACACCTTGGGGCAAGGGAGCGTTGGATGCTCCCTTGCCCGCATGTCACAGGAGGAATGTCAGCAACGGTTGGCTAGCGACGGCGCAAGAAGGCCGGTACATCAAGGTCGTCGCGATCGAAGCGGCGTGCCGGAAACTCCTTCACTTTTTCATGCAGGTTGGGGCCACGACGTGGTGTCTGACCATCCCCCACCGCCCGCTTCCTGGTTTCTTGCGGTGGGCGCTGACGGCGGGCATTGCTTTCAAAGCCCGTTGCAATCAACGTAATACGGATTTCGTCTTCCATCGTGGGGTCAATCACCGCCCCGAAGATGATGTTGGCATTGGGGTCGGTGGTGGCACGAATCAACTCAGCCGCTTCGTTGACTTCAAACAGGCTCAGGTCGGGGCCGCCGGTGATGTTGAAGAGCACACCACGCGCCCCATCAATCGTGATGTCGAGCAGAGGGCTGCTCACAGCCTGCTCAGCCGCCACACGTGCACGGTCTTCACCCGAAGCCACGCCAACCGCCATCAACGCAGCGCCACCTTCGGCCATAATCGTGCGCACGTCGGCGAAGTCCAGGTTGATGAGGCCTGGCACGGTGATCAGTTCCGAAATGCCCTGAATCCCCTGACGCAACACATCGTCGGCTGTTTTGAACGCATCCTGGATCGAAGCCCGTTTGTCCACGATTTGTAGCAGGCGGTCGTTGGGGATGACGATGAGCGTATCCACCGCTTCTTGCAACGCCTCGATGCCCGCCTCAGCGTTTTCCATGCGGCGCTTGCCCTCGAACGAGAAGGGGCGCGTCACCACACCGATGGTCAGAGCGCCAGCCTCGCGGGCAATTTTGGCCACCACAGGCGCAGCACCAGTTCCTGTACCGCCCCCCATCCCAGCGGTAATGAAGACCATATCGGCACCCCGCAAGGCGTTGTAGAGGTCTTCCATGCTCTCTTCAGCAGCTTTGCGGCCCACTTCGGGGTTGCCACCAGCGCCAAGGCCGCGCGTCAATTTGTCGCCAATGCGAATACGATGCGGCGCCTGGCTCAGCAACAAGGCTTGTGCATCCGTATTGACAGCGATGAATTCGACGCCACGAATGCCGGCTTCGATCATCCGGTTGACGGCGTTGGAACCACCGCCACCCACACCCACAACCTTGATTTGCGCGAAGTTCTCGATTTCGGTGTAGTCTTCGAAGGGCATTTCTTGTTGGTTATGATACATGACATTCCTCCTGTTGATTTTGCGTCTCGCTTTCAAAACCGACCACCCCAAAACCAGTCGGCATCGCTTCTCTCATCAACCCGGCAAGAGCATGTGCAGCCATTCGCGGAAACGCTCCCAGGCAGAGTGTACTTCGGGATGTTCAGGGGCTGGCGCTTTCACCTGATGATGATGTGCCCCCCATTCGAGCAAGCCGACACTGGTGGCATACGCGGGCGAGCCCAGCCTATCCACCAAGCCGGAAAGGCGTTCGGTATGCGGGGGCGCAATACGCACCGGCAGACCAAATGCGTCATGCGCGGCTTCGCGCAAACCGGGCAGGCTCGCTGTTCCACCACAAAAGACGAGCCCGGCCGGGAGCAACCCATCGTAACCAGAACGCTTGATTTCACGCTGGATAAGGTCGAAGATGTCGGCCACACGATAGGCGAGGATCTCAGCAATTTCGCTGCGCCACACCTGCTGGACAGCGGTATCACCGAAGGCGCTGACCTCGATCAGTTCATCTTCGACGATGGCCTCAGGGCGAGCAGCGCCATACCGCAGTTTCAAACGCTCCGCCGTTGCCACAGGGCATTGTAATGCCACAGCCAGGTCATGTGTCAAGTGTGCGCCCCCAAGTGGCAGGCTCGCCGTATGCCAGACAGAGCCTTCCAAAAAGATACTGATATCAGTCGTACCACCGCCAATGTCCACCAGCACCACGCCTAATTCCTTCTCGTCTTCTTCCAGCACCGCTTCGCCCGAAGCCAGTGGTTCCAGCACAAAGGCTTCGACCAATACGCCAGCCGTGCGGCAACATTGTTCCAACGTCTGCAATGCTGTCACTGCGGCTGTGACAATGTGCGCTTCCACTTCCAGGCGGTACCCATGCAGCCCAATCGGATTGCGCACACCATTTTCGCCATCCAGCCAGTAGCCGCGCGGGATGATATGCACCACTTCTTGCGAATGTGGAATGGCAACAGTGCGTGCCGATTCAAGCGCACGGCGCACATCCTGCGCGTCCACACGATGGTTGCTGCGGGCAATCGAAACTGTTCCGCGGCTATTGATGCCCGAAATGTGCGCCCCCGCAACCCCCACGAAGGCCGATTGCACCTCGACCCCGGCGGCACGTTCGGCTTTATGCACCGCCTCTTCCACAGCAACACTTGCCGCAGCCATATCCACGATGACACCCTTTTTCACCCCTTGCGATGGCGCAATACCCACTCCAACCACATGAATGCGGTTGTTGCGATCGACTTCACCAATCAGACAGGCGATTTTGGCAGTTCCAATATCAAGTCCCACCACAATATGCGACATACACGACTCCTCATCTCATTCCCCTGAACGCACCTGGTAGAATGGCCGTTCCGGCACTGTCAAATCCAAAATAGCAACATTCTCTTGCGTGGCAAACGTTTCCGCAAATGCGCGATACACTGCTACTTTCCAAGCCAAATCGTGGCGGTCGCCAAAACGGACTTCCCATCCTCCATCAGCAATAAAACTGACGCCTGCCGCTGGTCGCCAATCGAATGCCCGGCGTTCTGGCAGCAACGCATGCAATTCAACCACCGTTCGTACCGCTTCGGCATCCACCTGCATGCCCGGTTGCATAGGCACATCGCGCAAATCGCGAATGACCAACGCATCCGACGCATCCCCACGCAGGCGGAACAACACACCTTCGTCATCTACGAAATAGCTTTCGCCGTTGCTTTGCCAAACAGCCAGCGGCTGCCGCTCTTCAATCCGAATGGTGAGACGGTTGGGCAAACCAATCGAGACTTCGGCCTGCTTGATGGTTGGTTCATTCAACAACCGCGCTTCCACCTCATCAGGGCGAATCCAGAACATATGCCAGCCATCGACATCCGCCATTGCATAGACTTCGGCGGCAGTGAGCAGATGCGTGCCTTCGATACGAGCATCGAAGACATAGAATGTGTTGCTCATGAACACCCAATATGCCACCATCCCGAGGAGTGTCAGCAGCAGCAGCGAAACCCAGCGGTGGCGCGGCAGCGTGCGCAGAGCAGCCGTATGGTGCAACACATTCGTATCCACTGTGCGCCCAAACATACGTTCCGAGCGACGACGCATCACACGGCGGCGCCTGCCACGGCGCACACGCGGATTGCCGATGAGGCTGTTCGACCGTCGTCGGCGGGGCATCGTCACTCCACCCGATTTTCCATCTTTTCGGCGTGGCGTTCTATGGCCAGTTCCAGTAAGCGCTGCACTACATCGGTGTATTGCATACCTTCGGCTTCCCACAAGCGGGCATACATGCTCAGGTGTGTGAAGCCTGGCATCGTATTCAACTCGTTGAGAAACACCTCGCCTGTCCGTGGGTCGAGCAAAAAGTCAACACGCGCCAACCCGCTTCCATCAATCGCGCGGAATGCCTGCACCGCCATCTCGCGTAAGCGATTCATCAGTGCTTCGTCAATCGGAGCGGGAACAAGCAACTCGCTATGCCCATCGGTGTACTTGGCCACATAGTCGTAGAAAGTGTGCTCACCCAGCGGGCGAATTTCACCCGCCACGCTGGCACGCGGTTCGTCGTTTCCAAGCACCGAAACCTCGATTTCCCGGGCGTTGGGCACACCATATTCCACAATCACCTTGCGATCATAGGCCGCCGCCAGATCGATCGCCGCGGCAATATCATCGTCCGCATCTACCCGCGAAACCCCCACACTCGACCCCAGGTTGGCCGGCTTGACGAACAGTGGGCGATGCGTGCCAAAGCGTCCCTCGATCTCTTGCAAAACATCCGCGCGTGCCTGCCGCCAGCGATGGCGACGTACGACCAGATACGGCACCTGCGGCAATCCCGCCGCCGCAAGGAGCACCTTGGCCATTGCCTTGTCCATAGCGACGGCAGAAGCGAGCACGCCACACCCCACATAGGGCAAGCCCGCCATTTCCAGCAGGCCTTGCACGGTGCCATCCTCACCATATGGCCCGTGCAACACGGGGAACACCACATCTACTTCGCTCAGCAAAAGGGCCTCGGCCAGGTCAAGCATGTGGCGCTCGGGTCGGGCGGGAAGGTGCACTTGTACGATCCCTTCGCGCATGGCGTCGGGATGCACGCCAGGCAACCAGGTGCCATCACGCGCAATACCAATCGGATAGACGTGATAGTTCAACGCCGTCAATGCCTGAATGACTGAACGGGCAGAAAGCAACGACACGTCATGCTCGCCGCTTCGGCCACCAAACAGTACCGCAACCGAATGAATGTCGGAGACCGAACGTGGGTGGTTCATCTCAGTCCCATTCTCCCACGAATTCGATTTCGGGTTCCAGTTCGACGTCAAACTTTTCCTTGACCACCTGCTGAATGTGCTCGATCAACGCACGAATATCGGCAGCCGTGACGCCCTCTTCGGTCACGATGAAGTTGGCATGCTGTTCGCTGACACGTGCGCCACCAATCGTGTATCCCTTCAGGCCAGCAGCTTCGATCAGACGGCCAGCGTACTCTCCGGGTGGGTTTTTGAACGTACTTCCCCCACTTGCTTGACGAGGTTGCGATTCCGAACGCAAGCGCATGAACCGCTGCGCCCGTTGCTTGATGGCTTCGGGATCATCGCGCCGCAGCGCAAACAATGCACGCAACACCACAGGCCGTTTGTATGGTTCGATATCCAGAATCATCGAATGCCGATAGCCAAAATCCATCTCTTCGGCTTTGAGCGTGCGGATCGAACCATTGGGATCCATGACCTGAACAGCACGCACCACATCAGCCGTCTCGTATCCCCACGCACCAGCGTTCTGCACAATGGCGCCTCCCACTGTCCCCGGAATGCCAATCGCCCATTCCAGCCCAGCGACACCTTCGCGGATGAGTTGCCCGGCCAGCCAGGGAAGCGAAACGCCCGAATCGACAATCATGGCCACGTAGTCGCCTTCGGGACGCAGGCGGTATTTGCGTGCACGATTGAGAATCACCAACCCGCGCACACCTTTGTCGCTGATGAGAATATTGCTGCCGCCGCCAATCACGCGGTAGGGCACTTTGGCACGGTGGGCGGTGTGCACGGCCTTGATGAGTTCATCCGTGTCATCCACACGTAAGAACCATTCCGCGGGGCCGCCAACACGCCACGATGTGTAGGGCGCCAGCGGTTCATTCTGCTTGAGGCGATCCTCGAAAGTGTTATGAAAAATCACGCGCACCAAATCGCGTTTGGAAAGCGTTTCACGCGACGCCCAACGACGACGCCCGCTACTGCGTCCACCAGATCTCATCCTACGAGCCTCCCTTGCTTTGTCTGGATAGGCTGGACGGGCAGCCGTTTCACACGCCGCTGCGCCGCCAGAACTTCGAGAATCGTTGGCACAGGGCCAAGTTGCTGCAACAAGCGTTCAGCGATCCGGCGGGCATTGTGCGGGTCGATTGCGCGTGTGTGGCGTCTCATCCCATCCTCCTTTCGTATTGACTGGCTGCGCGGTCTTCAAGAGCCTGACGCAGACGTGGTCCCAGAGTGGTAATATCACCAGCACCAAGCGTCAAAATCACAACATCTTCAGGCATATCCTGCAACAAACGTGTGAGCAATTCTTCCTGCGTTGGCACGTACATGGCTTCGACACCTTGCAAGCGCTGTGCCAGGTCAGCAGCGCTCACACCAAGCGAGTTGGTTTCACGGGCGGCATAAACATCACTCACATACACACGGTCGGCATCGGTGAAAGCGGTGACGAAGTCATCAAAGAGTGCTGCCAGACGGCTAAAGGTGTGTGGTTGGAAAATGGCCCAAATCTGGCGCTCGCCAAACCGCTCACGCGCCGCCCGCAATGTGGCACGAATTTCGCTCGGGTGGTGGGCATAGTCATCGAAAATTTGTACGCGCCCCACCGTCCCAACAGGCTGAAAACGCCGTTCCGCGCCTTCGAAGCGCCCCAGGCTGTATTGCAAATCACTCATCTCAATTCCCAGGTAATGCCCCACGGCAATACAAGCCAGTGCATTGAGCACATTATGCCGTCCTGGAACGCGCAAGCGGAACGCCCCCAGCGGGTGCCCATCGAACACGGCAACAAAATCAAAGCCACCGAGGTCGTTTGGTCGAAGTGCCGCCGCCTGCCAGCGATTGCCTTCACCAAAGCCATATGTCAACTGTGCCACCGACGGCAAGGCTGCTTCCAAAACTGCCTGCGCACCCTGGTCATCGCCACATGCCACCAGCAGGCCATCGGCACGCACCTGTGCTACAAAGCGACGGAATGTTTCCAATACAGCCTCCTCGGTCGGGTAGATGTCCGGATGGTCGTGTTCGACATTCGTGACAACCGCTACGTAGGGCTGCAAACCGAGGAACGCGTAATCATATTCGTCCGCTTCCAGAACGAACCATTGACTGTTCCCCACCCGCGCATTCCCCCGCAATTGTGGCACTTCACCACCAATCACCGCCGTCGGGTCGAAACCAGCATCTGCAAGTGCCAACGTCAGCATGGCAGTGGTGGTGGTTTTGCCATGCGTGCCAGCCACCGCAATCAAATCGTACTCACGCGTGAGTTCCGCTAACCACTGGTTGCGTTTCAACACCGGAATCCCGCGTGCACGGGCGGCTTGTACTTCGGGATTGTCCTCCGGCACAGCACTCGACACAACGACAAGGCTGGCATCACCCACGAAATCGGGACTATGCCCCAAAAAGACCTCGGCCCCTGCACGGCGCAATGCTTCGAGGCGCGGCCCCGGCATGCGGTCGGAGCCACTGACACGCCAGCCCCGCGCCAACATCACGAACGCCAGCGCCGAAAGTCCCGCGCCACCAATGCCCACAAAATGAATGTGCCGATGTTGTGCGTTCACAGGCCACCTATACCGAACGTAATTTTTCATCAAGTCGCGCGATGGTACTGAATAGGAATCCATGCCAGAAAATGGCGACAATCGCCAACAAGATGAGTACCTGCCCGTTGCCAATGCGGTTGTACACTTCGACGGCGTTGTTCAAAAAATCAATCGTGATGACAGTTTGCGCACCGGTGGAATCAAAGTTGTACCCCAGATTGAGCGAGAGTGCCCAGTTGTTGACGTAGGTAGCAATCCAATCACGGCCCAAATCGAGCAAGAGGACCATGAACAAAAAACCCGCTACACTTCCCAGGGACAGGCTGATGAGTTTGTCGCGACGGTCGCCTCTTGTGCGTTCAATGATGTTGTGGAACGTCACGACGACCATCACCATCGACGCCACATACAAGCCTATCTGGAATAAGCCGGTACGCGGTCCCGAAAAATCAACTTCCAGGACGAAACGAATCAAGCGAATGAGGAAATCGCTCGATTTGAGCGCCACCAACCAGCCAAAGGAGATACCAGCCAATGTTGCAATGGTGCGTTTCCAACCGCCAACCAGTCCCAACAGGGCAAAGAACGCAATGGAAACATAGGTCAAAACCATAAAATCAACGGTCAAATGAATCTCACTGGGCAGTTGGATGTTGATGTTCATCAATGGCCTCCCTTCATTATGGACCGCTGGTCCTGTTTGGATCGCCCACTTGCACGTACCAGGTCGTACAGGCGTTGCGCTGCATCAGGTTGTGCCAGTTTTTGCATGGCGGCCTGCATCATATGCAACCGTTCTTCGTCTTCTACCAGTGCCTCGACCACTGGCACAAGACGCTGCTGAATCTCGGCATCGGGCACAATGAGCGCCCCTCCATGTGCCGCCAGGTGTTTGGCATTCGCCCATTGGTGCGCCCCAGAGTAGGGGTAGGGCACCAACACCGCTGCGACTCCTGCCGCAGGTAATTCCCCCAACGTCGAGGCACCAGCACGTGCAACGACGATATCCGCTGCACGCAATGCAGCCGCCATTTCGTCATGCAAATAGTCGAACAGGTGATACCGTTGACGCATCGGTTCGGACAAGGCATCTCGCACCGACTGCAACCATTCTCCATCGGAGCGCCCGTGAATGTGAATGACGTGCGCCAATGCCAACAATGCCTTGATGTTGTGCCCCACTGCCTGGTTGAGGCTATGGGCACCTTGGCTCCCTCCCATCACGAGCACGACACGCGCATCAGCAGGAATACCAAACACAGTGCGTGCCGCTTCACGCGAGGGCACGTCGCGCAAGGCCCGGCGCACGGGGTAGCCCGTGACGACGGTTTTGCCCGCGCGAAAGTGCCCCTGGGCGGCTTCACCCGTCACGGCAACGCAGGTTGCAAAGGGGGCAAGGGCCTTCACAGCCAGGCCGGGTTCGATGTCGGGCAGGTAGATGAGCAAGGGAATGCGTTGCAACCAGGCTGCCACACCCACAGGGAAGGTGACATATCCCCCAGTCGCCAAGACCACATCGGGGCGAAACTCGCGCAAGAGCCGCCATGCCTGCCAAAAGCCACGCATCAAACGCAGGATATTGCGTGCCAGGCGTGCTGGCGACATGCCCCGCACACCACCAGCAGCAATGCCTGCAAAAGGGATGCCAGCGCGTTGCACCAGTTCGGCTTCCAGCCCCCCTTCACTCCCAATCCAGAGAATGGTTGGTCTCTCTTGTGCAGCATCGAGCATGGAGAGCGCCGGGTAGACATGCCCACCTGTGCCGCCACCAGTCATTACCAAGCGCAGCGCGGTTTCTGCTTGTACGCTCATTGTCGAGATGGGCGCATCCGCAATTTTTCCCATCATGCCGACGCCTCGTCGTCATCCATCGCTTCGCTGCGGCTTACACTCAGTAGCAATCCAACACCAGCCAACGCTGTGACCAGTGCCGAACCGCCAAACGAAATGAAGGGCAACGGAATACCAGTGAAGGGGACTGTGTTGGTCACCACAGCCACATTCACAGCTGCCTGCAACAAAATCCAGGTGGTGATACCGCACGCCAGTAATGCCCCAAACCCATCAGGGGCTGTCGCCGCAATACGATACCCCCGATACCCGAAGAAAAGGAAGAGCCCCAGCACCAACAGTCCGGCCACAAGCCCCATTTCCTGCCCCAGAATGGCAAAAATGACATCCGTATGGCCTGCCGGCAAAATCCCCACATCGCCACGGCTGGTCCCAAGCCCTTGCCCGAAAATACCACCGCTTGCCAGCGCAATCAACGTTTGCGAAATCTGGTATCCCACCGAGTCAGCATACGCGAAGGGGTCTCGAAAGGCTTGAAGGCGTGCACTCCGGTACCCAGCCCGTGTGGCGATGACGTACAACGTTGTCACGGCAATAGCACCACCACTGAGAAACTGTTTCAGGTCGGCACCCGCCACGAAGAACATGATGCCCGCAGTGGTGCCGATGAGCAGCGACGTACTGAAATCGGGCTGGAGCAAAATCAAGCCACAGATGATGCCGAGCAGCACAGCGAAGGGAATCAAGCCCACGCGCACGTCACGAATGCGCTCCCCCTTGCTGCTGGCCCAGTGCGCGATGTAGAGAATGACAGTCAACTTGGCAAATTCGGACGGCTGAACCGAACCATTCAACAGCCAACGGGTTGCCCCGAAGCGGCTGCGCCCAAGCACAAGCAAGACAACCAACATGAACAATGTGGTAGCCATGAAAGGAATGGTGTAGCGCTGCCAGACGCGGTAATCAATGCGCCAGGCAACGGTCATTGCCCCCAGCCCAACCAAGGCCCAGAGCGCCTGCCGTTTCAGGTAGAACATGCTGTCGCCAAAATTGTAGTATCCCAGCGAGTACGTCGCGCTGTAGACCATGAGCAAACCTATCGCCAGCAACATGAACACCGACAGCAAAAGCACATAGTCGCTACGACGCTCTTGCCAGAGTGCGCGACGGGCGCGATGCCGCTCAGGTTGTGGCTTGACAGCGGTTGCGTGTGCCATGAATTCGTTCCCCACTGGTTAGCGTGCACCACTGGCCAGACGTGCCAGGCGATGCTGGTACGCCACTTCGGCAGCGGTTGGCAAACGGCGCACCAGTTCCTTGAAACGCCGCCCGCGTTCTTCGTAATCACGGAAGGCATCGAAGCTGGTGCCACTTGGGCTCAACAACACCACGTCGTCACGTTTGCTTACTTCTGCGGCCACTGCGACCGCCTCTTCCAGGGTCAGGCAACGGCGAATCGGAATATGCCGACTTGTGCCATTGGCTTGCAGCATCGCCTGTTCGACGGCGGCTTCGATGCGGGGCGCCATTTCGCCAAAAAGCACCAGGTACTTCACTCGCGCCACGATTTCGCGTGCCAGTTCATCCAGGGGCAAATGCTTGTCACGCCCGCCTGCGAGCAAGATAATGTGTCCGGCATCATTCTGGAAAGCACGCAACGCGGCGAGTGTGCGGTCGGGACTGGTGGCAATCGAATCATTGATCCAGCGCACCCCATCGATGACGCGCACCAGTTCCAACCGATGCTCGACACCACGGAACGCCCGAATCACACGCGCCATCGTCCCCGGCTTGACTCCCACAGCGTGCGCCACGGTGACCGCAGCAAGCACATTTTCGACGTTGTGAGCGCCCGGCAAGCCAATGTCGGCAACGGGGCAAATTTTCACTAGCCGTTCACCATCGCGCACCACGACCATGTCATCATGCACGAACGCCCCTTGTGGCACGGCTTCATGGCGACTGAACCACAACACACGACCCGATGTCAGATCGGCCAGTGCACGCGTTTCGGGGTCGTCCCAGTTGAGTACCGCCACGTCATCAGCACTCTGGTGGCGCAAAATGTTGGCTTTGGCATCGCGGTAGGCTTCAAACGTGCCATGGCGATCCAAGTGATTGGGGCGCACATTGGTCACAACGGCCACATGGGGGCTGCGGCGCAAATATTCCAACTGGAAACTAGACAATTCCAGCACAACCCAGTCGCCAGCGCGGATATCGTCCACGTCTTCGATCAGTGGGCGGCCAATGTTTCCACCCACCCACGTTTTGCGGCGACGGTCGGTTTTCAACATTTCGCCGATGAGTGTGGTGGTGGTGGTTTTGCCGGCTGAACCGGTAATGCCAACAATGGGCGCCCGGCAGAGATCGAAAAAGAGCTCGGTCAGGCTGCTCACTGGCAGACCACGTTCCACCGCTGCGCGGACAATTGGCACCGAACGTGGAATGCCGGGGCTGACAAAGAGGATATCGGTTTCCAGAATATCCTCGGGATGGTCGCGCAACACGCACATGACAGGCAAGCCTGCCAGTTGCCCAATCTCGTCAGCCAGGTCGGCCAATCCTCGCCGGTCGCTGACGATGACCTGTGCGCCCCGTTTGGCCATGAAGCGTGTCAGCGCCATGCCTTCGCGCCCCAGGCCCAAAATCGTGACTCGTCGGTCGGCAAACGTTTTCATCATAACAGCCCCCTTTTCTGCGCCCCGTTGTACACTTTCAGTTCGCCAATTTCGTTGTGGCAGATTGATTACAGGAGAGCCAAAGCCACACCAATCATGCTGCTAAGCATGCTAATCAACCAGAAGCGCTGCACGACCTGCACTTCGCTCCACCCCAGCAGTTCAAAATGGTGATGCAACGGCGCCATCTTGAAGAGGCGTTTTCCCCCCGTCCAGCGGAAGTAGGCCACCTGCAAGATGACACTCAATGCTTCGCTCACAAACACAATGCCCACAATGGGCAAAAGCAACCATTGCCCCGTCATCAACGCCACTGTTCCCAGCGTAGCGCCCAGCGCCAAACTGCCAGTATCGCCCATGAAGAGCTCCGCCGGGTGGGCGTTGTACCAGAGAAAAGCCAAAATGGCGCCCGTCATCGAAAAACAGAATGTGACCAGATGGGGCTGCCCCTGTTTGGCGGCGATCACCCCATATGCAGCAAAGTTGATGGCCGCAACGCCCCCCGCCAAGCCATCCAGCCCATCTGTCAGGTTGACGGCGTTGGCGGTACCACTGATGATGAAAATCGCCACCGGAATGTAGAACACCCCAATCGGAATTTTTTCGGGTATCGTCGGAATCGCAATGGATTCCAGACGAAAGAGAACATGCAACACCAGTGCCGCCAACGTTGAAATCGCCAGCAGCCAGAGCATTTTATAGCGTGGTAAAATGCCTTCCTTGGGTTGCCCACGCATTTTCTGGCGCAGTTTGGTGTAATCATCCACCAAGCCCAAAAATCCCGTTGCCAGAATCACAAACAATGGCAACGCCAGCGATTGATATTGCGGCAAAATGAAGAGTGTACTGAAAATGACAACCGGCACGATAATCATGATGCCACCCATCGTGGGCGTTCCAACCTTGGTTTGGTGATGTGCCGGTCCTTCCAAGCGAATCGCTTCACCAATCTGGCGTTCGCGCAAGAAATTGATCAGCGGCCGCCCCCATATCACAGCAAACAGGAACGAGAGCGTGCCGAGTGTCAGCGAAAGGGACATTAGTGTTCACCCCGTTCCTGGGGCGATACGGCGAGTGCATTGACGACTTCATCCAGCCGCATGCCCCGTGATGCTTTGACCAGCACCATATCGCCCGGCTGCAACATCTTTCGCAAACGTGCGATGGCTTCGTGGCTGTCTTCCACTTCGATGACGCGATCAGGCGCCATCCCAGCCGCGCGTGCCGCACCAGCAATCAGATGTGCCCGCGGTCCCACAGTCACCAACAGATCGGCCACTTCGGCGGCGCGAATGCCAACCAGTTCGTGCCCCTTTTGCTCGTAAGTCCCCAATTCCAACATGTCACCAAGGACTGCCACCTTGCGGCCATTCAGATCCGCCAGCAGATTCAGCGCCGCCAGCACACTGGGGGGACTGGCGTTGTAGGTGTCATCGATCAGCGTTGCGCCGTTGACGCCGGGCACAACCACAATGCGCAACCGCTCCATCTGGGCGAGTTTGCGCCATGCTCCGATGATCTCCGGCCAGGGCTGCCCTTCCAGCAATCCCACACTGGCTGCGGCCAGGGCGCCATGCACGCTATGACGTCCCAGCAAGGGCAACCGCGCAAAGATGGTTTCATCGCCATAGTGAAAGCGGAAGGAGATCCCTTCCAGGCCATAGCTGACAATGTCGCTCGCCCACAAATCATTGTCGGGTGAAAGGCCATACGTGAAGACGCGACAGTGGGCTGTTTCGCGCATGGCACGCACCCATTCATTGTCGCCATTGAGAATGGCGATGCCATCAGGCGGCAAGGCTTCCACCAGTTCGGCTTTGGCAGCAGCAATGGCTTCGATCGAGCCGAGCCGCTCGAGGTGTACCGGTTCCACATTGGTGACGATCCCCACCTGCGGGCGGGCAATTTCCGCCAGGCGGGCAATCTCACCACGGCGCGTCATAGCCATTTCGAGCACAGCGCGTTCGGCGTCAAGCGGCATGGTGAGCAAGGTCAGCGGCAAGCCAATGTCGCTGTTGTAGTTGCCACGGCTTTTGAACGTGCGGAACCGTTGTGCCAGCACAGCCGCCGTCAGTTCTTTCACGGTGGTTTTGCCCACCGAGCCAGTAATGCCCACAACGCGTAAGGATGGGGTGGCACGCGAGCGCCACCACGCCGCCAGGTCTTGCACAGCACGCATGCTATCGTCCACCAAGAAGATGACAGGCGGCACCAAGGCTTCGACCTGAGGTGCGGCGACCTTTACAATCGTGGCAGCCTCTGCTTCAGCAGGCAGGCGTTCGGCAATCACCACGGCTGCGCCATTCGCCAATGCTTCGCCGATGAAGAGATGCCCATCAGTACGCTCACCCGGCACAGCCACAAATGCCGCGCCTTCACGCACCAGGCGACTATCGGCTACCCAGTCAAGCACGGGAGCTTCGCCCCCATGTGGTGGCGGCATACCTGTCAACCCCTGGTAGACTTCGGCAATCGTCGGCATAGTGGCGTCAACTCCTGCAAGCCTCAACGTCGAGAAAGGCGTAATCGGTCGGGGGGGATGTTGAGATACGTCAACACACGGCGTGCCAGACGTTGGAACGTTGGCGCTGCACTCTGCGACCCCCACCGAAACTCGCCTTTGGGTTTGTCCAGCTTCACCAGAATAACAAACTGTGGGTCGTCCACGGGGGCATACCCAATGAAACTGGCGATGGTGTCTTCTTTGTGGTATCCCCCTGGGATGGGCACCTGTGCCGTGCCGGTTTTGCCACCAATGCGGTAGCCGTCGATGAGTGCCGTGCGCGTTTCCAGTTCCACTGCATCGGCCAGCAAGGTTTGCATGTAGTGCGCTGTGAAAGGACTGATGGGATGGCCATCCACCTGCGGCTCGAACTCCAAAATGCGCCCATGGTCTACCACAGCGCGAATCAGACGTGGGCGCACCAAGTTGCCCCCGTTGATGACAGCAGCAAATGCCCGTACCATCTGAATCGGCGTGACGGCGATGCCCTGCCCAAACGCATTCGTGCCCAAATCGCTAGGATGCCACAGCCCATCGCCCGGCCGCTTGACGGTTCCAGCGGCTTCTTCGGGCATGCCAATGCCGGTTGGTTTGCCAAACCCAAACGCATCCACATACGCCAAAAACCGTTCAACGCCCAACTGGGTGTTGATCCATGCAGTGGCTGTGTTGAGTGAATAGCCCAAAATCTGGCGCAAATTGACGATCCCGCGGCCCTTTTCATCCCAGTTTTTGATGATGCGCCCCCCCACTTCGATGGCGCCGGTGTCGTTGAAGACCATGTCAGGCGCAATGGCTTCGGCATCCAATGCACTGGCAACGGTAATCACCTTGAATGTGGAGCCTGGTTCGTACTGCTCCGAAATGGCCGGGTTGATGAACCGTTCAGAGGGGACGTTGGCATAGTTGTCGGGGTCGTATGTCGGCCAGTTGGCCATCGCCAACACATCACCGCTTTTCGGGTCCAAGACGAGAATGGTACCGCTTTCCGCGCCATACAGTTCAATGGCAGCCTGCAATTCCTGTTCCGCCATGAACTGGATAGTGCGGTCGATGGTCAGCACCAAATCAACACCATCGCGTGTCGGCATGAAGACGCGCGGCCCCAGTTTGACTTCTTCCGCCACAACGTCGCTCACCACACGACACGTCGGCGGCTCACACACAATCGCGCTCCCTTCCAGCCAATCGGCAAACGTGCGTTCGAGGCCATACCCCTGCCGATCAAGGTTGACAAAGCCCAGCACATGTGCAGCCAATGTCCCATTGGGATGGGAACGCAAAATCACCGGCTCGATGACGAAAGCCGGCGTTTCCATATTTGCCAGTGTGTGCCCGACGGTATAGGGCGCCATACTGGCAATGCGCACATAGGGATCGTCACGAGTCAACAGCGTTTTCAATTCATCCTCCGAGCGCCCAATCAACGGCGCAATCTCGGCAGCCAATGCCTCCGGGTCGGATATCAGGTTCGGCGACACGCCGATGTTGTAGCGCGTCGTATCGATCGCCAGCAGATAGCCATTTCGGTCGCGGATGGTGCCACGCGGCGCCTGTTCGGCTGGCTGAACACGTGTCAGCGGGCGCATGGCGAGCACCGTGTCGCGTTCCAAAACCTGCCAGTAGAACAACCGCCACGCTAATACCGCAAAGACGCCAGCCATTACCGCAAGCATCACATAGATGCGGCGTTGCCGCGTGAGAACCAGCGCAGCCAGGCGCTCGCGGTCGGTTTCATCTGCATCACGTGATGGGCGGTGCCATCGTTCATACCGAAACATGCCGACGCTCTACACCACTGGTTGACGCGGATTCATCGGGTTTGCCCATCTTCTGGCGCTGGCGTTTCGGGCTCGATCGAGAGATAGTCCGCCTCGTAGACGGGGACGTAGCCGTTTTCGCGGGCAAACTGCAATACATGCGCCGGGCTTTCCAGTTCGGCGATTTCGCGTTCCAATTCGCGATTGGCTTCCTGCAATTGGATATATTCACGTTCCATCTTTTCGATGTCGAACTGTGTGATCGCCACCTGGCTGACCTGTGCCAGGTAGAGGAAGAGCAAAATACCGATGAGGACCAGCAACAACAACGCCCGCTGAGCAATCTCGCCCGAAAGCAAATTCAAGCGGCGCACGGGGCGTGTACGTTGCACACGCCAGAACGATTCACGCATCAGACGGCTTTCAGATGCCATACACCCTCACTTCACAGTTTTTCGACAACTCGCAACTTGGCGCTCCGCGCACGCGGATTCCTTTCGACTTCGGCGGCGGTAGGCGTCATGGGCTTACGCGTGATCAGCCGCACTTGCGCCTTGTGCCCACATTCGCACACCAGAATATGAGGCGGGCACAGGCAATCAGTGGCTTCTTGTTTGAAAAAGTGCTTGACGATTCGGTCTTCCAGTGAGTGAAACGAGATGACTGCCAGCCGTCCACCAGGGCGCAAAAGGGAGATTGCCTGTGGCAACACGTCTTCCAATGCGCCCAACTCATCATTGACGGCAATCCGCAACGCCTGAAACGTGCGCGTTGCCGGATGCCGGCGCTGCCCACGTCGTCGCCCCACTACTTTTTCGACGAGATCACCCAATTCACGCGCGGTTTGGATGGGACGCGCCGCTACGATGGCACGTGCAATACGGCGTGAATGGCGCTCCTCACCATAGCGGTAAATCAAATCAGCCAACTCATCCTCGGGCAAGGTGTTCACCAGGTCGGCGGCAGTGAGTCGTGCGTCGGGGTCGAGCCGCATATCAAGCGGTGCATCGGCGCGAAACGAAAGGCCTCGCGACGGATCATCGATTTGCAATGATGAGTAGCCGAGGTCAAGCAAAATGCCATCGACACCGACGAACCCATGTGCGTTGGCAACCTCGCGCAAAAAACGAAAATTGCGCCGCACCAGCACCACACGGTCACCAAAGCGAGCCAAGCGCTGGGACGCAACGGCTAAGGCCGCCGGGTCCTGGTCGAGTCCAAGCAAACGTCCATCAGGCGCCGAACGTGCCAGGATTCCCTCCGCATGGCCACCAGCCCCAACCGTTCCGTCGATGTAAGCCCCTCCACGTCGCGGTTGTAACGCATCAAGAACTTCGGCGTACAGGACAGGCTGGTGCATACGTCAGATTCCAAAGTCGGCCAGTGCTTCGGCCATCTGCTCCAACTGGGCGTGCTGGGCCGCTTTGAACGCTTCCCACCGCTCGGGCGACCAGATTTCGATATGGTCACCGACCCCAACAATGACGACTTCGTTGCCAAGATCGGCATACGCACGCAAGTTGTCGGGTACCAGCACACGCCCCTGTTTATCCATCGAGCTATCAATTGCCTGGGAGAAGAAGAGACGCATCAAAGCACGCGCGTTTGCCATCCCAACAGGCAGGCTGGAAAGCTTTTCGGCAAAGCGTTCCCACCCTTCGCGCGTAAACCCCCACAAACACCCTTCCAGGCCGATGGTGAGGATGATGCCGGTGTCGAAGGCATGGCGAATCTTGGCCGGAATCACAAGCCGGCTCTTACTGTCAATCGAGTATGTAAATTCGCCCAAAAACTGCGTTTTCATTTTTGGAACATCCGTTCTATCCCATTTCCCACCGGCATGGGGGATCGACCATCAAAATCTTCCCTTTTCTCCCACTTTCTCCCACTTTTCCCCACTTTGGTGGCTATTCTACACCACTTTGTATCCGTTTGCAAGTGATTGACAATAAAAAGTCAGAAAATTTAAGAATAGAGCCGCCCAAAGGTATCATCTGTGAAGCACGATACGGGGATTTCAGGCCAGCATAGAGGTTCGACGCCAGGCGTATCATCGAGTAAGATGAACACATCTCTCGATCGAGGTGCGTGGCGAACAACCAACAGGAGCCACCATGAGCATCGAACATGTTTTTGTGCTAGGCATTCTGGCACTGACGGTGGTGCTCTTTCTCAGCGAACGTGTGCGCATAGATGCCGTCGCCCTGCTCGTGATGGCGCTTCTCGTTGGGTCGGGCATTCTCTCTCCACAGGAAGCCGTGATGGGCTTTGCCAATCCTGCCACTGTCACCGTTGCCGCCATGTTCATGCTCAGTGCCGGGTTACAACGTACCGGAGCGGTCAATGCGCTGGGGCAGCGTCTTTTCTACTTCACCGGGCAAAGCGAGCGCCGCATGCTCTTGACGATGATGGTGGTCACAGCCGCCCTTTCGGGTTTCATCAACAACACGGCGGCTGTTGCCGTTTTCCTCCCCATGGTGCTCAAAATGAGCCGCGATGCAGGGATCAGCCCCTCACGTGTCCTGATGCCGCTTTCGTTTGCCGCCATGATTGGTGGTACCACCACACTGATTGGCACTTCGACGAACATTCTTGTCAATAGCGTTGCCCTTTCGTATGGGGAACCGGGGTTCGCGTTGTTCGAGTTCATGCCGCTGGGCATCTGTGCTATGGTGGTTGGGATTCCCTACCTGGTGTTCATTGCGCCTCGTTTGCTTCCAGAACGTCAGCCCCCAACAGGAGTGCGTAGCCGCTACGCTCTACGCGAGTACATGACCGAAGTGCAACTTCTGGAAACGTCACCGCTGGTGGGGCTCTCCGTGGAAGAAGCGCAAATTGCCAGCGATTTCGATATCACCATCGTGGACATTTTGCGCGAGGTGGATGAGGTACGCCTGCCGGGGGTCACACGTCGCCTGCTGGCCGGTGACGTGTTGTTGGTACGAGCCAATATCGAGACGCTCGTGCGGCTGAGCCGTAATGCCGGGTGGCAACTGCTCCCCAATGCCAAAGGGGCCGACAATCTGGGGCGTGATCCGTCGCACATCATGGTCGAAGCCGTACTCGCGCCCCATTCCCCCTTGATTGGCGAAAGCCTGCGCTCGCTCAATTTCCGCCACCGCTACGGTGTCCTGGTGCTGGGCATCCAGCGCCATGGGCAAGCCATTCAAGAACAACTCGCCGATGTTATCTTGCAACCTGGGGATGTGTTGCTGCTGTATGGCGAACGCCACGATGTCGAACAACTCTACCAATACCCCGAATTCATCGTACTAGGAGAAGTGCCCGCCCAGTTTCAACGTCCCGAAAAAGCACCACTCGCAGTGCTCATCGTGGTACTTGTCATTTTGGTGGCCGCCCTCGATTGGATCTCCATTACCGGTAGCGCCATTTTGGGGGCCGTGGCCATGATTTTCACAGGCGTGCTCAAAATGGAAGAAGCGTACGACAGCCTGGATGAGCAGGTGTTGGTGATGTTGGCCGGCTTGCTCTCTTTGGGCATGGCGATGGAAACCACCGGCACAGCCGCGTTTCTCGCACACATGACGCTTTCGCTGGTCGAGCCGTGGGGCCCCCTGGCGCTGGTCGGCGCCTTCTACGTGCTGACCTCGGTGCTGACACAGTTTATGTCGAACAACGCAACCGCAGCCCTGATGGCACCAGTAGCGCTTGCCGCTGCCGAGCAGATGCACGCCAACCCCAAAGCCCTGCTCGTCGCCGTTGCGTTTGCTTCGTCCTCGGCCTTTATGACACCCGTCGGCTATCAAACCAACACGATGGTGTATGGACCTGGCGGCTACCGCTTCACCGACTACGTGCGCACAGGGGGTATTCTGACACTGCTTTTCCTGTTTCTGGCTATACTTGTCATTCCAGTTCTTTGGCCAATGTAAGGGAACGGCGGGCTGAAGGAGGAAGAGACCATGCCAAGCAAACCTGTTCCTGCGGATACCGTTGTGACCGTGTACATTGCAGCCGCCAATGATGTGGCGGCCGAGCGCGACGCACTGGCACGCATGGTTGCCGAACTGCCAGTGACGTTGGCGTTTCACGTGGTACAATCTCCCCTCGAAGGACCAATCGACCAGCAAGCCCTGGCCGAAGCAGATTTGTTCGTGCTGGTGTTGGGGCACGACATTCGTGCACCGGTTGGGCTGGAATGGCGGCTCGCTCGGCGGGCGCAACGCCCTCTTGTGGTAGCAGTCAAAGCAGGGGTATCGCGCACACCTGCGGGGCGTGAGTTCCTGCACACGCTGGATGTGCCCCCACACACGTACCAGACAGTTGGAGACTTGGTGCGCCTTGTCCAGCAACGGCTGGCCATGCGGCTTCTGGAAGAAGCCCAGCGCCTGGCCCTCGATGAGAACGAACGTGCCGCCTTGCAACGCCTTGTGCAAGCAGAGAGCGCTCCCCAAAGCGACGCCAGTCGGGGGGAAGCGGGCGAAAGTGCTGTCATTCTCTCGCGCGAACGGTTTCGCCCCAGCCGCGGGCACACTGTGGAATAGCCGGCAAACGCACAACAGGGCGGCGCTTGTGCACCGCCCTGTTGCGAACAGGAAGGAGGTGCCCCTCTCGGTTTAGCGCCCCTTGATCAATTCGCGGACGATGATGTTGCGTTGAATTTCGCTTGTCCCTTCGTAAATCTGGAAGACCTTGGCGTCGCGCATCAGCTTTTCAACCGGGTATTCCTTCATGTAGCCGTAGCCACCGAAAATCTGTACCGCGTCGGTCGTGACCTTCATCGCCGTATCAGCCGCAAACGCCTTGGCAAACGATGCGAACTTCGTGTTGGGCGTCCCCTGGTCGAGCAACCAGGCGGCACGCCAGGCCAACAAGCGTGCGGCTTCGATGTTCATCGCCATGTCAGCCAGTTTGTGCCCCACAGCCTGGAACTTGTAGATAGGTTGACCAAATGCTTCACGCTCTTTGGCGTAATTGATGGCTTCTTCCATGGCGCGGCGGGCCAACCCCACTGCTGCGGCTGCCACACCAGGGCGGCTGGCATCGAACACCTTCATAGCAATCAAGAAGCCAGCTCCTTCGGGACCAATGCGGTTTTCTTCGGGCACAACCACTTCCTCGAAGGTGACTTCGGCGGTATCGCTGGCACGCTGCCCCATCTTGTCGAACTTCTTGCTCACGCTCACACCTTCGCGATCGCGTTCGATGACGAAGCAGCTCACCCCCATATGCTTCTGCGACTTGTCCGTGTACGCGAAGACGACATAGAAGTCCGCCACACTGGCATTGGAAATGAACGTCTTGGTGCCATTGATGACATACTCATTGCCTACCTTGCGAGCCGTGGACTGCATACCGGCCACGTCCGAACCAGCACCTGGCTCGGTCACGCAATAGCTGGCCATTGCACCATCCACAAGCGAACCGAGCCACTTCTTCTTCTGCTCTTCCGAACCAGCCACGATGATGGGAATCGAAGCCAGGTTGTTGATGTTCAGTGCCGTGCTGATACCCGTGCAGCCCCAGGCAAGCTCTTCACCGATGAGGGCTTCTTCGAAGGCATGCAAACCGCCTCCACCATATTCCACGGGAATGTTGGTGTTGATCAACCCAACCTCACGTGCTTTCTTGACGATATCCCAGGGGAATTCGCACGTTTCATCGTAGTGTGCGGCCACGGGCACGATTTCGTTTGCAGCAAAATCGTGCGCCATTTCGCGGAGCATCTTTTGCTCTTCGCTCAGGTGAAAATTGATACTCATGGCGTCCTCCTTGGTTTTACCAGCCGTTGTTTTGTCGCCACCGTCACGCCTCTTGCTCACGCGAAGCCAGCAGGCGTGTGCGTTCCTCTGGGTGAGTCAGTAAGCCCCCAAGCACCAAATCAACAAAAATATCGCCAATCTGTTGGGGCGTCAGGCGCCCTTGCGGGTTGTACCAACGATATGTCCACGAGACCATGCCAAGCAACCCAAACAGCGCGATCTGAGTATCCACACGCCGAAAGACACCTGTTTGCATGCCCTCTTCCAGCACCTGGCGAATCAAGCCCTCGTATTGCAGGCGCAGTTCATCGATAGGGCCACGTCGCTCCGGCGGGACTGACTTCATTTCATGCAGAAAGACTGCCATAAAGTCAGCGTGCTCGGCAATGGCGGCTGTCGTGCGCCGAATAATCTCGGCCAATTTTCGTTCGGGTGGCCAGTCTTGTTCGGCAACCGGCAACACTTCGTCCAACAAGCCGCGCACACCACGCTCCATCAATTCGAGTAGGAGCGCCTCTTTGCTTTCAATGTGGTGGTAGAGGCTGCCACGCAGGATATCGAGCGCTTCGGCAATGTCTTGCATCGACGTGGCATGGTACCCTTTGCGCGCAAACAGGTGCGCAGCGGCTTGTAGTAATTCGTCTCGACGGGTGCGGGATGTCTCGCTCATGGCAGAACCAATCAAACGATTGTTTGGTTGAAGTGTATCACAAAGCCAACAAGGTGGCAAATCGATGGTCATCGTATGCGTTTCTCATGAAATTTTTAGAGAACCCTCACCACTTTCTCATACGAGCGCCCTATACTTGCATACGCACGCAACACAAGGTTGCACCTCCTCCTTCTGTGTGTGCAGTGATGGGGCCGGTCGAGCGGGGCGACCGGCCTCATCGTTTTTGGGCCCTATTTGGCGTTTGGCTTTCATCTCCGTACAATAGCGCCAAACTTGGATACATGGGGGGAGTGTATGGGGACAACACCATATGTGATCGATGTCAACGAGCAAGAATTTCAGAGCAAGGTACTGGCAAAGTCGTATGAAGTTCCCGTCGTGGTAGATTTTTGGGCGCCCTGGTGTGGTCCATGCCGCATGTTAGGGCCTACCCTGGAACAACTAGCAGAAGAATTCGGAGGGCGTTTCGTTCTGGCCAAGGTCAACACAGACCAAAACCAGGGGTTGGCCATGCGGTATGGCATCCAGGGGATTCCGGCTGTCAAAGCCTTTCGCAATGGGCAGATTGTCGCCGAATTTGTGGGGGCACAACCCAAACCCGTTGTGCGCCGTTTCATCGAACAGTTGCTTCCCTCGCCAGAAGATGAAAAACTGGCCGAAGCGCAACGCCTGGCCTCGCAGGGGTTCGATGAGCGTGCCGAAGCCCTGTTCCGCGAAGTGATGGAGCAGAATCCCGACCATTGGGATGGCGCGCTCGCGTTTGCGTCGTTCCTGATCAACCGCAATCGGTTCGATGAGGCCCGTGATGTGCTTGCCCGCCTTCCGGAAGGTACACCGCAAGGGCAACGCGCGGAGCAATTGCTGGCCGAAATAACCATGAAGGAACAAGCGGCCAAAGGGCCGGGCGAGGCCGCGTTGCGGGCACGCCTGGCTGAAAACCCGGACGATGTGGAAGCCCGTTTTGCGCTGGCCAATCTGTTGAGCGCCCAGGAGCGGTATGACGAGGCGCTGGCGGAATTCCTCGAAGTGGTGAAACGTGATCGCACGTATCAGGATGACGGGGCTCGCAAAGCGATGCTGGCGATTTTCGAGAAACTGGGCGATGAGCATCCACTCACGCAGGAATATCGTTCGAAGCTCGCCATGTTCCTCTATGCATGAATCAACCTACACACGCAAAAAGCGGCCTGGTGGCCGCTTTTTTTCTTGCTGCTACGGGAGCGGATGGGAGTCGAACCCACCGGGCCCGGCTCAGCGCCGCGCCCCACCGATTTTGAAGACCGGGGGCTCCACCGGGAACCAGCCGCTCCCACGCATCCATGGGCAAAAAGAAAGGCGCCCGCTCTCTGGCAGAATGCAGGCGCTCGATGACATGTAAATGGTTATGCCGCACGGCGGAACAAGAGCCAGACGGCGAGCCACCCCTCAACCAGCATAAAAATCAAGAAGAGAATGACGGCGATCAACGTTTCCATGTGCCACTCCTTTGTTCATCTCTCGATATGGTGCAGACACATTCTACAAAGAGCATACGGGCTGTCAATTCACCAGCCGAACAAAGACGCACAACGCTCCTTTCAGGAACGCCAGGGCAGCACGACCGATTCACGCAAACACCAACGTTCGGCACGCAACGCCTCGAGTGCTGGCTCGGGCGATTGATAGACAAGCCCCAGCGCGTCCCCGTGGTCAAGCGTGGTAGTGTGAAACACGGGCGGGTGGTCGCGCGGGACAGACAATGAGTCGCCATTGATCCGTGCCTGCACCATCAACGGGATGAGCCTATCGAGGGGGATGGTCTGCCTGCTGTTGCTGACAACGTATCGCTGTCCTGGCCGCCCCAAATCGAGTGCCTGCCAGATCGCCTCGAGAGCCGTTTCATACGTGAGCATATGCACATGTTGCGCTTCGACGTCATGAGGAAGCGGGTGTGCTGCAAGCCATGCACGAAATGCGGAACGGCGCATGAGCGAGGGTGGTAATACAGTGGCCAGATTGACGACGATAGCCGGCACCCCCTGGTGATAGCCGCTAAATACCACTTCTTCTGCCAGAAAGCGACTCATGACATAGTGGCTGGGCTTTGGGGCAGATGGGGCAGCCTGTAAAGGAGATTGCAAGGTATCGGCCAGGGTGGCTAGCGTACTGACGAACACAAAGCGCCCAACGCCAGCGGCTTTTGCGCCCTGTATCAGCATTTTCGTTCCACGCACATTGGTCTCGAACAAGCGTTGGGGATTGCTTTCATCCGTCGTTGCAGCCAGATGGATGACAGCATCACAGCAGCGAAGCGCCAGACGACAAGCGTCCAGATCCAGGCGTGCCAGATTGCCCACAACGGGCAAGGCCCCCAAAGCCCGCACCTGGTTCGCCTGGTCCGGTGTCCGCACGAGCACGTGCACACGCACGCCTTTTTGCAACAAACGCTGAAGCAAGGCTCCCCCCAGCAAGCCTGTTCCCCCCGTCAAAAAGACTTCCCGTACATGTGTGCTCATTCCCAATCGGCCCATTTTGTTCCTCGAACACCCTCTGCGGTTGCGAGATGCCACCAGTCTAAAGAGCCTGCATGAAGACAACATGAATCGCCAATCAGTGTGGCTTTCAGCATCTTCACACAACAAACAAAAAGCCGGCCACTGACTGGCCGGCTTGCTGGGTCTCAAGCGGTTTCAGGGTCGAATCCACGCATAGTAGGAGGGAAAGGAACGATAATTCACCCCTGCCTTTTTCAGAATCTGGCGCACATATTCGTGGCTAATGCTTTCGACAATCCCTTGCTGCACGGCGACTTCTGCCAACTTGTGCAATGTCCAACGGCTGAAGGGCAATCCTAGTTCGCGGGGCGGTGTCATGGCCAATTGCACAATGGCTTGTTTCTGCTCTTCGGTAAAGCGAGGCGGTGCCCCCCCCGAGCGCGGGCTAATCAGACCTTCGACGCCATGCTTGTTGAAGCGATGAATCCATTTGCGCAAATTCGTGGGATGCGCGTGGAGCAAGCGCCCAATTTCAGGCACGCGATAGCCTTCGTGCGAGAGCAAAATCACACGCGCTCGATGCCTCAAATCGGGGTCGTTACCTTTTGCCCATTTGCGCAACGTGGTTTCTTCTTCTGGGGTCAACGGGCGAACATGCAAAGCCATACGCTCCTCCTTTCGCATTCTTCGATCCAAAGGGCTGCCTGTACTCTACGAGGGGCGCATGTATGTCACGTGAAAGATTTCAAAAGAGGCGGTGATGATTTTTTCAACGAAGAGGAGGAACAACGACGCACGATTTGGGCGGAGAGACCTGGGCATCCGCGAAGCCCGTCATGATATACAGAAAACGGCACACCAGTGTGGTGTGCCGTCTCTAAAACAATGCCAGGAAGCGTATCAGGATGTTTGCGGCGTGAAAACGACCTGCCGATCGAGTGAGAGATTGCTGATCAGGTAACCGCCAAAGATGAACACAATTGCGACCAATTCGCTCAGGCGGAAGAGACCTGGGCCACCCAACACGCCAATGCTATGCGTACTTGCCGCCACCAACCCACCAACGGCAATCAGCCCAACGCCAAGAGAGCGGCTGCGCCCAAAAGCGCTGTGTCGCAATGACCAGAGCGAATACAGTGCACTCCCCACAAATGCAACCGTGCCGAGAATGTTGCTTATGACGATGAAGATACGCACCGGGATGAAGGGAAAGACATTCGTTTCCACAAACCCGAGCGTATCGGTATGCGTCAGTAACGACGCATCAATAGGGTACGTGAAAATAAGCGAACTTCCTGTCAGTGAGAGCAACACAATGAGGATCAGAAACGACCACGCCACCCGCCGCGACGCCACCAGAAAGACCGATCCCGCCCCCAACCAGGCAGCAACCATCAGCGCGCCAAACGCATAGTAGAGGCGGTAGGTAAAGGGGGTCCACACACCTGCAATGGTGGTCATCACCTCAGCAGAAACCGCAATCGTCCAGATGAGCAATGCCATTGCCCACAGCAACTGATGCGGTTTGCGGCGTTCCATCCATTGCCGCAACACCAACCCTGCAAACAGCATACTCAGTAGCACATCAACCATCGAAAGCAGTAGTGCCATGAATTGCCCCCTCTTCAAAGATTGCGAACAAAGGTGAAGTTTGCAAAAATTGAGCGCTTCCAGTATAGCATTTTGAGTAGGATTGCAAAACGAAACGCAGGGTATTGTGTACAATTGCATCCCATCGGAACAGGGGGCAAGCATGCCAAGCCCCCCTTGAAAAAATTGCCAGAAACGTCACTTTTGCGTATCTTTGCGCCGCCTGTCAGCAGAGAGGTGAGCAATTACGCAAAAAGGGGGAGGGATTTTATGGCTCGATTTGATTCGCGCACGCTGACATTGATGATTGTTGGCATCGTCATCAACTTCGTTGGTGGCAAACTCATTGCAACACTCAAATTGCCGCTGTATCTGGACAGCATTGGTACTGTCCTAACGGGTGTTTTGGCTGGCCCTGTGCCAGGCGCATTGACTGGTATCCTCAACAATTTGCTGCTGGGGGTATTGGATAGTCCCACATGGATTCCGTTTGCCATCACCGCTGCCGCCATTGGCGTGCTGGCAGGCTACTTTGGCGCACATGGTTGGATGAAATCACCTGCCCGCGTCGCTCTGGCCGGATTGAGTACGGGCGTGGTGGCGGCCTTCATTAGTGCACCGATTGCCACTATTGTGTTTGGGGGTGTCACCGGGGGTGGAACCGACGCCCTGGTTGCCTTCTTTCGAAGTAGTGGGCTGGGGCTCTGGCAGTCGGTCATTGGGCAAGGCATCGTGAGCGACCCGCTCGACAAACTCATTACCTATCTGGTTGTTTTTGGGATTTTACAAACGTTGCCACGCCAGCAAGTGTTGCAATTTCCCCAAGGCGAGAAAGTTGTTGACTGATTCCCATGCAAACAGGTCTGTATCTGCCTGGTAATGGCGTTCTGCATCGTCTGCACCCGCTCACGAAAGTGGGCGGGTGCATTGCTGTGCTTCTTCTGACCGCGTTGCCCTGGCAACACCTGCCAATGCCCTGGCTCTGGGCCGGCGGCATTTTGTTTGGGCTGGCTGTGGCAGCCCTTTCCGACAGCCAGGCCACATTGTATGCCTGGGCACGGCGACTTCTGCTGATTTCGGCGCCGTTTCTGGTCTCCATGTTTCTCATCAATGGCTTTTTGTGGCCCAATACCACCACCACATTGTGGGAGTGGGGCCCACTCCACCTGAGTGCTGATGGACTCACTTTTTCGGCTCTGATTGCCACGCGCCTGGTGTTGGGAATTGCGGCTTCATTGTTGCTCTTTCTCACAACGCATCCGGCTGATTTTGTGCTCGGATTAGAACAAATTGGGCTCTCGCACGAACTGGCGTATCTTCTGCTAGCGGTCCTCTCGTTGCTGCCACGCATGTACGACCGTGCGCAAACCATCATGGCGGCTCAGCAAGCCCGTGGGCTTCGGACAAGTGGCTCACTACGACAACGGGCACGTGCCCTACTTCCACTGCTTGTGCCCCTCGTTATTGGTGCGTTGCGAGATGTGGACGAACGCGCCATGGCGCTCGAAGCCCGCGCCTTTCGTGCGCCCACGCCCAAAACAACCATTCGTACCCTGCACGATACCCCAGTACAACGCCTGATGCGATGGGGCATGCTGGCGATTGCCCTGGGGAGTGTCCTCTTCACTCGCTGGATGCTGGCCTAACAAAAAAAACGGGGAGCAATGCTTCCCCCTGAACGTTGGCTTTTTGAGCCCAAAGGGGGCGCTTGCCCTCGGATGTTGGGCGGGTCAGGCACGTCCCAAAAGCCCCGAAGAGGGGCCGAACCGAAGGTGGCGTTCTCCAGCGGTGAGCACGCGTTTCAAGGACCAGCGGCTCCCGCCCTGCCCTGCCTCCAGCATGTCGGCGGCCGAAGGCCCCCTCGTGAGCCCTCACGCACGACAAGCGGCCAACACCAGCACGGCATAGGCCCAGCGCTCCAATCCCGTTCTCCCCGCCCCACGATCATCAGCAACGGCGTGCCGGGGTGGCACCCGAAACGCAGCACCTCGGCCACCAACCACCCGTCTGTTTCCAGAC
>WFOS01000051.1 GCA_015487975.1 Ardenticatena sp.
ACCAGCGGCTCATCACTCTGACGGGTGTGGGGGGAATTGGCAAAACACGCTTGGCATTGGCGGCAGCGCGCCATTTTGTTTCGGCCTCGATGACAATCGAGCCACGTTTTCCTGGTGGTGTGTGGTTCGTTCCGTTGGTGGATGTGGCTACTGCCAACGATGAGCGCATCGCCAATGTTATTTTGCAAGCGATGGGGACTCGTGCCCACAATGACCTCTCAGCGTTTGCGACCCTGGTACAGCAGTTGCAACATGCGCCGACACTGTTGGTGCTTGACAACCTCGAACATCTCAACGGTGTTCAACATGTTGTTTTCAAACTTTTGGACCAGGTGCCGCATCTGAAAATCCTGGCGACATCGCGTCGTTCACTCGGATTGCACATCGAAGTTGTACGTCCTCTCGAGGGGCTTCCTGTGCCAGAGACGCCCCAGGGCCGAACACCGAGTGAAGCATTGTTCCTCGAACGTTTTCAACGTGTGGGGGGGGCGATCGAGGCGACTGTGGAAAGCAAGGCACTTATCGGCCATATCTGCCGTACGCTTGAAGGCTGGCCACTGGCATTGGAGCTCACTGCTGGCTGGGGGAATCGTTTGTCGCTGCACGATATTGCTCTCACGGTGGCGGAAAACCTCGACGCATTGCATACGACACAGCCCGATATACCCGTTCGACAACAGAGTATCGAGGCGGTGTTACAGGGATCGTATGCGCTGCTCACGCCAAATCAACAGCGTATTTTGCAGGGGGTTTCCATTTTTCAAGGCGGGGCGACAGCCGAGGCGCTCGAGCAGGTGCTTGGCGCTCGTTTGGAAGATCTTTCGATGCTTGTCGACCGCGCATTGCTGAATCTTTGGCAAGGGCGCTATACCATCCACGAATTGATTCGACAATTCGCCGCTCGACGTCTCGATCAGGAGGAAACGCATCTTGCCATTGAGCAGGCACATGCCACCTACTATCTCACGTGGCTGGTGGCGCAACGCGAAGCATTGTTTGGGGCGCAGCCTGCTTCCACGGTGAGGCGCATACGTCTGGAGCGATACAACATCGAACAGGCCTGGCGTTGGGCAGCAACGCATGGGGAAGAAGACCTTCTGGCAAAAGCGTTGCCTGTGCTCGTGCGATTTTATCGGCTCTCTGGCTTGATACGGGATGGAGAAATCTTGTTCAGGCAAACAGCAAGTACAGTTGCGCGGAAATCCTTGCGCTATGATATTCATCTGGAATGGGCACATTTTTGTACACGGTTGGGCAAGCATGATGAGGCCTCCACGATTCTCGATGTGACGCTGGCAGATGCCTCTTTGACGAAACACCAACGAGCAAAATGGGCGTTGGTCAAGGGGAGAATATATCGCTACCGGGAACCCATCCTTTCGAAATGCTGGATATTTTACGAGGAAGCATGTCAGCTGGCACAAGAAATTGGCGATACAGAGATTATGCTCATGAGCTTGATGGATTATGAGACGTTACGAAGGCACGATGGACGCTCGATGGCTCAAATTTCCGAACTGGTTCAGTCTGTCGATGATGCGTACTTGAAAAGAGAAGTCTTGCTGTTTTTAGGCTCGATGAGTATTCACAGGCAACGGTATGAAGATGCCATTACGTACTGGCGTGAAGCCTTGCGTATCTCGATCGACTTCGAAGATGAATACGCGGAGGCTACCTTGTACAACAATCTTGGTGATGCGTTACGTGAGCAAGGTGATTTTGTCGCCGCTGAGGAGGCCTTTCGGCAGGCGTTTCGAAAAGCAGAACAGCTCCATTTCGTTGGGCTCCAAAGCGCGATCTTCGAAGGGTGGGCGCGATTGCTTGTGATGCAAGGAAAGTATCATCGGGCAATTCAATTGGCGCAGCGCTCGATTGCGATGTCGGAGGTACTTGGTGAGGCGTGGGGGTGTGTGGCTACGCTGCCCGTACTTGGGCACGCGTATGTCGGGTTGCGCAAGTGGGAAGCCGCCAAAGCGGCCTATCAGCAGGCGGTCGAGCATGTCCATGATTTTCCACAGGTGGCATTGGAGGCGATAGCTGGCCTGGCGTATGTGTTCTGGCACCAGGGAAACATCGCTGCGGCGCGGCGTGCGGTTGACCGTTTCCTCGACTTGGAACGAGAAGTGGAATTGGTTGGGTTTTTCAGCCCTCGCTTCAATTACGAACGTATTGCCTTCGTCTTACGTGCCTTGGGCCGCAACGAGGAGGCCGAGCGTTTGGATCGTCAGGGATCTGATTTTAGTGATACGGCGTGATGTTTCATCAAGATGCTGACATTCAGATGTGCAAAAGGGCCGCCCTCCCACGGGGCGGCCTTTTCGTACATTGGGGCTGACGTGCGGGCTCAGGTCTCTTCGCTTTCGCTCTCGTGGTGTTCCTGGCGTTCTCGGAGAGTCGGAAAGAGAATGACCTCGCGGATGCTCTTTTGGTTCGTGAAGATCATCGCGAAACGATCGATGCCAAAGCCGATCCCGCCGGCAGGTGGCATGCCGTACATCAGTGCATTGACGAAGTCTTCGTCCATCGGGTGGGCCTCGGTGTCGCCCGCAGCGCGATGGGCTTGCTGGGCTTCGAAGCGGCGTTCTTGTTCCACGGGGTCGTTCAATTCACTGAATGCATTGGCAACTTCCATTCCTGCAATGAACAGTTCGAAGCGTTCTACTGTATCGGGATCGTCGGGTTTTTGCTTGGCAAGCGGAGAGATTTCGCGTGGATAGTCGATGATGAACGTTGGTTGGATGAGGTGCGGTTCGACGTATTCACTGAAGAGTTCATCCACGAGTTTGCCCCACGTGGGCTTCTCGTCCACACGCAGACCACGTTCGTGGATAGCATCGCGCAGGGCGTCGAACGTGCGGGCGGCATCGATGTCGATGCCAGTGCGCTCCAGAATGGCATCGCGCAGGGTGATGCGCGGCCACGGTGGGGTGAAGTCGAGCGTCTGTTCGCCGTAGGGCAACTGGGCTGTGCCATGAACGTCCAACGCCACGTGGTACCAGAGTTGCTCGGCAAGATTCATCATATCGTTGTAGTCGGCATAGGCCTGATAGGCTTCCATGGCGGTATGCTCGGGGTTATGCTTGGTGCTTACCCCTTCGTTGCGGAAGTTTTTGCCGATTTCGTACACACGCTCGAAACCGCCCACGAGCAGACGTTTCAGGTAGAGTTCCGGTGCAATGCGCAGGTACAGATCACGTTTGGCCCAGTTGTGGTGGGTGACGAAGGGCTCGGCTTCGGCACCCCCATAAACAGGTTGCAGAATGGGGGTTTCGACTTCCAGAAAGCCGTGCGCATCCATGAAGCGGCGCACCGCGCGAATCATGCGGCTGCGTGTTTCGAAAATGCGCCGCACATCGGGATTACTCATCAAATCCACATAGCGGTAGCGGTAGCGCTGCTCGACATCGCTGAGCCCATGCCATTTTTCGGGTGGTGGGTTGAGCGCTTTGGCGAGCATGCGCCACGCTTCGACGCGCACGGTCGGTTCGCCGGTGCGTGTGCGGAACATGTGCCCTTCGGCTTCGATGATGTCGCCTAGGTCGAGCAGTTTTTTTGCCCGGGTGTAGGCCTCTTCGCCCAGCGTATTCAGTTGGAAGAAGAGTTGCACGCGCCCATCGCGGTCTTCGATGTGGGCGAAGGTGACTTTGCCCATGACACGCAAGGCAACCAGGCGACCGGCAACAACGACGCGCGGCGCATCGTCTTCGGATGGGGCCTCTTCCAGCGCCTGAATGGCTTCACGGCTGGTGTGCGTGCGTTGGGTGCGCAACGGGTACGGGTCGATACCCTGCTCACGCAGGCGTTCGGCTTTTTCCAGGCGGTTCCGTTGGTATTCGTTGAGCTGATTGAGATCGACCATAGATGCTCCTCATCTGCACCGTTGAATTCGTTTGGCCCCTATTTCACAACAGAATGTCGAAAAGTCAAGGTGGTGGTGAACTCGATTTTTCGCTGCGCTTCTTCACGATATACTTGGCACGTCAACCTGAAAGTGAAGGGGCGATGACGGATGAACGAGTCTCGGATACGGGGCTTTTTGCCCGTATTTGCGTGGTTTGTGGCGCTCACGGCGATGGGGGGGAGTTTGTATTATAGCGAGGTGCGCGGGTTCATTCCCTGCACGCTCTGTTGGTATCAGCGGATTCTCATGTATCCGCTGGTGGCCGTGATTCTGGTGGGGATTTTGCGCCGCGATGCGGGGCTCCCGCTCTATGTGCTGCCCCTTTCGGTGTTGGGGATGTCTGTTTCGACGTACCATTATCTTTTGCAAATCGGGGTCTTGACAGAGGCGGGGACCTGCAAGGCGGGGGTGCCATGCACGGTGAAGTACGTGAATTATTTTGGTTTCGTGACGATTCCGTTCATGGCGCTGACGGCGTTTTACCTGATTACTATGGCAATGGTGGCGTATTGGTTTGGGGGAGGAGATAAGGAGATTGGGGATTAGGACGGGAGCGTGTGTTCCAATTCTTCCTCGTAAACAAGAGTGCCCTCTTCCCAATCTTCGGGTTTGTCTCCCTTTGCGTCTACTTTCTTTGTCATTTTACGAAGGGTAAATTTCAACGCCCCAGCGAGTTTCGCTTCTGCTGGTATGACGGGTGTTCCCTTGGGGCGTCGGTTGTAATCGGCTTCGACTTCGTAGTGTACTACCTTGTTTTCGTCGAGAACAAGGTGTTTGACTGTGTCTTCGACTTGTTTTTCCATCTTGGTGTTGAGTTGACCAGAAATGGGCGTCAGATTTTCGTTCGTTCCTGGCCCAAAGACGTGGTGGTTGAGCAAGTGACCACGCACGAAGAATCGCCGACGGCGATCTTCGTTTTTCCCCAGCATCTGCCAAATAATGCTCTGTTGACGTGGTTGGCTGCCGGCATGTCCCCCCGGATTGATGCTGAGCGGTTTGGCAACCATTTTCCTGCCGACGACATTGCCACTGATCTCCAAATTGTCGGTTTCATACCGAATTTGTGATGGTGGGCGCACGTCGTCGGGAGTAACCTGGGCGAGTGTTGCCGCCAGTTCGGTCAATTTCTGGGAGAGTTGTTCGCCTCGCTTTTTTCCCATACTGCGGTCTTTTTTGCGATCATCTTCCAACAATTTGAATTTGAGCGTATCGATTTCCGTGGCGAGTTTTTGAACACGCTGGACGAGTGATTCGTCAGTACCTTTTTTGCGAAGTTCTTCCGCATAAGCAGACAATGTGCGCGGCGTACTTGCCACCGTCAGCTTGGCATGTTCACCTTCACCCTCGAAGTAGAGCGCGTGCTCCTCGTCTCCTTGTCGGAATGTTTTGCGCGTTCGCCACCATTCGAAAATCGCCGCCACGCCTTCACGCACAGCGGTCGCGCCACGTGAAAGCAAATCGAGGAAGGCGCGCCCCCCCGCAATCGCTTTGTCGATGAGCCAGTCAATCGCCGTGTTCACTTTTTCGCGCACGGCGGCAATCAACTCCGCGATGCGCCGCCCAAGCGAACCAAACCCAAACTGGTTGGCAAGGAAGCCGATGGCAACGGGAAGCGCACGCGCAAGGGCGTTTTCGACATATGCTGCGCCTTCATCGATCACACCGCGGGCAATGTTGGCGATGCCTTGAAAGACAGTGTTGATGATGTCGAGCAGGTCGCGCAGGTAGGCCATGAAGGATTGAATGGCGCGGTAGATGGCGATGATGGCGTTGATGATGGGCATGATGCCACTAACGTCGATGAGGCTTGCCAGCCAGACGGTGGCTTGGGCAATGATGCGTTGTGTGATCCAGCTGATGGCGCTGGTCATGACCATCGTCCAAAGATCGCTCAGTTTCTCTTGCACGAATTCCCATAGCGCAGCAGGCCCTTCCTCGATGAGCCGCCGCACCCATGTCCAGACCCCTGTGGCGACGTCGAGCATGCGCCGCAGGCGTTCGACACGTTCGCGCCCAATTTTGCGTGCCAGGCGTTCGAGTACGTTGTCGAGTGTGATCCCCAACACGTCGAGAACGAAGGTGAGGATAGAACGCAGGCTCAAATCTTGCGGGGGCGTGATGCCGACTTCGGAGAGGCTCCCAAAGAGCCAGTCGGTGAACCCTTGCAGCAGGTGGGTGCCGATGTTGTCGAAGAAGTTCAAAAAGCCGCGCCCAATTGCCTTCACCAGGTTGATGAGGAAGCCCACAGGATTCATCACGATGTCCGCCCAGGCGACAATGGCGTTGCGCACGATGTTCACAACGAGCTCGGCAGGAATGCCCACAAGATTGAGCAGTTCCTGAAAAATGAGCCAGGCTGCCCCCAGAATGTCGCCATCCACGAAAATTTTGATCAACACCCGCTGGGCAAAACCGAGTAAGCGGTCCCAGATGTCCTTGATTTCGACCAGGGCGCTGAAAAATGGCACATGGCTGAGAATATGGTCGATCACGAAGTCCTTGATGACGTCGCGCACACATTCGGGGATGAGCCGCCAGAAGGGGCCGAAAAGAAGGTCAGGCAGCGCACCAACCACGTCGCTGATGACGGAAACGAGTTTGCGCAACATATCGAGGAGGGGCTTGACGAAGGTTTTGGCGTGCTGAATGGCGTTTGCCAGTCCGTCGAAGAGGCTGCCGACCGTTTCGACAGCCCATGTGGAAAGGGATTGCACGCCCTGTTCAACCCAACGCAACAAGGTGGCAAGGGGGCGTAGCCATTCGTTGTCGCGGATGGTTTGAAAGAGCCCCAGCGCGGTTGTGGCGATGGTGCCGATGGTGTTTTGCACCCATGCGCCGGCCCGCCCAATGGCGACGGCAATGGCGTCCATGCCACTGAGGATGGCGGGGAGCAGGCGCTCGCGCAACATGTCCTGTTTTTGGGTGATATCTTCGGGACCACCCAGCCCATCGTCGGCATCAGCGGCATCGTTGCCAAACGATTCGGCGGTGTCGCGCAAGTTTTGGATGGCTTCCATCGGCAGCAAGGCGTGCACTTTCTCGATGACCCCCTGAATTGGTTCCAGCACAGGCGCGAGTGTTTCTGTGATGGCGTCCCACGCCTCGCTGGCTTTCTCCGTGATCCATTGCACCAGGCCGCCTTCGCTCTCGTCTTCGCCACTTCCGCCAAATCCCAATTGCTCTTTGATCCAGGTCCATGCGCGCCCCACGGCGTCGCGCACCGGTTGCGTCCACGCCCACAGGTCGCGCCCCAGTTGGGTAATACCATCCCAAATATCGCCTGCGACTTCGCCAATCCACTCCACGATGGGAGCGCCCATCTTGTGCCACAAATTCACGAAGAAGTCGCCCACAGGCTCGAAAAAGGCCTTGATGGCGTCCCAGGCGTCATTCGCCAGGTTTTCGATGGCGTCTATCAAGGTGCGCACGGCGGCAAAGAGGGGTTCGCAGTCGCCGCTGAGCAAGCCGGTCAGGATGGTTTGCACTTTGGTGAAGAGCATGCCGAAAAAGCCAAAAAGCGATGCAAGGAAACCGCTTTGGTCTTGAATGCCGCCAAAGAGCGCATCGAAAACAGCACGCACCTTCTCGGTGAGAAAGCCGATGATGCCCTTGTCCATGATCTCACGTAGCAACTGGACCAGCGCGGCGGGGGCGACTTCTTCGATGAGGTTCCATATCATGTCGCCAGTCCATTCCAGCACGTGTCCCGCGGCATCCACGACTGCGCCGACCGTGCTGTCGTACACCGCCCCAGCCACACCAGCCACGTCGTCCCAGCTGATGAAGCGCTGCACAACTGGCGGACGCGCCGCGGGTGGAGCGTGTTTGCGCGTGGCAGCGCCTTGTTGCACGACGTGCGCGGTTTCGTGTGCGAGCAATCGGATGTCGTCGAGGGATGTGCCAGTGCCCAGCCAGATGTGTTCGCCATGGGTGAAGGCACGTGCGCCCAAGGCGGCGGCTTGTTCATGGGCGGCTGGGCTGTTGTGAAGACGCACATGGCGCAATGAGACGCCAAAGCCGCGTTCGAGACGGCGGCGGTGGGGATCGGGCAGGGCAGCCCCAGCGTCTGGTGGGCGGATGGTGCTTTCATCGACCAGGATGGCGGATGACGGCGTGAGCCGCCAGGGTGGAGCATCGGTCTCGGATGGGGGTGTTGGGGCAACAAAAGAAAGCGGCCCAGCGGGGTGCCCATCGAGAATGCGTTCGGCGGCGGCATTGGCTTCCTGCTCGTAGCGGTCGTCTGCTGGCTGAACAATCGCCATGCGCTGGACGACGCCCACGGCTGGCGGGGCGTTGAGCGTGGCGGCGGTGGTGCGTGGCGCGTTCGCCCGCCCACTGTCACGCTGTGCCACGGGTTTGGGGAGATGTGGGCGGCGGCGTTTGGGTTGTTGGGTGTGTATGTGTGTGGGCATGTGAGATGGTTGAATGAGAAATGAGAGATTGGAGGCTGGGGATGGGGGTTAGGTGCGACAGCTTCCAATCAGATCGGGTGTGATGGTGAGCCCGTTGGCTTCGGTCAAAAATTGTTCGAGACAGTGGGCGTTGCCGATGCCGCCGCCCACATCTTCTGTCCCGTAGTAGATGTGTGAAACTTCGTGGATGAGTGTCAGGGCTTGATTGTCGAGTGTGTCGGACCAGAAGCGGCGGCAGAGATAGACGCGAGAGACGCCCACGTAGGTGTACGCCCAATCATTGGCAGCGCAATCGGGGCCAATGCAGGTGTAGCGTAGCCAACCGCCTTGCAGCGTGCGGCGAATGTTGCGCAGCCAGCGAATCACTCTGAACACCGTGCCCGGCCCCGTTCCCCGCCAAACGGCGGCGTTGTCGGGATTGAGCCGCAGATAGCGACGCATGGCAATCGCCAGGCCGTCGCTGATGAGGGGCCAGTTTGGTTCTTCACCACCACGAATGGCGTTGCGGATGTGGGTGAGTTCCTCGATGACGTTGGTCAGCAAGGTGATGGCACGACTATCAGCCGCCCGAATGATGCCGACAGGGTCGGTTGTGCCGATGACTGTAAAAATCGGGTATGTTCGTGGGGTCGTATGGCAACTCACACGTGCATCCACCACCTTGCGTTGCAGAGTGTGCTGTTGCACGGCACGGGAACCGCCGCCCTGCTGCACAACGTGTGTCAATTCGTGCGCCAGCAGGCGTTGCCCAGCGACACTCTCTGGGGCATACGCACCTTTGCGGAACACGATGTCGTTCCCGCGAGTGTAGGCAAGCGCGTTGAGTGCGCGGGCGCTCTGGTCGGCCGTATCGCTGGTGTGGATGCGCACCTGGCGGAAATCAGCGCCGAAACGGGGTTCCAAACGGGCGCGAATGTGGGGGGCGAGCGGTTGGCCGCCTTGCGTGGCCTGCGCGATGGTGGGCGCTGATGCGCGTTGAATGGGGGCTTCGCCTGTGTCGCTCTCCCCACACGTGCAGCCTGGGCCGCCCCCACAGGCACATTTGGCTTGCATGGCTTCTTCTTCCTCTTCCATGGCGTGTGCTTGCAGCATTTCCTCTTCTTCTTCCATGCCCTGGCGCTGCACCAGTTTGGCCTGTGCGGTTTCTTCTTTCTCTTCTTGTTCTTGCCGCAAGGCAAGATGCCCCTGCAGCGGTGTGATGGGGGGTGCAGGTTGGCCATTCACCACACGGTTGGCGGTGGCGTCGGCTTCACGCTCGAAGTGGTCGCCCGGCTGGCTGATACGAAGCCGGTATTGCAAAGGAGCATTGCCCAGCATGGCGAGTGCCCGATGACGTGCCAAAGCACGCGGTTTATGGGCGGTCGGTGAATGTGATTGGGCAGATGTGGGTTTGGTGGTGCGCGTTCGTTCTGGCATAAGGTTCTCCCGTTAGTCGTGCCCGTTGCCGTTGCGATGTCCCAAGGTGTGCATGAAGGCTTCGACGCCGATGGTTGTACGGGCTTCGCCGGTTTCGTCGAGCGGGCAGATGCCACCGGCCTTGCGGTATTCGGCGGCAAGCGCGTGGGCGAGGTGGCGTTCGCACACGGGGGTGTTGTCATCGAGGGCGGCGAGGGTGGCATTGAGCGCGACATTGCGAATCTGACCACCGGTCAAGACACATGCGGTTGCAACGCGGTGCAGGTAGGCATCGCTGATGTGATGGTTTTCGGGCAGGTGGAGCGCCCAAATACGCAGGCGTGCCACGGCGTCGGGGGGGATGAAGTGGACCACAACGTCCATACGGCGTTGAAACGCCGTATCGATCTGGTCGGCGACGTTGGTGGTCACGATGACGATGCCGCCAAACGTTTCCATGCGTTGGAGCAGGAAGTTCGTTTCCAGGTTGGCGTAGCGGTCGTTGGCATTGGTCACGTCGGTACGTTTGCCCAGCAGGGCATCGCCTTCGTCCAGCAGCAGGATGACGTCGAGCGCTTCGGCGTGGGTGAAGATGCGGTGTAGGTTCTTCTCGGTTTCGCCGATGTATTTGTTGACGATGGCTGAGAGGTCAACGCGGTAGATGTCCGTGCCCAGCTCGGCTGCCAGAATGCGGGCGGCGAATGTTTTGCCGGTGCCACTGGCGCCACTGAACAAGGCACGCACGCCACGGTTGCTCCCGGCATAGACGGGCGCGAGGTGTGCCAGCACCTGCTCGCGGTGGCGGCAGCGCTGTTCGAGTTCTTGTAGGCGTTCGCGTGTGCTCTCCGTTACGACTAGGTGTTCCCATGTGCCGAGGGTGTCGAGGCGGGTGGCCTGTGTGTCCAGCACTTCGCGGTTGAGGGTGCGGCAGGCCGCCTGAACATCGGCGGGTGTGATGGTATCGCGGCCGTGCAGGGCAGCTTGGTGGCGAGCAAGCGGGGCAATACGCCGAATGTAGCCACCAGGCAGGTGAAAGCGTTCGACGATGTGGTCGAGGTTGTCCACGGGGGTCTCGCCAAGGGCTTGTTGCCAGCACTGTCGGCGTTCTTCGGCATGCAAAGGGGGCAGGTGCACGCCGACAGAGCGGGCCAGCAATTCGCCTTCGATGCCGCCGATTGTCCCAACGATGATACCGATGGGGGCGGTATGACCCGGCAGCGTGTCCAGCCGCAGACGTTCACCCGGGGACAGGTCGGCACGCAGGATTGGCCAGGCATGTTGTAAGCGACAGAAGGTGGCGAGTTGCCGTCGGCGGGGCTTGTCGAGTGTGGCGGCATCGGTAACGGCAACACCAAACCCCTGTTCGCGGGCAAGGGCACCCAGCAAAGAGAGGCGTTCACTGCCGGGCATGCCACGCACAACGATGGTCAGCAAGGGGATTTCGGCCAGCATGGTGCGCAAGTTGGCAACCATGGCATGGGCGCGTTCAGGCAGAATGAGGGCATCGGGTGGGGAGAATGTCTCGGCCGGATGCCAAATCAGCCATTCATGCTCGGGTTCGGGTGGCTCGCCGCGGAGGATGTCCCAGAGCCATGGGGTGGGGCGCAGCATCCATTCGGCGCGTGGGTCGTCAGCGTTGGTGATGTCCGCCAACCCGGCTTCGACGATGGGGCGGCAAAGTGTCCAGCCGCCATCGGTGGTGGTTGGTGCGAGTGCACGCCCTATGGTTTCGACGGTGGGGCGTCGCAGGGCTGGGCTGCCTTGCACGCAGGCGAAGAGTATGCCAAAGCGTGAATCTTCTTCGGGCAAGCCCAGGAAGGCAAGCGCGAGCAGGGTCGCGTTGTCCCAAGCGGGGTGTTCCACAAGGCGTTGCAGGGGAAGCGGGGTGGGGCTGTTGGCAGACCACACAGCGAGTTCACGTTGCCACCAGCGGTGGCCGGCTTCCCATGTCAGGTCGTCGGGCATGAAGGCTGCCATTTCATCCAGGTACTGGTGCAGGAACGGGTATGGGTCGAACCAGGCACGCAGGCCTGCTTCGCCGGCGAGCATATGCAGGTCGGCCAGCAGGGTGTAGGTAGCGGCGAAGTACCAGAGTGCAAAATGGTTGCGTGGCGTGTGGGGAATATGGTGAAACGCTGTGTGTGGTGGCATGGGCTTTCCTTTATCGAAACTCAAACGTCACAACACGTCCCACTGTGGGCATCCAGCCGGGCGAGGCGTCTAGCCCTGCCAGGCGTGCCGGCAGTGAAACGGCGTCGAGCGGCCAGACAGCATCCACGTGGGTGGTGCTGGTGTAGATGTGCGCAGTGTGTTCGCTTTGCAGGATGGTCGCCGGGGCTGTCTGGTTGGTACGCTCGTCCCAGAGGCGGCGGATGGAGGGCATGGCATAGCCCAGCCAGTGGCGCAGGCTGGGGTGCAGGTGCGGCCACCAGGGGGCGCGGGCGGTGAAGCGCGGCGGGGGCGCGGCATGTTGTTGGGGACGATCGCCGTAGGGACGCGCCAGTTGTGCCGCTTGGAGGGCGGCGGGTTCATCGGTACGAGGGGCCACGGCAAGCCAGAGCCCATCGGCGGTGAAGAGCGCCAGGTGCTCTTCGTCGCGATACCAGTGCAAGGGGGCAGGTTCGTGTAGCCAGTTGGTCGGTAGCGCAAACGTGTTCCAGATGGGCAGTTCGCTACCGGGGAGCGTGCCTGGTTCGCGCTCATCCATTTCCGCCAGCCAGAGCCAGATGGGGTCGTGCGGGATGGTCTCGGTGTCGAGCAGGGCACGCGCCAACAGTTCAACCCACGCCCAGCGGGTGAGGTCGGCAGCGACACGATTGGGCAGGTCCAGCCAGCGGCAGACGTTGAGCAGGAAGAGCACACCGGCACTACGGGTTGCGCAGAAGGCATCGCTGCGCGAGGTATGTCGCTGGGTATCGGCAGGGAGTGTGGGATCTGGCTGGGGGGCTGCGTCGGGCGTGGTTGCTGAGGGTGTGATGAGGTGATCGGTGGGTGGGGCGA
>WFOS01000052.1 GCA_015487975.1 Ardenticatena sp.
CCACCGACCCCAGCGCTCTGGCACGATTCCCTGCATCTGCAATCGCCTGGGCCGCCGCCAGCGCCTGCTTTGCTGCGTGTTGTGCCGCCTCTATCTCACCGAGTTGCGCAAGGGCCTGCGCCACCGACCCCAGCGCACGGGCGCGAGACCATTCATCCTCGATCGACTGGGCCGCCGCCAGTGCACCCTCCCGATCGCTTGCTTGCGCAAGGGCCTGCGCCACCGACCCCAGCGCTCTGGCACGATTCCCTGCATCTGCAATCGCCTGGGCCGCCGCCAGCGCCTGCTTTGCTGCGTGTTGTGCCGCCTCCATCTCACCGAGTTGCGCAAGGGCCTGCGCCACCGACCCCAGCACTTCGGCGCGAGACCATTCATCCTCGATCGCCTGGGCCGCCGCCAGCGCACCCTCCCGGTCGCCTGCTTGCGCAAGGGCCTGCGCCACCGCCCCCAGCACTTTGGCGCGAGACCATTCATCCCTGATCGCCTGGGCCGCATCCAGCGTCTGGCGTAACGCTTGCCGCGCTGCGTCGGCTTTGCCCCGTGTGTGCAATCGCTTGCCAATACGCCGATAGGCCTCAGCGCGCTGCTGAGGGTCGGTGATGAGGGTGGCGTAGCGCAGGGCGCGGTCGGCGTCGCCGAGCAGCACCAAAGCTTCCAGGGCTTCCACGGGCACGTTGGTGGCCAGGGTACGCACGGTGGCATGGAGCAGGCTCCAGGCCACGATGTGGGGCAAGTACTTCAAGCGTTTCTCCTTCACCACCAGTGCCTCGGCCATTGCCAGGGCGCGCTCTACGTCGGCAGCAAAGAGGAGACGGGAGGGGTCGTGGGCTTTGCTGGCGGTGTACCAGGCGTGGTTTTCGATGAGTGCGCCCAGGCGGTCGAGGTCGTCCGCCTGGGCGAGGTGGTGGGTCAGATGGCGGAAGGCGTAGCCCCCGTGGGTCGTCCAGCGGGTAGGGTCAGCCAGGTAGGAGTCGGCGATGCGGCGGTGATACGCTGCTCTGTCCACCTTCTCGGCTACGAAGTCGGCAAAGGATTGATGGATGATGGACCAGCGTTCCTCGCCGCGGCGCTCCCGGCGCAGGAAGCGCTGCCAGGGGAGCAGCACCCGCTCCAGGATCTCTTCGGCATCCTGGCCAACGAGGTCGGCCAGCCAGGCTACGGTGACCGGCTCGGCGGCTGCAGCCAGCAGGGCCAGGGTGGGTTTGTAGAGGTCGCGCCAAGCGGCGTAGCCTTCCTGGGTCTTGCTTCGCTCCATCTGATTCCAGAACAGTTCGTAATAGCCTCGCAAGCCCTGGGGCAGCCCCTCCAACCGCAGCGGGTGGAAGCCTGATTCACGGCGCTCGATGTCTTGGATGACATAGGTCAGGTACATGAAGTTGCCTTCGCTCTTTTGCTTCAGCGTGCTCACGAAGGCCTCGGTTTCGACCGATGCGGCCTCCAAGATCGGTGCCAGACGGCGAGCCTGCGCTCGCAGGTAGCGTTCGATGTCCACCTGTTGATGTGGGTCATCCCAAGTCAGGGTGAAGGTGCGCTCGTAGTGGCCAGGCAGGGGGTACTCCCCAGGCCGGTGGGTAACCATGATATAGGTTCCTTTGGGCAAAGGCTCGGGGAGAGGAAGCCAGTAGCCGTGGGCAACACCTTCGGCTTCGTCCAGCGCGTCGATGACCAGCACGACAGGTCGGCCGCTCTTCGCGTGGGCTTTGCGGAGCAGGGTTTTGAGAAAGTTGCCATCCTCTCCGGCGCGGGCAGGCAGGTGGGTGTGTTCCAGCGCATACCGGCCGATGAGTTCGGCACAGAGGTGCTGCAAACAACGGGCGGGCGAGGTACTGCCTCGCGGACCGAAAAAGAAGATGGGGGCCTTGAAGTAGCGTGCCCACACCGCAGCCACGGCCGATTTCCCCAGGCCGGCGTCGGCCACCAGCCGGAAGATGCCCCGGTCGTAGGTGCTCATGAAGGCTTCTCCCTCGGCCAGTAAGAACTCTCGACCGACGAAGTGGCGTGTCAGTTCATCGACGACATCGGAGAAATCGTAGATGTAATCCTCCAGGGCGGGGTAATGGGTGAGAACAGTCTGATAGACCACATTGTGATGGCCGCTGACAAGCACACTTCCCAAGACGTTGCCTTCGACAGATATCTTCCCCCCGGCAAAGAGAGTGCGTGCCCCGTCCCAGGCCGTTTGCAGGTTATGTAGGGTCGTTTCGAGTAAGTCTCGCAACGCCTCGGTATTGGCGGCGATGCGTTCCAGGGCGCGGCTGTCGAAGAGCGGTTGCAGGGCATCCTGCTGGCTCAGTTCGTCTTCCAGGGCGTGGAGGAAGTCGGCCAGGGCAGCAGTCGCTTGTTCCCGGTGCTGCTCCCCCACATCGGGCAGTTGGGTGGCCCAGGCCGTGGCCAGCCGCGCAGGGTCGGGCCTGTCGCGGCGGGTGAGGAAGCGGCTCAGTTCGGCGGCCACCTCGTCGCGGGTGAAGAAGGTCTCGTCCAGCAGAGCGGCGGCCCAGTCGGGGTGGTCGTTGGCAAAGCGTGTGATGGCGCGCAGTAGCGCGGTCTGGAAGGCCAGGCGGGCAGGCTCCCGGCCCAGCCAAGCGCGCAGGCGTGATTCACCGGCATCGAGAAGGGCTGTCGCAGTGCGATCGATGACGTTGTTGGCAAGCGTCACGATGAGTGACTCGAGCATCGAGCACCTCGTTTCGTTGCATTGTTGGGGTGGTATCGTGTATTGTACGTTGATTTTTTGCAGCTGTCGAGCTATTTTTGGGCAGAGGCTCGCCCTTTCCGCACCTTCGCCTATAATTCGGTCATTCCACACCGAATCCGAAATGGAGGAGCACCAATGAGCCTATCCGACACCGAACGACCAGAGCAGGCCGCCGTCGAAGGCCCTGCTGAAGCACCCAGACCGCTTGATCCTGAGCAGGAACGATTGCTTGTCGAATTCCTAGGGTATACGCCGCAAGCCAGTGCAGATATTCCCGAAGGGTATCGCAGTGGGTTCGTGGCCGTCGTGGGGCGTACCAATGTGGGAAAGAGCACCTTCATCAACACCGCTCTGCGTCAAAAAGTCTCGATCGTTTCTCCCAAGCCGCAAACCACGCGGCGGCGTGTTCGCGCTATCGTCACACGCCCGGACGCCCAAATCATCTTCGTGGATACCCCCGGCATCCATACACCCGTCACCAAGTTGAGCGAATTCATGTTGGAAGAAGCCTATGATGCGCTCGACGACGTGGACGTGATCGTCTTCATGGTCGAAGCGACTACTCCCCCGCGCGAACAAGACCGGGAATTGGCGGCGCGCATTCGCGCTTCGGGGAAACCCACCATCTTGGTCATCAACAAGGCCGATCAGATCGAGATCTCGCTTGCCGAGGAGCGTGCAGCGCAATATCTGGCGCTGGGTGAATTTCAAGAGTGGTTCCTCACTTCGGTCTTGGACCCCGAAAACGTGGACAAGATTTTGGATGCCATCGTGGCGCATTTGCCGCCAGGCCCCCCGCTCTATCCGGCCGAGCAGGTGACGGACATCACCGAGCGAGAATTGGCCGCCGAGCTGGTGCGCGAAGCCGCCCTGCACATTCTGCGCGAGGAAGTGCCACATTCCATCGAGGTACAGGTGGAAGAATTCAGCGAACGGCCCAATGGCGTGGTGTACATTGCCGCAACCATCTTCGTCGAGCGTGATTCGCAGAAGAAAATCGTGATTGGGCGTGGTGGCGAGATGCTGAAACGTATCGGTTCGGCCGCACGCCGCGAGATCGAAGCGGCGTTGGGAACGCGCGTCTATCTGGATCTGTGGGTGAAAGTGCGTAAGAAGTGGCGACACGACGAAGCATGGCTCAACCGGTGGGGGTACAAAGTGAAGCGCAAAAAGAAACGCTAAACCAACACGAGGGAGTGACATGGCGCACATTTTTCAGCTGAACATGAGCAAAGGGGGCGTTCCCAAGGTGCCCGTGCGAGAGGCCCAAGTCAACTGGCTAGGGGTGGTGGGCGATCTGCAACGTGATACCGAGCATCATGGCGGCCCCGAACGGGCGCTCTGCCTCTATCCGCTGGAACACATCATTGCCTTGCAAGCCGAAGGGCACCCCGTGTTTCCCGGCGCATTGGGCGAGAACATTACGACTGTCGATCTCGATTGGGCACGCATCACGCCGGGCACGTGCCTGCGCCTGGGGGAAAACGTCATCATCGAAATCACGCGCTACACGACGCCGTGCGAAACGATTGCCGCATCGTTCCAGGATGGGCGGTTCGTGCGCGTTTCGCAAAAGGTGCATCCGGGGTGGTCGCGGGTGTACGCGCGGGTGCTACAACCGGGGTATGTGCGGGTTGGCATGCCAATCGAGATTGTGTGAGGCGCGTATGGAACCACGCTATCATGCCGAACTGATCCACACTGCGCTGGGGCCCTACCTGGCGCTTGACGATCGGTGCATCATCATCCGTGCCAACATCATGCAAGATTTCTTCGGGCCAATCGGCCACCCAGAATACCACTTCGATGGCTCGCGCTTTGCCGAGGGGGTCCTTTACATAAAATCGCAGCGTGAAAAGGCCGTCGCTGCCGTCGTAGAAGAGGGGAACCGCAAAGCCGCCTTGCAGGCATTCGGGCGGCTTCTGCATGCCTGCCACGATTTCTACGCCCATTCCAACTGGGTACGTTTGTGGGTTGCAGCGCATGGGGGGATAGACGAGTGCGACCCCGAAGAGACCCCCATTTGCGAAGACCCCCTCAGCGTGCCCGAATTGCGATCGGGGAAGGGGAGCGTCTTCTGGCACATCGTCTATCGCTTGCCATTCGTGGGGCGGTCCATCAAGCGCCTCTACCTGCCACCAGACTCCCACGAAGCGATGAATCTCGATCATCCAGGCAGGGGCCCTTTGTTTGCGTATGCGATGGCCGCGGCGCGCAAGCATACCATCGCCGAGTTTGCCTTGCTGTTGCAGGCCTTGCATGCTGCGGGTGGGGACGAGGCTGTGGCCCGTTTCACAGCGCGTGCTCCCGAGCGTTTTTACGCGCTTATGCTGAAAAAGCAAGGAGGGTTTGCATGACCATCTACAACGACGCGCTGAGCGCATACATCACCAACGTCTTTGCTGCCGAGGACGATATTTTGCGCCAGATCCGTGCCAATATCGAAGCAGCTGGCCTGCCGATGATTACCATCCGCCCCGAAGAAGGGCGCTTCTTACAATTGTTAGCAAGAATCACGGGTGGGCAGCGCGTGCTCGAAATCGGCACGCTAGGGGGCTATAGCGGTACCTGGTTGGCACGTGGGCTCGCCCCCGATGGACGGTTGTGGACGCTGGAAAAATCGAGCAAGCATGCCGAGGTGGCGCGTGCCAACTTTGCGCTCGCAGGGGTGAGTGGGCAGGTCGAGGTTGTCGAGGGGGATGCGCACCAAGTGCTGCCCAAGATGAGCGTGCATGCGCCGTTCGACTTGGTGTTCATCGATGCCGAGAAAGAGGGATACGCCGATTACTACGCCTGGGCGGTCGAGCATGTGCGGCAGGGGGGTGTGATTGCAGCGCACAACGCCTTTGCGCAAGGGCGGCTGGCGAGCGACCCAGAGAGCGAGGCCGCGCGAAACATGGATGCATTCAATCGCATGGTAGGGGCAGACCCGCGCGTGCAGGCAACGGTTTTCCCCGCAGGCGATGGGACGCTGATCGCCGTGCGCGTCTGAGTAGGAGAAGGCGACACATAGCACTCGTGTCGCCTTCTTCTTGTGGTCAAATTTATTTAAGATAATCTTTATTATCTAAAATAAATCGAAACATGGAGAATGGAGGGTGGAGACATCGGAGACAAGAGGTTGAGAGAAGCAGAGATTGGAGGTTGTGGATATCGTTGACACAGATGCAAACTTATGGTATCTATCTGCCCCATTCAACAACCACGTTCGACAGTGTGCGAGGATATCCATGCCAGAGCGAGCAGCTGAACGACAACGCTTGTTGGAAGAACGCAAAACACTCCTACACGAAATCGAGCGCCTAGAAGCCTTCTTGCGCTCCGAAGTCGAGTTCGAGCCAGAGGAAGGTGACCCAGACCTGATCGAGCGCGACAAAACCGCTTCCCTGCTGGCGAGCTTGCAAGAGCGGTTGCAAGAAATCGACGACGCCTTGGCCCATATCGAAGAAGGCACCTACGGCATTTGTGAGCGCTGCAAGCAACCCATTCCGCCCGAGCGCCTGGAAATCATGCCCGAAGCACGGTATTGCGTCGCCTGTCAGGAAATCATCGAACGCCAACATAGGCGATCTAGTTTGTGAAATTCCCAACAGGGGGTTCGCCTTTCAGGCAACCCCCCTTTTTGTGGAGTGTGGACAGCAACCAAAAAGGAGCGAACCCATGCCAAATGTACACGAATCCCAACACCCACTGATCAAGCATAAGCTGACACGCTTGCGCGACCCCCAAACGCATCCTGTGGAATTCCGCAAGCTGGTCGAAGAAATCGCCACCTTGCTCGCCTACGAAGCCACCCAGGACATTCGCACCACACCGGTTCGTGTCAAAACCCCACTCGGCGTCGAAGCCGAAGGTGTCGAAGTTGCCGATCGGATTGGCTTGGTACCAATTTTGCGTGCTGGCTTGGGAATGGTGAGCGCTTTTCTCGACCTCATGCCCATCGCACAGGTCTGGCACCTGGGCCTCTATCGCGATGAAGAAACGCTGGCACCTGTCGCCTACTACAACAAACTCCCCCCACGCGCCACAGTGGATGTGGCCATCATCCTCGATCCCATGCTGGCAACAGGGGGCTCAGCGTCGGCGGCGGCTACGGTGCTCAAAGAATGGGGCGTGGAACGCATCAAGTTCGTGGGGTTGCTGGCGGCTCCCGAAGGCATCGCCCACCTGCATGCAGAGCATCCCGACGTAAGCATCTACGTCGCCCACATCGACGACCACCTGACGCCCGAACCAGCAACCTCCAACGACCCACCACGGGGCTTCATCGTGCCTGGGCTTGGCGACGCAGGTGATCGTCTCTTTGGAACAGGCCAATGAACGCCTTTTTCATCATCGTGGTAGCGGTCGGCCTACTGGGCAGCGGGCTGACCACCCCCTTCTTCATGCACATGGGGGAACAGTGGGGGCTCGTGCAGGCACCTCTGCGGAATCGGGATGTTCACATACACCCCGTCCCGCGTATTGGCGGACTGGGCATGCTTGTGGGGTTTCTGGCAGCAGTCGCCGTTGCACTTTTGCTTCCTGTGCCACGCACCGACCCCAACGAATTCATCCGTCTGCGAGGGCTCGTCGTGGGAGCATTGCTGGCGGCGGCCATAGGCTTGTACGACGACCGCTACGAGCTCCCACCAGCCCCACAACTTCTGGCACAGGTGGCCCTTGGCATCGTCGCAGCGGCACACCTCATCTTCATCGAAATTTTTCGCAATCCTTTCACAGGTGAGTTGATAGGACCACTCCCCTGGTGGCTCGTCTGGCCACTCACCATCTTCTGGTTTGTGGGAACACTCAACACCATCAACTTTCTGGACGGGCTGGATGGGCTGGCGGCGGGTGTTGCCGCCATTGCCAGCACCGTCTTTGCTATCCACATGGTGCGTCTAGAACAGTACAGCGTCGCGTTGTTGGCCTTCGCACTCTTGGGAGCAACCGTGGGGTTCCTCCCCTACAACTTCAACCCAGCACGCACCTTCATGGGCACAACCGGTGCCTACTTCCTGGGCTACACGCTGGCCGCCTTGGGCATTATGGCGGGGGCAAAGGTCGCCACCTTTCTTCTGGTCCTCATCATCCCTATTCTCGACGTAGCGTGGCAAATCGTGCGGCGCATCCGCCACGGCAAAAGCCCTTTCCATGGCGATCGTGGTCACCTGCACCACCGCCTGTACGACGCAGGGCTCTCGCAACGCCAGGTCGTATTGACCTACTGGGGTATTTGCGCCCTTTTTGGCACACTTGCGCTCGTGCTGCCGACGCCTGTCTTCAAACTACTCGCAATTAGCATTGTCAGCTTGGGGGCATTGGCCTTCTTCTGGCACCTTGCACGCCAACAACCAGACAAGGCGGGGGCATAACCCCCGCCTTGTGCAACACGCTCCCCTCCACCTACGAGGCATCAGGCTCCATTCGGTTCGGGTGTTATGTCAACTTTCGTTTCATCGACTACATCGGGGAGAGGCGCATCAAGATGGACCATCTGGCCACTTGTGGCACTGCGGTAGACGGCTTCGATGATTTGTACCCCCATCAAACCCTGTTCTGGCGTGACCACCGGCGCCTCACGACCCAAGCAGACATCCACGAAATGCTGCAATTCCAGCAAATGCGACGAGGTTTGGCTCTCGGGAATCTCTGGTTCGAGTTCCATACGTGTACCAAACAATTCACCACGTACACTCAACACTTTCTGATTGCGCCCGCTGTCAGGATTGTGCAATTCGGCAGCACCGCATCGCCCTTCGAGCCGCATGTAAATATCATCCTGCTTGCCTAGCTGCGACACCCACGACACTTCGAGCATGAGCGCTGTTCCATTCTTGAAACGTACAAGCGCCGTGGCCGCGTCTTCCACAGGGTATGGACTTTCCTGCATGGGGGCCACCAACGCACTCACGTCCTCATCTTCGGGTTGGGCAATGCCAGTGAAAATCGCCCCCATGACCGATTCGGGTTGTGGAAAATCGAGCATCCACAGCCCCAGATCGAGCATGACGAGCCCAATGTCCCACAGAGGGCCACCTCCCGCCTGCGCTTTGCTGGTAAACCAACTACTCAACTCCGTCGCGTGTGTGCCGCGCAACCACCCCGTTTTGAGATAGTACACATCTCCCAATGCACCTTGCTCGACCATCAGTTTGAGTGCCCGCGTATCGTTGCGAAAACGGTTGTTCATGCCAACGAACAGAATGGCATGGTTCGCCCTGGCGGCCTCGATCATCTTCTGTGCCCCTTGTGTTGTCAGCGCCATGGGCTTTTCCACCAGCACGTGTACACCGGCTTCCAGGCACCCAATGGCAATGGCTGCATGCAAGTAGTTCGGGGTACAAATGCTCACCGCATCCAAATCGGCATGCTTGAGCATATCGCGAAAGTGGGTGTACACCTGTGGGATGCCAAACCGATCGGCGACATACCGCGCACGCCGACCATTGACATCGCTCAGCGCCACCAGTTCGACATCGGGAATACGCAAGTAATTGGGGATATGGCCATGCACTTCGTGAGTCGCAATGGCACCGACACCAATGACACCTACACGCAACTTTCGAGAACCCATCGTTTCACCTCTCCACTCGAATCGTCTGTGAGAAAGTTGCGCGGTCGGTCGCCGTTGATCGGCCGCGTTGCATGTTGGTTTCAGTGAACAAAACACTTCGGCCTGGCGAAAGATACGAACCACCTTGTTCGAAAACCATCTATTTTGGAAGTTTCTCCAATTTGGCAAAGCTCGCCAGCAATTTTTTGATCCCTTCCGCTTCGAAGGCGACAGTCACTTCTTCATCACCACTGCGTGTCCGTGTACTTGAAATGACAACCCCGTCACCAAACTTCGGATGCCGTACACGGTCGCCCGCAGCAAACGCAAGGCTGGCTTTTTCGGCGCTCACCGCTTCACGACGTTTCTGCTTGCGTCGTTGCACACTCGTATCGTGTGTTGAACGTGATGGGTGTGTGCGGCGTGAGGCATGCGATTGCTTGAGGCCAATCCCAAGCGTCCCCTGGCGCGGCGAGCGTTTTTGCGGACGTGCCAGCAAGCTGGTGGGAATATCGCGCAGAAAACGCGATGGTTGGCGTGTATCGTAGCCACCCCATGTCTGGCGTCGGAAGGCATAGAGCAGGTAGAGCCGTTCCTTGGCGCGTGTGATGCCAACGTAAAAGAGGCGGCGTTCTTCGTCCAGGGAATCACGTTCGTCAGTGCTGCGGCTATGCGGAAGCAGATTTTCTTCGACACCTGTGATGAACACCACCTTGTATTCCAACCCCTTGGCGGTGTGCAGCGTGAGCAATGTCACAGCATCACGGTTCTCATCGATCGTATCGGCATCCGAGACCAACGCGATGTCTTCGAGGAAATCGGAGAGGCTCTGTGCAGGATCCACATACGAAAACTGGTTCGCCACGGCCAGCAATTCCTGGACGTTGGTCCAACGTTCTTCGGCATCGTCTTCCCCATCGCTCAGTGCCCGCTTGACATACTCGTGATAGTTGATGCGTTCGATCACCTCTTGCAGCAAGTCTACAGCGTTCATGCGGTGGCGCACGCGAATCAAATCGCGCAGGAGTGTGTAAAATGCAAGAAGCGCATTGGCCGAACGTGTATCGAAGGGGGGCGGAATATCGGGCAAGAAGGGGGAAGGGGCTTCCTCGTCCGTGTCGACGCCGCCGCGCGAAGCAGCCAGCACCTGCAAAGCGGTGTAAATGGGCACGCCCAGCTGGTTGGCCCAGGTGATCAGCGTTTCCCACGTGCGCGCTCCAATACCACGTGGCGGCACGTTGATCACTCGCTCCATGCTGACAGCATCGAACGGGTTATGTATTAGGCGCATGTACGCCAGCAAATCCTTCACCTCGCGCCGCTCATAGAACCGTGTACCCCCGACCAACACATAGGGCACCCCGCCACGCACAAAGGCTTCTTCCAGCGCACGCGATTGCGCATTGGTGCGATACATCACCGCGATGTCGGCATAGCGTGCTTCTCCCTGGCGCACTAGCTTGCGAATCTCGCGCACAACGAACTGCGCTTCTTCGACTTCGTCATAGGCTTCATGCACCACAATTGGCTTGCCACGCCCCTTGTCGGTCCAGAGTTCGAGCGGCTTGCGATGCCGATTGCGCCGAATGACGGCTTGGGCAGCGTCCAGAATGGTTTGGGTCGAGCGGTAGTTTTGTTCCAGCAAAATAGTGCGCCGTTCGGGGAAGTCTTCTTCGAAGCGCAAGACGTTGCGGTAATCGGCCCCACGCCATGAATAAATCGATTGATCGATATCCCCCACCACGAACACATTCCGGTGGGTTTCCCCCAACAGGCGCACCAGTTCGTATTGGGGCATGTTGGTATCCTGAAACTCGTCGATATGCAGGAAGTGCCACCGCCGTCGCAAGCGTTCCAGTTCGTTCGGCTCCTCGCGGAAGAGACGCACCGTCAACAAGAGCAAATCATCGAAGTCGAGGGCGTTGGCCTCTCTGAGCCGCTCCTGATAACGTGCATACACCCGTGCTGCGACCGTTTCCCAGTAGGATGCAGCTTGCTTTTCCATCTGATCGGGGGAAAGTAATTCGTTCTTGGCGCGTGAAATGGCGGCATGCAGCGCAGTGGGACGATAGGTTTTTTCATTGAGATTGAGATCTTGCACCACAATTTGCTTGATCAGACGGCGTTGGTCGTCCGTATCGTAAATGACGAATGCGTTGTCGTATCCCAGATGATGAATGGAACGGCGCAAAATTCGCGCACAGATGGCGTGGAACGTGCCCAGCGTCAAACCATCTACGCGGTTGCCCAGCAACTGCTCCAAACGCGACCGCATTTCGCGTGCGGCTTTGTTCGTGAACGTGACAGCCACAATTGCATGCGGGTCAATCCCGGCGACCTTCACCAGGTAGGCGATGCGGTGCGTCAACACACGGGTCTTCCCCGATCCTGGCCCTGCCAACACGAGCACAGGCCCTTCGATAGCCGTCACCGCCTCGCGTTGCTGAGGGTTCAATCCATCCAACAACTCTGCCATGCCTGTCGTCCTTTCTTCCCTGACATCCACAACGCCATACTCCTGATATGACTTGGCATAAAAAAAGCGGGGCTCGGCGTAGCGACACATGCACCCCGCTTGACGGAATGGTACACTCAGCCCATTGGGCGCACCAGAACCATAACGTACTCCTGCGTATGGCGCATCTCCATGCTTCCACCTTCCAGGCGTTGCACGACCAACCAGGGCGCCACAACCCCCATCAGCCAGAAGAAGAGAAGCACCACAATTGCCAGGCGAATTTTAGCGCCTGTCGAAAGATATGTAAACCAGTCTTGCACTTGGTCCCAGAGAGACGGGCCCTTCAGATCACTGCCTTCACGTTCGAAAACCAGGGCACTGGCGGTCCGTGTGCTCGACTGGCTCTCTGCCAGCGCGGGGGGGGCCTGTTCCTTCTGCTGCAAACGCTGCAAACGGGCACTAAGGGTGCGACTCAGCGAAAGCGCAATGTGAGGATGCCGTTCCAGCATCGCCTCGAAGTCGGGGCGTGGGAGCATGTAGAGCACCACATCGGTAATGGCTTGTGCCGTTTCGGCATGTTCACTTCCCGTGAGCAAAGCGGTTTCTCCCAAAAATCCCCCCGGGCGAACGATCGAAACCTTGCCACGTGAATTGGTGACACGGACTTCCCCTTCGTACACGAGGTAGAAGGCTTCAGGCCATTCCCCCTGGTGATAGATCATGCTTCCTGTGGGATAGACCTGGCGTTGCAGTGCCTGCTCAATCGTTTGCAGGGCGTTCTCATCCAGCCCGAAGAAGAGAGGGAACATGCGCAAAAACGATTGTTGCTCGGGGCGTTCCACCTTCTCCTCGCTCAGCAGGCTACGAAGCAGAAAACTCACCCGACTGCCCAGCTCGTTATGACGTGCCATGAGCCGCTCGAACGCATCTTTGGTGAGACACCATAGCGTAGATGGCTCAGTTGCGAGAAGCGTTTTCGAGAGCGGACGCCCTGTGAGCAGAATATTTTCACCAATGGTAGAACCTTCTTCGTATTCGGCAACGACTCGCCCTTCTTCGACAACGTGCAAACGCCCACGATGCAGAATGCACAGAGCGTTCAGGGGGGCATCGGGCGTGGCCAGCGTTTCCCCTGCTTCGGCATGAGAGACGATGAGGGCACGAATGACATCGTCTAGCACATCGAGCGGCAATTCTTCGAACAGGCTGGTGCGCTGCAAAGCATCGCGGGCTGCAATGCGGTCAATGGCCTCGGTTTCAGGTTGCTGGCGGCGGAAAATCTCGCGCAGGATGGGATATTGCTCGACGAGGTCGAGTAGGTCATCGCGGGCAATCTTCCAGAGCTGCACATCACCATCGGCGCGTGCGACCGCGCCATACGTACCGCCGCGCAAAACAGCATCAACCCCAATCACATCACCTTGCGCAGCATAGCGGAAGGGGTCGGTATCGTTTGGATTGATCGAAACCAACGCCACACGCCCTTCGCCAATGTAGTACGCATTGCGGGCGGGGGCATTGGCCTGGTAGACCAGTTCACCATGCTGCTTGATTTCGAGTTGCATACGTTCGGCAAGCGCTTCCAACACATGCGCAGGAATATCGGCGAACAAAGGTGATTGCTGCAAAAGCGTGGCGACATAGGCGCGGGTATCGCCCACAGGTTGTCCCAGGAAACTGCCAATCTTGATGGCGATAATGGGGTATACCTGAATCACTTCGAGCCAGTCTTCGCGAGTGAGTACCCACACATCTAGGTCGGTTGCGGCTTCACCGCGCACTTCATAGGGCAGGCCGAGCATCATGTCGGTTTCGCCCGCCAGGTTGGCAGGCCCCAGGTTGGCGATGATACGCCCATCTTCTACGTTGATGAGCCGCAACAACCCTGAACGCACGACATACAGAGCCGTGGCCGGGGCGCCCTGTTCGAACAACACATCGCCCTGGTGAAAACGCTGCAGGTGCATTCGTTCGATCAGGGCTTGCCGCTCCTCATCGCTCAGACGCGAAAAGAGCGGGGCATTTTGTAAAAACCGTTTCAACACGTTCTCATCTCCCTTTTCTCTTGGGTTCGCCTGTTGGCCAGCGGTTCAAGGAGCAGGTACAACTTGGCGGAAACGCACAACCCACCCACGTCTTGTTGTCGTTGCATCTTCTGGCGAGACTGTGCTGCATTTTGCGCCCTCTAGGGGCATTGTCAAGTCCAAAGCGACTTCGCTCTGCCCACGATCCACACGCACGGTATAACGCTGTCCTCGCACTTCCAAATCCGCATATCCTGGGTTGTCGGCTTTCAAACCAGTGAAGAACCGTTGGGTGTCGTTTTCACTCTGTGCCAGCAGCGGGACACCGCTCATTGGGGTTCCGTCGGCATCCTCGACATAGACGACCAGCAGCGGCACATCACCGGGCTGCTCGGCACATGTCAGAGGGCGGCGTTCCACCACCACCCATTCATAGCGTCCCTGTTGCGTTTGCGGCGTTGGTGAGAGAGCAGGAACGGGGGAAGGGCTCGCCAGCGGAACAGGCGTCGCAGTAGGAGATGGTGTCGAAGGAGGGGATGAGGTTGCCACGTGTGCCAGCGCGCGTAAGGCGGGAGTATCGTATTCCAGGGCGACTGCCAATTGTGCCAGGCGGCGGGCTTCGTCTTCTCGTCCTTCGCGGCGGGCTTCATCCACCAGCAAAGTGAACAGGGGTGTTGGATTGGGAACATCAAGTGCGGCAAAGCGTTCACGGGCTTTGCGCAAATCATGCTCGTAAGCGTAGGCGTCGGCAATCAAAAAGAGCATATCGCGGCGTATTTCGGCACGCAATGCCGAAGGCGCTTGCGTGCCAGGTTGTGGGGCAAGCGGGCCCCATGCGAGCGCAACCCCCATTCCAAACCCGACGATGAGCAACCAGAACCACCAGAGCCGTTTGAGCAATTTCACCATGTGCGCTGAAACTCCACTTCCCACGAGTAGAAGCCCGGGCACAGCTGCCCGCGCTCTTCCTGCAAGCGGCAGTCCGCCTCGCTCGTGCAATAGCCTGCTGCAATCAGGTCGGCGTAAGCGGGTGTCATGTTGTTGAGTTCGCGCGTCTCTTCGCTGCGATAGGTGCGCCCCGTTTCGTCGCCGATGACACGTACCCAATAGCCGCCCGACATGACGAATTCAGCGTTGCCGGGTTGCCCCGCTTTCGAACCACTGACCAACACAAAGCGCCCATCTTCCCAACGCACTTCCACCTGCACCCCATCCAATGGTCGCCCCTGGGCATCACGCACGCGCACATAGAGAATGTTGCGCCCCGGACATCCGCCATTCTCCTCTTTCGAGAGCAGGCGTGCCGTGCGTACGACGAAATCCAGCGCGGGTGTTGGCGTGGGTGAAGGGGGCGTGCGTGTCGCCACATCGACGCGCGGGCGTGGTGTCGGTGTCGGCGGGACGGGGAGAGCCGTCGGAGACGGTGTTGCTGTTGGCGTTGGCGTCGTGGTTGGTGTCGGGGTTGCCGTTGGTGTCGCCGTCGGCGTCGGCGTCATGGTTGGCGTCGCCGTCGGTGTTGGCGTTGGGGTTGGCAGATACGCCGCCATTTCAGGCGGCAATGCCCCAAATGCACGCGCGAGCGCCGCCAGGGCAGGCGTTGCAGGATCGTTCTGGGCTGCGGTTGCTTGCAGATGCAAACGCAACGCCGCAGGCGCAACCTGTGCCCATATCAGGCGTTGTCGCGCTTGCTCGACATCGCCGTTCAGCAGAAACGCAATGGCCGTCAGGCGCAAATAGTCGGTGCGATAGGCTGCGGCCAGGTCGGCGGGATAGACGTTTTCGTAGGTAACGGGGTTGCGCACAAGCCCGTAAAACAGCCCAGCGCTCAATCCCACCATCAACGCCAACAGCCCCAACGCAAGGCGTCGTATCATGCCGGGCATGGTTCACTCAAGAGGTCGGTTTGGGTGTTCGCCATCTTCACACTTTGCGATACAATGCACGTTGTCTCAGTGATGGCAGAGTATAGAATGAAGACCACGCGCGTCAAACGAATTCCATGACCCAAGTCTGGCTCTGGCTCCTGCTGGCATACCTGCTCGTCCGGCTGAGCACACACACGACCACACAATCGAGCACCACACCAGACGACCGCCCACTCGTAGAAGCCGCACAGGCTGGCGACCTGGAAGCCTTCAACCAGCTCGTTGGGCGGTATCAGCGGCTGGCCTACAACGTTGCCTATCGCATCATGGGCGATGCCGATGCCGCTGCTGATGCGACGCAAGAGGCGTTCCTGGCAGCATTCCGCAAGCTGGACACCTACAAGCCTGGCACGTCGTTCAAAGCATGGCTGTTGCGTATTGTGACCAACAAATGCTACGATGCCCTGCGTGCCCAAAAACGCCGCCCCATGGCTTCGTTGGATGCGCTGCTCCTCGATCCGGACAAGCCCAATCGCCCATTCGAGCAGGTGGCACCCGAACGCCCCGACGAAGCCGTCGAACAAGCCGAGTTGCACGCGCTCTTGCAGGCACTTTTGCTGAAACTTCCCCCCGACCAGCGTGCCGTGCTTGTGTTGGCCGACGTGCAAGGGTACAAGTACCATGAAATTGCAGAGATTTTGGATATCGAAGTGGGAACCGTGAAAAGCCGCCTGTTTCGCGCCCGCCGAAAAATGCGCGACATGTTATGCCAGCACGAGGAACATTTACCGCCTGCCTACCGTTTCCAGAGCAGGCACACGGAAACAGAGTAGAAGCGAGCCATGCACATCGAACCTGAGTTGCTTTCAGCCTACCTCGACAACGAACTGAGCGATGAGGAGCGCCGAACGATCGAAGCCCACGTGCGCACTTGTGCTGAATGTCGCCGCGAACTGGCCGAGTTGCAGTGGACGGCTTCGCTTCTGGCGCAACTTCCCGAAGTGCGTGAGCCGCGCCCCTTCTACGTGCGCCGCACCGACCTGGAACCAGCACGTCCGCGCTGGCAAACATGGCTGGCCACATGGCGCCCTCTTTTCCGTGTTGCCAGTTATGCGGGCACTGTGGTGGTCTTGTTCCTGCTCCTCCTCGACGTGCTGATGACCAACACGCCCTCGATGGATGTTTCCATGCCTACTGCCATGGAAATGGAAACCGAGTCGGCACCTGTGATGGAAAAAGCTGCTGAACCCGCTGGCGAAATGGCCATGCCTGCCGAGGAAGAGCGTGCCGTTCAGGCCCTTGAAGCCCCCTCCGCGGCCAAATCCGAAGAAGCCGACATGGCGTCCACTTCGGTACCAACCCACACAGCCGAATCCCAAGTGGCGAGCAGCACCGACCAAACCGCCGACCGAACACCCCCACCCCACGCTGTACCTCCCACGAGGGGAGTACCCGGCGAGCAGCAATCGCGCCTGACAGTACCACGCTTGACGTGGCTTGTGTTGCTTCTTACCCTTTTGACGACCATCCTCTACCTGTGGAGCAGCCGATGGGAACCACACGACCACTAACCAACCGCGATGTGGTGCGCGTTCTGCGCGATATTGCTGCGTTGCTGCAAATCAAAGGCGAAAATCGTTATCGCATTCTGGCCTATCAGCGTGCTGCCGATGCGATCGACCATCTGGGACGCGACCTGCACACACTCTGGCAGGAAGGGTGCCTGGATGAGATCCCTGGTGTTGGAGAAGCCATCGCCGCCAAAATCGACGAGCTCTTTCGTACAGGGCACCTGAAATATCTCGAACGTCTGGAACGCGAGTACCCCCGCTCACTCATCGAACTGCTGAACGTGCCAGACTTGGGCCCCAAGCGGGTGCGCACGCTCTACAAACAGTTGGGCATCACCACTCTGGACGAACTGGAACAAGCCGCACGCGAAGGCAAACTGCGCTCACTGGCAGGATTTGGCGCAAAGACCGAAGCGAAAATGCTCGAAGGGATCCAGCGGCTGCGACAACGAAGCAACCGCGTGCTGTTGGGGGTGGCACTCCCCCGTGCGTTGGCGCTTGTACACGCCTTGCGCGAAGCGGTTGGCGATACACTCGTTCACATCGACGTTGGCGGCAGCCTGCGCCGCCGCAAAGCCACCATCGGCGATATGGATCTGGTGGCTGCTGCGCACGATGCCGAAGCCGTCATGCAAGCGTTCGTCGCACTTCCACAAGTGGCCGACATTCTCTGGCGTGGCAACACCAAGACGCGAGTGCGCCTGCATACCGGCGACGAAGTCGATCTGCGCGTTGTGGCTCCCGAACGATGGGGAACTGCGCTGCAATACTTCACTGGCAGTCAGGCGCACAACGTCCGCCTGCGCGAGCTGGCGCTGGCACAGGGGCTAAGCCTGAGCGAGTATAGCTTCAAGCGAGAAGATGGCAGCGAGCAACTCTGCACGACGGAAGAAGAGGTCTATGCAACGCTGGGCTTGCCTTGGATTCCGCCAGAATTGCGCGAAGATTGGGGCGAAATCGAAGCTGCACGCCAGGGGCACCTTCCCACCCTCTTGACCCTCGACGATATCCGCGGCGATTTGCACATGCACACGACTGCCAGTGATGGCCGCCTGAGCCTGCGCGAGATGGTCGAAGGAGCACGCGCGCGCGGCTATGCGTACATCGCCATCACCGACCACTCGCAGAGCCTCGGCATGGTCAACGGGCTGACTGTGGAACGCCTGCGTGCACAACAAGAGGACATTCGCGCCCTACAAGCCGAGTACGACGATATGCTCATCTTGCATGGCGCTGAGGTCGAAATCAAAGCCGACGGCACGCTGGACTACCCCGATGAGGTGCTTGCCGAGCTCGATATCGTCATTGCTTCCCTGCATACTGCCTTGCGCCAGCCGCGCGAACAGGTGACGCAACGCCTGCTCAAGGCTATCCGCAACCCACATGTGGACATCATCGGCCACCCAACCGGGCGGCTGCTACTCAAACGTGAAGGCGCCGACCTTGACATGGATGTCATTTTGCGAGCCGCTGCCGAGAGCGGCACCGTTCTCGAACTCAACGCCGCCCCCGAACGATTGGACCTGGACCCGGTCTATGTGCGTCAGGCGATCGAGTACGGATGTCTGATTGCCATTGACACGGACGCCCACCATACCGACGACTTCGATAACCTGCGCTACGGGGTTTGGCAGGCACGCCGTGGCTGGGCAGAAGCCCGCCACGTGCTCAATACACGTCCGCGTGAAGCATTCGAAGCGTGGCTTGCGCAACGAAACGGACGATAAGCCATGACCACGACGACACGATCACTCGATGGAACTGTACGAACGCAGCGAATCGCGTTCACCTGGCCGTCTATGTCCGTGCTGGCGCTCCTGTTTGCCAGTTTGCGTCTGCTCATGGCGGTCATGTACCGCCCTGGTGGCTACGTACGTCCCTTTCCGGCGATAGGCACACTGGGAGGCAGCGCATTCGACTGGCAGAGCTGGCTGCTGTACGGCGTCTCGCCACTGGAATGGCTGGTGCGTGCCATCGTGAGCAGTCTCTTTTCATCCGAAGTGGCACGCCAGTTGGCATTCACGACCTTCACCTTTCCATTCGAGATCCTCACGCTCTCACTGATCTATCTGCTGGTACGCTCCCACATTTCAGAAGTACACGCCCGCCGCAGCGCGTGGGTGTGGGCGGCATTCTGGTTTCCCGCCTGGATGTGGCTCACCAGTTTGGAAGCCGTTGGCATCGCGCTGGCGCTTGCTACCCTCTGGTTGGTACCACGTCGTCGCGAGATTGCTGTGCTGGTGGGGGGGCTCGCCATCATCTGGATGCCCTTTGCGTTGCTCGTCTTTGCGCTGGTGTGGGTTTTGCGCCATGCGTCGCACACCAGACGCTGGGCAATCATCACCATCGTTCTGGCACCGCTCATTTTCGTGCCTCCTCAGGAAGAACACCTGCTGATGCTGCTGGCAAGCATTGCCATTGGAGGAGCATCGGCGTGGCCTACCATCCTCGCCGCTCTGACCACGCTGCTTTTCGTGCTTCACACCCCCATCGTGCCTTTTCTCTTCTCGGTTGAAAACCGCGCCATCCCGATCCTGGCCGTGGGGGTTGGCATCGGCATGGGAAGTGTGCAAATCACCATGCTTGGGCGTTTGACACACCGCCACCACCTGAGAGCATGGGGTGGGCGGCTTGGTATTGCTGGCATGTTGGGCACGCTTTTGCTGGCGGCGGTGTTCGGTGTTGCAGATTGGCGCACGCTTGCACGTGCCCAATCACCATATGCCAGCCTGCTGGATACGCTTGCCGTGGCGCCCGCGGGGTATGTGCTGGTTGGGTCGCATGAGCTGTACGAATCCATCTATCCTTTCACACCATCGCGACACACGGTGCGCGTCGTAAGCGAGCGCAATGCTGACATCCTCATCGAGACCATTCGCAACCACCCCGCTCCCATCTGGATGCTGGGACATCCGCTCGAACATACAGCCTGGCGCCAGGTCTTCGAGCAACTGGCCGCCGACGCATACACCACACCCGGCGCATGGTATGACACCTTGCGCCTGGAAATGCTCACACTGGTACCGCCCGACACAACCCGAACCCCCAGCACGAATTTTGCCGATGCCGTCACGTTGCACCAAGTGGCGTGGCGGACAACCGCCTCGCCAGGTGATATCGTCGCGGTCGAACTGGTGTGGGATGTGCCCGAACACCCCATCGAGAGCACCGTCTTTGTGCACGTTCGGGAGCCAGTCGAAGATCGCAATCTGGCGCAATATGATGGGACGCCCGCCTGGACACCAGGTCGAGTGATCCAGCGAGCTGCCATTGCCATTCCGCCGGATATTCCGGCGGGGACATACGCCCTCATCACCGGGCGCTACATCCCATCCACGGGCGAGCGGGTCTTGTTGGCGGACGGTACGCACGAATACCAGATTGGCACCATCACGATACAGAGCGCAGACAAATGAGGAGAACTGGGTATGACCATCGAACACCTCTCACTGGAAGAAGCACGCGAACGTGCTGAAAAATTGCGCAACCTGATCGAATACCACAACTATCGCTATTACGTGCTCGACGCACCTGAAATCAGTGATGCCGAATACGACGCGCTGATGAACGAATTGCGCGTCATCGAAGCGCGGTTCCCCGAACTACGCACGCCTGATTCTCCAACTCAGCGTGTGGGTGCTCCCCCACGCGAGGATTTTCCCAAAGTCGTACACGAGATGCCCATGCTCAGCCTGGCCAGCGTCTTCCACGAAGAGGATGTGCGCAAATGGTACGAGCGCGTCTTGCGGCTGAGCGGTCGCGAGCAGGTAGATGTGACAGTCGAACCCAAAATCGACGGGCTGGCGATCAGCCTGACCTACGAACATGGCGTATTGACGCTTGGGGCAACACGAGGAGACGGAACGACCGGGGAAGATGTCACACCCAACGTCCGCACGGTGAAGCAGATTCCCCTGCGCATTCCCGTTGCAGGCAGACCTCAACGCCTGCATGACGAAATGCCCCCCTTCCCAGAAGTCCACGAAGCGCCGCCACTGCTCGAAGTGCGTGGTGAAGTGTACATGCGCAAAGCCGACTTCGAAGAACTCAATCGCCGCCAGCAGGAAAAAGGCGAACCGACCTTTGCCAACCCACGCAACGCCGCCGCTGGCTCCCTGCGCCAACTCGACAGCCGTGTCACCGCCCAACGCCCGCTGAGCTTCTTCGCGTATGGTGTAGGACGTGTCGAAGGGATCGATCTGCGTACACAGTGGGACGTGTTAGGGTATCTGGGGGCTCTGGGATTCCCCATCAATCCCGATGCTCGCCACTTCGACGATTTCGAAGCGGCGCTGGCATATGCCAAAGCCTGGATGCAACGTCGCGAAGAACTCGATTATGAAGTCGATGGCGTGGTTTTCAAGGTGAACGACCTCGCGTTGTGGGACGTGCTGGGCGTGGCCGGGCGCGACCCCCGCTATGCCATAGCGCTCAAATTCCCGCCCAGCGAAGCCATCACCATCTTGAAAGATATCGTGGTGTCGGTGGGGCGCACAGGGCGGCTCGTGCCCAACGCTGTGCTCGAACCAGTCGAAATTGGCGGGGTGACTGTCAGCCATGCCACGCTGCACAACGAAGACTACGTCCTGGAACGTGACCTACGCATCGGCGACCACGTGGTGGTGCGACGAGCAGGTGATGTCATTCCCCAAGTGGTACGTCCCATTCCAGAGCTGCGCACCGGCGCCGAAAAACCCTGGCGTATGCCACGCACCTGCCCTGCCTGTGGCGAATCGGTGACACGCCCCGCGGGTGAAGTCGATTACTACTGCACGAACGTCGCCTGCCCAGCCCAACTGGTGCGGCGTGTCGAACATTTTGTCAGTCGTGGCGCGATGGATATCGAAGGGTTTGGCTCGAAACAGGCGCAAAAATTTGTCGAATTGGGGCTTTTGCATGACCCCGCGGATATCTACTCCCTGACCAAAGAGCAAATTTTGCAAGTTGAAGGATTCGCAGAAAAAAGCGCCGACAACCTCTTACGGGCCATCGAAGCGAGCAAAACACGCGGGTTGGCACGCCTGCTTTTCGCCCTTGGGATTCGCTATGTTGGGAGCACCGTTGCCCAGCTACTAGCGCGCCATTACCGCACGCTCGATGACATCATGCAGGCGCCCCAGGACGAATTGGAGCAAATCGAGGGAATTGGCCCACGTACAGCCGCTAGCATTGTCGAATGGTTCAGCCACACGCCCAACCGCAACATGATCGAAAAATTACGCCGCGCGGGGGTTTCCTTCGAAAGTCTGGAGTACGTTCCCTCAGACGCTGTCCAGTCGCGCCCGCTCGAAGGGCTGACCTTCGTCATGACCGGTACTTTGCACAGCATGACGCGCGAAGAGGCCAAAGCACGCCTGGAAGCCCTTGGCGCAAAAGTCGCTAGCAGTGTCAGCCGCAAAACGTCCTACCTGATTGTAGGCGAAAACCCCGGCTCGAAATTGCAGAAGGCTCGGCAATTTGATATTCCCACAATCGACGAGGCAACGTTCCTGCGTCTGTTGGAAGAAGGGCCTTCCGTTCTGCCCTGAGCACCAGCCCCCTCACCTTGGCGACCAGAATGCCACATGCCCGGTGCTGATCCACTCTGGGTCAGCACCTTCTTTTACAGGTTGCACCCAAATACCTGACCGTTGCACCCCTTCGACTTCCCCCGCAAATACGAATGCGCTTCCATCGGGTGCCCAAAACGTGGACGAACGCGCATACTGGTCGAAAAAACGCAGGTATTCACTCGCGTACACACTCCCAGGACGAAAACGCAACGGCGTTGGATAGGTGCGCTCGCCATTCCAGATATGCCAGCGAAACCAAATGCCCGACGGTGTTTGCCAAAGAGTGCGTTGCAAACCTGCTTCGGGTGCAGATGGTTCGTTGTCTCGTCCGAATTCGTAACGCAAGAAAGCCAGTGAGCGTCCGTCCGGCGACCAGAAAAACGCCAGCACGGGCGCGGCACTCACTTCGCGCAAAACACCTCTCTCGCGATTCAACAACCAAAGCGGCCCCAACGTCGGCATAGCGGAAGAAGGTGGTGTCAGAATGTAGGCCATCTGCGTATCGTCTGGCGAAAGTGCAAACGCAACGCGCCCATCGACGTCGCTGACCAGTGCAGTCGTATCATTCTCTGGCTCATGAATCACTAGGCGTACTCCCTGCGCGGATGAGACCGCATACGCCCACATACGCTGCGCCTCGCCCCAATCAGGAGCGGCAAAACGTCCTTCCGTATGCGCTAGCATGGCTTCATGCCCTTCGGTATCCAGCACAACCAGCCGACGATCGATGTGGGCCAGCAATTCGCGTCCATCGGGCGACCAATCGAAGTAAAAGGGCTGGCCGCGCGAAAGCGTGCGGCGGTTTCCCGCCCGATCGACAAGCACAAGCGAGAGGCCACTGATATCGTCGGGTAATAAAGCCGCAACGGCCTCGCTGGTTGGTTGCCATGCCAGGTAGACCGCCGGCGCAGGAAGTGGTACATCTCGACGCGCGCTCCCATCAGCACGGGCCAGGCTCAGCATCACTGCGTACTCACTCTCATTCGGATACTCACTCACCCACGCGACCCATTCGCCATCAGGTGACCAGGCTGGTTCCTGACGGAAGATGCCATGCGGGTCGTTCTCCGTGAGTGTCAGCACGTCACCCCCATCGGGACGCATCGAGCGAATGTGACCGTCGAAATCGAGCACGAGCAGCCGCCCAGGATACGTCTCGTGCCATGCAACCCCGCCTTGCCACCACCAGATCCCAAGCGCCAAGATCGTCAGAACGATACAGCACATCCAAACCAGCACGCCTGCTCCAAGCAAGCCCACACACGTTCGACGCATATGCCCCTCGGTTTCGTCATACGTTTTTGGGAAGGTCCCTCTCGACGGTGTTTTCGCACTTTTGTTCGACCACATTTTCCAAAGAAACCATTTATGTAAACTCATCAGTGGAGCACGTATTGTAGCACACATCGCATAGTGTGCCATGTCGTCGCTTCGCATCAGGCTTCGTTTCTCACTATAATGCCCATAAACCCATCAAGATGTGAAGGGAGGAGCGCCTATGAGCACCACCACCGTCAGCGTGACGCCATGGGACAGGCAAGAACCAGCAACCGAGGCTGCCATTCGTGCCCGCATGGCACGCGAAGGATTGTCCCCCTATCGGTGGGGCAACGCGCCGCACGATGTCTATGGCGTGCACAGTCACCCCTACCACAAAGTGATCTACGTTGTACAAGGGAGCATCACATTCCATCTTCCCGATACGGGCGAAGATGTCACGCTCTATGCCGGCGACCGGCTCGACCTGCCCGCTGGTGTCCGTCATGCGGCGACCGTCGGACCAGATGGTGTTGTCTGTTTAGAGGCACACCGATGACCCTCTTGCGGCGTTCTGTCATCTTTCTCTCAATTGGTGCGCTTCTTGGTGTAGGCGTGTGGGGCTGGCAAGCCAACATCTGGCGCAAGATACAGGTGTTGTGGCAATGGCAACGCTCCCCTGACGACTGGCACACCTTTGCGATACAAGCAGGCCAACGGTGCGGTAATGCTCCCATGCGCATTCCCACCGATGGCCTGATTGTCTTCGGATGGGGGGATAGTTTCCGCCCCGGGCATCGCCATACAGGCTTCGACATTTTCGGCCCCGGCGAGCAAGAAGGGGTGGTCCCCGTTGTTGCCGCATACGATGGGTATCTGACACGCGAACCCACATGGCGTAGCGCCGTCATTCTTCGCCATGAGAATGTGCCTGGTGCACCAGCACCTGTCATCTGGACCTACTATGCGCATATGGCTTCCGCCGACGGAGAAACATCTTTCATCGCCCCCGAATTTCCACCTGGCACATACAACCGCTTTGTGAAAGCCGGAACCCTGCTGGGCTACCAAGGACGATGGTCAGGGAATCCACGTCAACCCACGGGGCTACATCTTCACTTCTCAGTGGTCGAAAGCACGCCTGCTGGCGGCTATGCCAACGAAACCGTGCTGGAAAACACCAACGACCCTGCGCCATTTTTGGGCGTAGAAAAACAAAGCGGCATTTGGATTTGCCCGACCCAGCAGCGTGAAACCACACAGCCATAGGAGGCATCCATGATTTTTGTCGAGCGCCTCATCGTTTTTCTTGTCATTGGCGCCTTTTCAATTCTCTTTCTTGTCTGGATTCTCAACCAAATGCAACAAGAAGAGGGCAACACCCAGTTGCTTTCCCCCTCTCAACTGCGTGAACGCTTGCGCCAGGCTATCAACCGTCGCCATGCAGATGACGTGCGCCACCTTCTGGAAACCACGCTTCCCACCTGGCCCCTTCGTGCAGCACTCATCGAAGCCTGCGACGAGTTGTTGGCATTGATCAACGCCACGCACCTGGCCGCCGACGCCGGTGTTCCCACAGCATTGATCGAGCGTGCACAGAGAGAAGCCTACCGTGCCTTGGAGAGTGTCGTCGAACTGGCAGTGCGAACGCGCACCGTTGCCGCCCAGCATGTGCGGTATACCGACATTCGCGAAACTGCCGAGCAAGAGGCAGCGGAGCTCCGTGAACTGGCACACGCCGCAGCCACGGCACGTGCTGCCCTGGCACGCCTCACACTGACAGAAGGACGAAGCAATCAAGACACCCTGCGTCAGGCAGAGCAAGAACTGCGTCTGCTCGAAACCACAGCACGCGCACTGAGTGGCGATTTCGGGGAATGAGCGTGTTTTGTTAGAGCGAAAATACCCTTCCTCACTATTGGTCTCCTTTGACAAAAAAACCATCTAGCGCTATCGTGAAAGCCACAGCTGAATATCGCACCTTCGGGGCAGGGTGAGCCCGCACCGCGATGTGCGTGGCAATTCCCGACCGGCGGTATGTTCGGCACAGACCGACGAGCCTGCGACCCGCGCAAGCGGTGGATCCGGTGAGAGGCCGGAGCCGACGGTATAGTCCGGATGGGAGAAGGTGGTCAGAAAGCAGCCGCGCGGTTGCCATTGGCTTGTATCGTCAGCATAGATTGCTGGCTGTGTTGCGGTGTTGCGTTTGTATGCCCGAAGGCCTCGATGGACTTCGGGGTTTTTGTTGCAATGGGCATGCGCGTGGCTGTTGGTTTTGTCTCCCTGCCCGGAGATCGATCTTCGGGCATTTGTTTTTGGCGGAGCGTGTATCGATGCTTGAATGGCAACAGGTGCTTACACACCAGACTCGTCACCTTCGAATGACGTAAGCGATTCCATTGACCTGGTTTCAAATGGTCTGATGACCAATGAAATTAGCGTCGAAACGCGCAGCGACCTTGTCCAAGGGATGGTGCGGGCTTCATTGCGTGGGCTGGCCGATACGCTTGCCAATCCCGATGTGGTGGAAAAATACGTACCTGAGGCTAGTGGTGAAACCGCCAAGGTGCAACGCGCTGTACTGGACGAAGCGATCTCCTTCTGGCAATCAGATGCGCTGGGGGCCAGCCGTCCCGAAGCATGGCAGGCCAGTGTTGCGTTTATGGCTGACGCTGGCCTGATTGAGACGACGCCGAATGTTGAGACGTTGTTTACCAATCAGTTCGTCGACGTGGCGTCGGATTCTTTATGGCGATAACTGCTCGCGACTGGGGGGACGTGAGCAGTTGTCGTACGGGGGTGCGGCTGGGGGGACGCGCCCCCGTTTTGTTTTTGGAGTGACTGCAGAGGAGGGAGAACGTGTTCGAGACACTCTATCCGCGTCGCATTGTCAGTCTGGCCGCAGAAGTACCAGCGATTTTGAAAGCAGTGGGGGCATTCGAGCGACTGGTTGGTGTCAGTGCATTCGCCACCTACCCGGCTGATGTCGAAGCGTTACCGCGTGTTGGTGGGTTTTCAACGCCAAACATCCGACGCATTATGGAGTTGCAGCCCGACCTTGTGATAACGACCAGCGACATTCATGCCGATATCACTGCCGAACTGGTACGTATGGGGGTTCAGGTGGTGAGCTTGAACCCATCTCGGTTGGAAGATGTGTATCGCAACATGTTACTGATTGGCGGTTTGGTGGGGCGTGTGGAACGTGCAGAATGGCTCGTCGCACGCATGCAAGCCGAGCTCGCAAACCTCGCGCGTTCACTTTCCTTGCCGGTGCCGGTACGGGTCTATTTTGAAGAGTGGCCGGAACCGATGGTGTGCGGGATTGGCTGGGTGAGTGATATCATTCATTTGCTGGGGGGCGAAGATGTTTTCCGGGAGCTCGCGCTTCGTCAAAAAGCCGCACAGCGTGTTGTTACGCCGGAGATGGTGCTTGAACGTCAACCAGATGTGATCGTTCTTTCATGGTGTGGCAAACCAGCCGATAGAGCGCTCGTCAAACGGCGCCCAGGCTGGCATGCCCTGGCCGCTCTACGCGAAGACCGTATCTTCGAGATTCCTTCCGACGTTATTTTGCAGGCAGGCCCTCAACTGGTCGAGGGCGCACGCTTGCTTGCCGATGCGCTTCGCATTGTATCCCAAACCAAGCAGAAACCGATCGAATCAATCGAAGCGGAACGATCATGATGAAACGCCCCAATTTTTTCATCATCGGTGCGCCAAAATGTGGCACAACATCCTTGGCCCGCTGGCTGACGGCGCACCCTCGTATCTACTTTTCCCCGATCAAAGAGCCAAACTTTTTCAACAGTGAAGGGCCCAATCATCTGACGACGTTGACCGACTATGAAGCCCTTTTTGCCAATGCGAACGAGACACACCTAGCCGTGGGCGAAGCATCCACCCATTATCTGTTCTCACAAACCGCTGTTCCACGTATCCTCGACTACATGCCAGAGGCACGTTTCATTGTCTGTATCCGCAACCCAATCGAGATGGCGCCTTCATTGCACGCGGAACGTGTCTGGCAACGTAAAGAAACAGTCGGAGACTTTGAGCGTGCCTGGCGTTTACAAGCCGCCCGGCAAGAAGGGCGACACATTCCCCTTACTGCGAAAGAGCATCCTCACGTGTTGCAATATGGCGCATATTGCCGCTTGGGAGCACAGATAGAGCGCCTTTACACGCTCGTGCCACGTGAGCGCGTATGCGTTGTTGTATTGGATGACATGGCACGTCATCCACGCGAGGTGTATCAGCGTGTACTGGCCTTCCTGGGTGTTCCAGATGATGGACGCACGTCCTTCCCAGTCCACAATCAGCGGAAACAGGTGCGTTCTGTCGCCATGAATATGCTCATCCACACGCTTGGCAAGATGAAACGCCAACTTGGTTTTATACCAGATATCGGCCTGGGGCGGCTTTTGGTGCACGTCAACCGCGCCCCCGCCCCGAAACACCTTTCTCCCGCTCTTCGTGCCGAATTGTGCGACTATTTTCGAGATGATATTTTGCTCTTGCAGAGACTTCTAGACCGTGACTTGACTCACTGGCTTTGCTAGAGGGAGTGTGTCAGCAGGCGGGCGATTTCCTCACTCACGCGCTGCCAGTTCATCTGCTCCTCGACCCAACGGCGGCCAGCCTGCCCCATCGCGTGGCGCGTTTCAGGGGATTGCAACAGTTCGATCGCACGTGTTGCAATCGTCTCTGTATCGTGGGGTGGAACGAGCACGCCCGTTTTCCCATCGCGTATGGCTTCGGGCATCCCCCCACTCTGTGCGGCAATCGTGGGCAGACCGCTGGCCGCGGCTTCCAGCAAAACGATACCAAACCCTTCGACGTTGTCTGCCTCTTCACGTGAAAGCAACACGAACACGTCGGCCTCCTGATAGACCTGCGGAATCTGGGCGTCGGGCACATAGCCGCGAAACAGGACATGCGCCGCCACGCCATGCGCCTCTGCCAAGGCTTCGAGACGGGGGCGGTCGGGCCCGTCACCTACAACCAGGTAGCGTACATCTGGGATCACCTGGCGGATGCGTGGCAAAGTCGCAATCATGGTGTCCACCCCCTTGTAAGCATGCAAGCGTGTAACCGTGAGAAGCGTTGGCGGGTGTGGCGTTTTTTCACGTGGTGGGTGGAAGCGGTTGGGGTCTGTGGCGGGGTACACAACATGGATGGGAACATGCACGCCATATTTCCGATAACGTTGGGCAAGCGCACAGGAATTCGCAATGACCATGCGGGCACGATTGAGAAGCGCAACAAACAACGGAAAATGCCAGCGTCCACGAGCAGCCAGGAAATCAGCACCATGGATGATGATCGCAAACGGAGAACGGCTGAGCCACGCGGGTGTAAGAAGCCGTGGATGTGCATGCCCGAGAAGAAGCACATCCGGCCGTACTGCGCGAATAGCTTGCAGAAAAGCCCACGGGGTCGTATCTGGCACAACAATGCGTGTGAAAGGTTCATGCGAATTTGTGTCAGCGACGGGGGTAATGACCGAAATCTGAAAATGTGTAGAGAGCCGCTTCGCAATTTCGCCCAACCATCGCTGAACGCCACCCGTCGATGGGGGAAAGTCGAATGTGAGAATGGCGACGTGCGGCTTCTTCCTCATCCAAGATACCCCAAATCTCGAAGTTGTTTTTCGATGTACGCCTGGTCTTCGCTACTAAAAACACGTCCATCTCCTTCGTGCAAGATGGTGGCAGCATGTTCCACAGGACGTTGCCGAACAGGGCTTTCGTCAGCAAACAAGTCGAGCAGCACTTGCCCATCCATCTCCTCGGGAACTGGCATGCCCATCATGTGCAAGACCGTAGGCGCAATGTCCATCAGCCCTCCACGTGCTTCTCCTTTCCGAATGCCCGGTCCATGTGCAATCAACAGCCCCTCTGGCGTGTGGTTGGCACTGCGTACCGGCGCTAGATCCCACATATCAGCCCCCACCTCAGCCATGACATCCGTGCGATAGTGATCGAGCGCAATCAGAAGATCTGGGGCATCGAGCAGGTAAGGTCCTTCATAGACGCTTTCTTTACGAACGATGTGGGCGTCGAGTGGGCGGTCACTGTCCGGCGGGCAAAGTGCTCGTAACCCAGTTTCGATTTCATCGAGCAAGCGCTGGGCTTCCTCGCCCGCTTCGACGATGCCTTGAGGATCACGTCCTTCGAGATTGAGGTAGAGTGCCCCTTCGTCGGGGCAGTAGGCGCGCGTGCGCGACCAATCCACAGGCAGGTGGTTCAGGCGCACCAATCCTTGGGACTTCGTGCGCACATAGGCATGCCGCACGATGTTCGACAGCATGCGCTTTTTGAAGGGAGCTGCAAGACGGCGAAACGTTTCGGAATGATGATTCAACCAGAAAAGTGGTGCGGCGACACGCCCCAGCAGACGGGTGCGCCAAGAAAGCCGCCCAGCTTGTGGTTTTTCCTTCAACACCAGGTATCCCTGCTCGATGAGCCATTCATTGAGATAGAACACGCGATGCGTGGGGCCAAAACCGTGGTCGGAAACCACAAAGACCCAATCGTTGGGCGAAACAAGGTCGAGCAACCGTCCGACTGCCTCATCATGCGCACGGTAGATGTCGTGCAATGCCTCACCCAGGCGGGCCGCTTGTGTGGGATCATGTTGCGGGTGGGTGGGGTCCATATGCTTCCAAAACTGATGGCTGGCACGGTCCAGCGGACTGAGGACCACCACTGCAACCTGCCATGGTGTCGTGCGCAACACGTGCAGGGCAGTTTCGGTGTGCAGGCGCAGGATGCGTTGTCGTTCTTGCCACATCAGCTCGTCGTTGTCGCGGGCGATGGGATGGGGGCTGAGGAACTCGAACGGCTGCCCAAGCACCGTGTCAATCTCTCGACTCAGGGCGGGTGGATGCGTGTAGATGAGTGAGCCATGGTTGGCTGGTGCAGGCCAACCAGAAACCATCACGCCGCGCAGAGGGCGTGGTGGGAATGTGCCCGGCAGGTGCACAATGGCTGTTTCGATGCCGGCATCGTTCAGATACTCCCAAAAGGGGCGCGTGCGGCAATATGTGAAATTCGCGAATGTGTAATCATACGTGCCGGGCAAGCGCTGGCTGAATCCAAACACGCCTAGTTTGGCCGGATTGGTGCCGGTTGCAAAGCAATACCAGGCTGGAATAGAGCGGGGTGGTACAACACTATGCAATGTGCCAAATGCCCCACTTTCCATCAATCGGGCGAGATGCGGAAGGTCGTCTCGCCATCGACGGATGAGATGAGGTGAGGCGCCATCCAGACCAAGGATCAAGATTTTGCTCATGAGTGCTTCCTCTCACGTCATCTCTCGATGCGATTGATCCATGATGCTCCGTACGATGTCGAGGAGCCGCCCACCATGTGCTTCCCACGAGAAGGCTAGTGCTCGCTCTCGGGCTGCGATTGCCATCCGTTGACGTTCACCGGGATTGGCACGCAAGCGTTCGAGGGCATTGGCAATCGCGGCACTATCGCGGATGGGAATGATGAGCCCTTCACGCTCGTGGCGCACGACCGAACCCGCGTGCTTCGTCGTGATGACTGGCAATCCAGATGCGAGCGCCTCATACGTGACTAAGGCACTGCCTTCTTCAAGCGTGGGGAACACGAACACATCGGCTTGTTGATAGAAGTGCTCGGGTGTCCGTGTGTGCCCTATCCAACGAATTGTGGGGTGGTTCGCATATCGCTGCAACAGTAGTTTGATCCCAACGACAGGCTTACCTACAATGAGTAGTTCGGCGTTTCGCCACCCCAAACGATCCCAGGCATCCAAGAGATAGTGGATACCTTTCCGTGTTCCCACTTGTCCTACAAATATCGCGCGAAAGATACCATCGTTCGGACGCTGTTTGGGCGGGTGAAAACGCCTTGTATCGACACCGTAGGGGTTGAGGCGCAACCGTTCAGCAGGAAACCCATGTTGCAAAAACGTTTCAGCCACGAACTCCGATGGGACGATAACGCAATCAGCGTGTTTGATTTCGGCCAAAGCACGCATATGATTGCGTTGTGGGGGGTGCACACCAACGCCAGTACGTACATATTCCTCGGAAAAGAGCGTATATCGAAAAAGTGGGTGTGACGATGGCCAATGAACAATTGTGTTCATGCCGTGCTTTGTAGCCTTCTGGATAGCATGCCGCCCAAAAGTGCCCCAGACCAAAAGGACATCAGCAGGAATGAAATGGCGCGTGGACCAAATATCGTACAGCACGTTATGCAGATAGGCAAACCGGTGATGTGCATCGAAGGTATCCAGGCGACGCAAGAGGCGCGAGAGCATTCCCCATGCTTTGATATGGTCGGCAGGAATGTCGGTGGGACGATAGGAACCACAAAGGAGACGTGTCAACGCCTGGTGTTGGTAGAGCGCACGTACTTCCTGATAGGCAATCGAACCGATACCACCGCCAGCAAATTTGACACCAATGGAATACAACACACGCATCTGTTTCACTCCAAGTATCCCAGGTTGCGCAAGCGCTGCAAAATGGCTTCGTCCGTCGCTGTGTCGCTGCGCACGTTTCGTTCTTCTTCTTCAGCTTCCACTGGTAGGGTCGAGATGCGCGGCGCGTCGATGAAAACACGTTGGATGACACGCCCATCCAGCACCGAAGGCAATGGAAGGCCACCTGCCGCTAGCACCGTTGGTACGACATCGGTAATCGAAGCATGCCAACGGGTGTCAGAAGCGGCAATGCCTGGCCCAGCAATGGCAAAGATGCCATCGGGCGTGTGGGTGCCGTATTCGCGCGTCTCGGGAATGGGGCGCACCGGTGGGTCGGTGGGGAAGCCGGTTATCATGTGGTCCGACCATTTGGCAGGAATGAGCACGAGGTCGGGCGGCAGGTCCTGTGGGTTGGCGTCGGGGTAGGCATCTTCCCCAAAGAGCACGTCGGCAAACAGGGCGTCGCCATTCTCGTCGCGCATATCGAGGAGCGCTGCACGCACCTGCGCACGCAACCGGTTGAAATCAGCTGGCGATACGCTCCCTTCTGGTTGACGCCCTTGCAGATTGATGTAGAGCGGCCCCATGCCTGTAAGCGCATAGACCTGTGTACGCGACCAATCGATCGTCTCGTAGGCTGTGCTCACGCGTGGGTCGTAGCGGATGAGCGGCCAGGAAAGCAGGCGGCGCACATTCGCCGGCAGCTGCGACCAGAGCCGCGCCAGATGACGCCCCACAAGTGGAAGCCGCCGCCAGAAGCGTGCCGCGACTTCGGGGCGGAACGTGAGCCAGCCATGTTCTGCCAGGAGCCGATACAGCGCGATATAGCGCCAAGCGGGTGTGGAGCCGTGGTCGGATACGAGGCAGATGATGGTGTTGGTATCGGTTTCTTGCAGAATACGCTCCAATGCACGGTCGGCGGCTTCGTAGATGCGGGCAATGATGGCGCGGTTGCGTGTGCGGTGATTGATGGAATCGGTCGCAGTGAAGACGGTGAAGAGCACGTCAGGCGCTTCTTCACGCCAGAAACGGGCGATGAACTCGCCTTGCTCTTCGGTCAGCGCCACCCATTCTGCCGCGAATGCTTCCAGATCGCCCCGCGGCTGGTGGGGATTTTGCTGCGCCATGAGCGCGACTTCCCGTTCGAGAATGGTGTATGGTCGCCCTTCGGCAGCCAGGCGGCGAAGCAAACCACGTGGCCAGGTGGCATCCTCGGCACCAAGCGGCGTATCGAATCCACCAATCAGCCACCCCTCGAATGGGGATGCCGGATACGTCATCGGTACGTTGAAGACAGCTGCACGTCGCCCAAAGCGGTTGACCCAGCGCCAAATGGGAAGGCCACGGTAGGTCGCCAAATTGGTTGGACGGCGGGCATAGGTATGCGGCGCGAGTTTTGCACCGTCGAAAATGCCGGTTCTGGCAGGATGTAAGCCAGTCACGAGCGACGGCCATGCTACGTTGGTGAAGGGTGGAATGGTAGAGCGGAGTGTTGCTTGTGTACCACGTTTCAACAAGGTAGCCAGGGTGGGAAGGCGGCCTTCATCCAGCAGTGGGTCGATGTAGTCCCAGGTTGCGCCATCCCAACCGATGATGAGCAAGCGTGGTGCCGTCATTGTGATGTCCTCTCTCAGTCGATATACCCCAACTGGCGGAGTTGCTGTTGAATGTCCTGCACTTCCTCAGGCGTGAAGTCGGGAGCGGTGGCGATGTCGCCGAATGTCGCTGGTCTCTCACCTTGCTGGATAGGGTTGCGTTCCAGCCATTCGGAGCGCAGTGCGTCGGTCAACACCTGTCCATCCATATCTGGCGGAATGGGATGCCCCAGCAGGTGCAGCGCCGTAGGGGCAATATCAGCCAGGGTCGCCGATGCCAGGGTATCAGTTTGCCGGAAGGCTGGGCCGTAGCCAATGAAGATCCCCTGCGGTGTGTGCCCGCCTTCGATGCGACCATTGCGGGCTGTTGGCATTCCCGTCGGGTCGTAGAAGTTGGTCAATTCGAGCACGATGTCGGGGCCCTGAGCGGCAAAGGCGCCGTGATAGAGCGCGCGCCCTTCGTACACGGCGCGGACGATGGGGGTGCCAGTGATGGGATCTCGGTCGGCGAGCAAGAAATCTCGCAAACGAGCGATGGTTTCGGCGGCGGTCGTTTCGTCGAGCATCCCATACCCGAAGCGATCGCGACGGTTCAGCCAGAGTTGCAGGCCAAATTCAGAGGGCAGGACGGCGCTACGGCGCGGGTCGATGGCGGCGCGGGTTGGGAGCAAGCCACTTGCAGCGAGCGTTTGCTTGACCATTTTGGCCTGGTTGGGACGCAAGCGTTTCACCACTTCTTTGAAGAAAGGCGTGGACGTGTAGAGCCGCATGGCCCAACGCATCGCCCACTCGTTCACACCAGCGAGGAATGGCGTGCGTTTGTATCGCACGAAACCTCCGTCGGCGAGCCGACGGAAGATGTACTGGCGCGGATAGACACTTCCAAATCCATGGTCGGACATGATGAGCACGTTCGTTTCGGGGCCCACCCAATCGAGGAGGTCACCTAGCAAGGCATCGCATTGTTCGTATGCCTCGAAGAACGCTTCGCGAAAGCGCGTGCCATCTTCGCTGTGGTAGTTGGGATGGAGTGGGTCGGCGAAGGTCCAGAAAATATGTGCCAGGTTGTCGGTGATGCCGAAGACGACGAAGAAAAGCGCCCACTCGCGTTCACAGACAAGGTGACGGAGCAAGCGACGGCGCCCTTGCATGATGTCGCGCCATGCTTCGACAATCGCCATGCTTCGATCGAAGCGGTGGCGGGGCAGCGCCAGGCGAATCTCGTTGCGAAGATCGGCGGGCACTTCGTCGGCAAGTGTGGGGGGCCAAGTGAAGGTGGTTCCTTCGGTCCGCGGTGTGCCATAGCCGGTAATCATCAGCCCGTCGAAGGGGCGTGGTGGATACGTGAAGGGAACGTCCAGGATGATGGAAGGTTGGCCAGCCTCGGTGAGCAGGTCCCACAACCGTTTTTCGCGGTGGCGATCGGCACGCACGGGGAACGTTGCGTACGTCTGCGGGTCGAATGCCTGAAAGTCGAAGATGCCATGTTTACCGGGATTCTTGCCGGTGAAAACGGTGGTCCAGGCCGTGGGAGTAATCGGCGGTTGTGCCGATTGCAGGATACCGTGTGTGCCGTGTGCCAACAACGTCGCCAATGTGGGCAGACGCCCCTCAGCGATCAGTGGCTTGATGATGTCGAAGGTTGCTCCGTCCAATCCAACGACGAGCAAGCGCGATCCGTTCATGCGTTCCACCCTCGGCGTTTGATGATGCGCAGTGCTTCCAGCAGTTCGTGGCGCTCGGCAATCCACAAAATCAGGCCGTAGGCGCATGTCCCCAAAAGCGCTTTCCGAACCAGGCTCATCAGGGGCGGCGCAGCTGGCCACCACGCCCCCGACGTCCAGATGAGGACAGATGCGCCTAATGCGGCGATCGTCGGCCAGAAGAAGAGCACCCACGGTGAGTAGGCAATGATACGGCGGGTGAAGATGAAAAGCAAAAGCAACCCCACCGCCACCATCACGTCGGCAGCAAGAGCCACGCCTTCGATGCCCAACCGACGCCCCAAAAGCAAAACGAGTGGTGCGAAGCAAAGAAACTGCACAAGGCGAACACGGGTCACCAATTCGGGGCGGCCGACTGCCAGGAGCAAGCGGTTGCTACCGACGACGAGTGGGTCGAGAATGACGTAGAGGATCATCAATTGGAAGGTTGGGACCATGGGCAGCCAGCGTTCACCGATGAAGAGGCGCACCAGTTCTTCTGCCCCAAAGACGAAAAGGAGCCCGAACCAGAACCCAAAGCGCACCATCGCGCTGTTCATACGGAAGAAGGCACGTGCGAGGCGGATGGGGTCGTCTTGTAAGCGGGCGAAGATCGGATAGAAGACGCTCACGATGGGATTGGCAATGAGGCGGCGCGGGTAGCGTGCAAATTCGTAGGCTTTGCTGTAATACCCAAGCGCGGTTTGACCTAAGAAGGTGCCTGTCCAAAAGTCGTCGAATCGGTCGAGGAGGAAAGTGAGGTTCGATGAGAGCCATACAGATCGTGAAAAACGAAAGAACCAACGCACTTTCGCCCCATCCCACCGCAGACGTGGCTGGTACGCACGAAACACCCACCAGACCCCGAGAGCGCGCATTGCATGCCCAACGGCGCGTTCGAGGACGAGTGCCCAGATCCCCGCGCCCCACCAGGCAGCAAGGGGCGCGCAAATGGTCATGGCGACCGATGAGATGATGTCGAGCAGTGCTAATGTACGGAAGGCAAGGGCACGGTTGAGCATCGTTTCCTGAGCGGCATTGAGTGAACGCACGGCTTCGATGGCGATGAACGCCCAGAGCACCAGGGGCAGGGTTGGCATGTCGGGGTAGGCACGGCCGATGAGTGGTGTGAGAATGGCGAGAAGAGCGAGCGGAACGAGGTTGGCAAGCACGCGCAGCGTGAAGTAGATGTCGATCCAGGTGTCGTCGGCGTCCTGACGGTGAATGATCGCACTATCGAGCCCCAATGTGGTGAGCGTGGTGGCAAGGTTGAGAAAAAAGAGTGCCAAGGTTGCCACACCAAAGTGTTCGGGAAGGAGGAGACGAGCGAGCAAGACAGCACGCAAGAAGCCGAGGCTAATGGTCGCGCCAGAGGCGATGAGGCTGTAAAACGAGCCGCGGATGGCTTGTTTGCCAATACTTTGGTCGGATTGGTTGGATGGCATCGCGTCTACTGGTTGGGTACAGGTGATCTGGTAGCCCAGAGGATATGGTAATTCGGGAAGATGCCAAAAAGGGCTCAGGTGTCAGCGCACCGCCGACCGAATCGCTTCGGCAACCACTTCCACCACTGCGTTTCCCAACGTGTTGAAATCCACGGTGGCCGTGCCCGAAGCCAGCACGAACGCCGTATCGCCATCGTGTAGCCCGTGAGCATAGCGGATTGCCAGCGCCATGCCATCATGTGCCCGTTGCGCCAGGCGGTAGCAGGCAACCTTGTCGAGCGCAGCATTGGTAGCAACGACAACGAGGGTCGTGTTCGTACCAGGCAAAGGCGGCACCCGAAACTGCCGCAACGGGTCTTCCTCACCCAACCACCCCCCGTCGGGCGTGCGTGCTCCTGCTAGAATGCGCCCATCCGCATCCACCACATCACCCACGGGATTGACAACCGCGGCGGCGCCGACCACACCCTCGCCAAGCCGCATGGACGCCATACCAAACCCACCTGGCATCATTGCCTCGAAGCCCGCCCACTTCCCAACACTCACCCCTGTGCCAGCCCCCACACGCCCCTGGGGCACATTGTCCGCTTGTGCAGCCACACACGCTGCATACCCCATCGCCGCATCGGGGCGACGTGCTCCGCCACTGGCAAAGAGGTCGTACACCACTGCGGCAGGCACAATGGGCACACGCGCCATCGGTGTTGGATAGCCAATCCCCTGCTCTTCCAGATAACGTACCACACCATCCGCGGCCGCCAGCCCGAACGCACTTCCCCCCGTCAGCAAGACAGCATGCACTTCTTGCATGCTCTTTTCTGGCGACAGAAGCGCCATTTCGCGCGTGCCAGGTGCCAAGCCGCGCACCTCGGCGCTTCCCACTGTGTTGGGAGGACACAAAACCACCGTACACCCCGTTTGGTGCGTGGCGTCAGTCGCATGCCCCACCCGAAAACCGGGCACGTCGGTGAGCGATCTGCCAAATTCACGCATCGACATGGCGCGCCTCCCCCTGTACCGAGATCGAGGCGGGGCGTTGCATCAGTGCCAGCAATGCCCGCAGGGTTGATTGCCACTCATCGTGGCGGTGCCAGTCGAGGATGGCGCGCATACGCTCCAAGCGTACTCGTTCGAACCGTGCATGGTCGGCGGGGTCGTCGCTCTCGCGTAGGCGAGCGTACTCGTGCGTCGTTTCCCACGCCCGCACAAACGCATCCGCTTCGTCGGTGCGTTCCACAAAATGTCCAAGTGGGACGAAATCTGCCGTCCAGACGGTGATGGTGGGAATGCGCGTGATTCCCTCGGCTGCGTATGCTGCACGGAGGTCGCTATGTTCCGAACGCACGAAAATACGCCATTCCAACCCTGGCACCGCTTCCACCAGCCGCGCTACAATGGGCAGCGTTGCCACCACGTCGGGGCAAAAATCTTCTGCCAGTGCGGTCAGGTAAAGCCGACCGCCATGTTGTGCCACGGCGGCTTGCGCCGCGTCGCGCACAGGATCGGGAAGACGGGCTTCCGCATACAACGTGCGAATGCGCTTTTGGTTCTGCTGCATCCGTTCCACGAACGAATCCCACGTATCGCCTGTGTTGAACCGTGCTGGTGTCATCACCTGCTGAATCATCTGGTTCTCCTTTCACACGTTGCTCTGGTCTCTGGTTTCATTGATCATGAAGGGCGCCTGACAACTTGTCATCACCCCAAAACTGGGATAGCATCTTCATGGTCGGCAAGATGAAAAGGGAGGCCCCCTATGCAACCGCCCAAATTGCTTGTGCTGACCAGCTACTTCAAAGGCGGCACATTTCTCGAAGCCGCCAAAGAGGCTGGTGCGTATGTTATTTTCATCACGAACGAAAAATTGGCGAACAAACCCTGGCCGCGCCACGCCATCGACGAGTTTCACATGATGCCCGATATTCACAAACAACCCGATATCACCTACGCCGTCGCCTACCTCATGCGCAAGCATCAGATCACACGTATTGTGCCTCTGGACGATTTCGATGTCGAACTGGTAGCCGACTTGCGCGAACATTTTCGGCTTGATGGGCTTGGATGCAGCCAGGCGCGGTATTTTCGCGACAAACTCGCCGAACGTATGCTCGCCCGCGACAGCGGTTTCTATGTGCCGCGCTTTGTTGCCGTTTTCAACGATACAGAGATTCAGGCTTTCATAGATGAAGTGCCCCCACCCTGGATGCTGAAACCCCGTTCGTCAGCCGCTGCGATTGGCATTCGTAAAATCGAATCACCCGAGCAACTGTGGCTGGCACTTGAAGATCTGGGTGACGAGCGTTCCTTTTTTGTGCTGGAAGAATTTTTGCCTGGCGATGTCCATCACGTGGACGCCATTACCGTGGACGGCGAAGTGCGTTTTGCCAAAGCCAGTTGCTATGGGCGCCCCCCGTTTGAGGTGGCACACTTCGGTGGGGTCTCCACCACCACTACCCTGCCCGACGACCATCCTGACGCACAGGCACTGCTGGAATGGAACCGCCGCTGGATTGCTACCACCCGTCTGCAAAATGGGGTAACGCACACCGAATTCCTGAAATGCCATCGCGATGGCCACTTCTACTTCATCGAAACCGCCGCGCGTGTCGGTGGCGCCCACATTGTCGAGCTGCTCGAAGCAGCCACCAATTTCAATCCGTGGCGCGAATGGGCGCGGCTGGAAGTGGCGCTGGCGCGTGGTGAACCCTACACGCTTCCCCCATTGCACCACGAACACGCGGCGCTCATCATCTGCCTGGCACGGCAACACCACCCCGACCTCAGTGCCTACAACGCGCCCGAAGTCGTTTGGCAGGCGGATGAAGAGTACCACGCTGGCCTGATTGTCGCCTCGCCCGATTACGAGCGTGTTTGCACCTTGCGCGACGCGTATGCAGAGGGGTTTGCCCGCGATTTTCTGGCTGTCGCACCACCACCTGACACACCAACAGCATAAAACGGACCAACCGACAGGAACAGCACCCATGACGAATATGCACACACCCATCCCCAACGTTTCGTTGCCTGCGGCCTTGCGCCCCAAAGGTGCGTTTGGGCAATTGCCTCGACCGGTACGCATCCGCGAGATTCATGTAGAAAACTACCGCATTCGCACTTTCATCCTCGACACCGAGATGCCCCACGCCGAGCCAGGGCAATTCGTCATGGCCTGGTTGCCCGGCTACGAAGAAGCCCCGTTTAGCTTGGCCTTCCATCGTCCGCTCACCTTGACGATTGCCGCTGTGGGCCCATTCACCAACACCCTGCACCAGCTGAACGTGGACGACATGCTCTGGGTGCGGGGCCCCTATGGACGCAGCTTCACCCCCGAAGCCGGTACACGCCCGCTGTTGGTAGGGGGCGGCTATGGCGTTGCGCCGCTGGCCTTTCTGGCAGAAACACTCCTGGCGCATGAGCAACAGCCGCAAGCGTTCATTGGCGCTCGCACCGCCGAAGACGTGATTGGTGTGGGGCGATTCGAAGCGCTGGGCGTGCCTGTCGTCATCACTACCGAAGACGGCACCCGCGGGCGGCGGGGGCTGGTGACCGAGGCCGTCGCTGACATCCTCGCCGAAGGGAAGGGCGATGCCATCTACGGCGTTGGGCCGCATGGTATGTTGCAGGCACTGGCAACGCTGGCACGAACCTGGCACGTGCCCGCTCAACTCTCATGGGAAGCCTACATGGGGTGCGCCATCGGATTATGTGGCATGTGCGAACATGACGGCGCGCTCCTCTGTGTCGAAGGGCCGGTGCGCCGCATTCCGTCTACCTGAGCCAACCAACCATCAGCAAGGAGAAGCACGATGCTCGGCATTGTGGCCGTCAATGGGTACGTTCCCTACTATCGGCTCGCGCGTGCCGCAATCGGCGATGCCTGGCGACTTGAACAGGCGCACGATATGCTGATTGGTGAACGCGCGGTGGCCTCGTTCGACGAAGACACGATTACGCTGGCAGTCGAAGCAACCCTGCACACGCTTGAAGATCGTGCTGCCGAGGGCATCGGGGCGCTTTTTTTCGCTTCCACCACGCCCGTTTTTCTGGAAAAAAACAACGCCGCGGTCATTGCGGCGGCATGCGACATTCCCGCTCCCCTCACACTCGATCTCACCGGTTCGCTGCGCAGTGCCACGTCGGCGCTGGCCCTCGCATTCGATGCCGTCCTGGCGGAACGCACCGCACAGGCACTGGTCGTTGCAGCCGACATGCGCCCAGCTGAACCGGGCACCCTCGCCGACGCCATCGGTGGCGACGGCGCCGCAGCCATTCTCGTTGGCGACAGCGACGACGTTCTGGCGGAACTGATTGCCGAAGCCCACATAAGCGCCCCCGTGCTCGACACCTGGCGCCGTTCCCATGACCGCTACCTGCAAACCGACGACGAAGCCTTTGCACTACAAACCGGCTACATCCACTTCATGAACGCTGTGACCGAGCGCCTGCTGACACAGGGCGACATCACCCCCGACCAACTTGCTGGCGTGGCACTCTACGCCCCGGATGGTCGAGCCCTCATGCGCCTTGCCAGGCAATCACCGCTTGGCGTGCCGTTGGCACGCATGGGCATGACATCTCCGGCGGCCCTTTTGCTCATGCAGGCAGGCAATCTGGGAGCTGCGTTTGCACCCGCACAACTGGCGCTTTTGCTCGAAAACGCTCACCCCGGCGACCTTATCGCGTTGGTCGGATATGGTGATGGTGCCGACGCGTACCTCTTCCGCGTTACCGAAGCGATTGACGCATGGAAACCGCGCCGTTCGCTGCGCCATTGGTTGGAACGCAAAGGAGACCTGACGTACACGCTGGCACACCACTTCCGCGAAAACTGGCGCGACAAGCCGCTATGGTCGCCCACGGCTGAACCATGGACATCGCTGCCACTGTTGCATCGCGAGCAGGCCGAACTGTTGCGCTTCTACGCTCAGCAGTGTACCTCGTGTGGTGCCGTCTGGTGGCCGCATCGCCCCAACTGCTACGACTGCGGCGCCCAAAGTGGCTTCGAGATGGTACGGTTGTCGCGACGTGGCACAGTGGCGAGTTTCGTGGCTGAATGGGCTGTGCCAACGCCCATGCCGCCGTTGGGCATGGTCACAGTGGATACCCCCGAAGGGGCACGCATCACCACCCAATCCACCGATGGCGACCCGCGCATGTTTGCCATTGGCGACGAAGTCGAATTTGCTTTGCGGGTTTTCCACACGGCCAAGAATGTGCCACACTATTCGTGGAAAGTGCGCAAAGTGTGAGACCAGCAGTCATTGAAAGGAGCATCGTATGTGTGCCAAAACCAGCGACGCCCTGCGTGACAAGGTGGCGATTATTGGCATGGGATGTACACGCTTTGGGGTCCTGCAAGAAAAAAGTTTCGCCGAACAGGGGTTGGAAGCCGTCGACGAAGCCCTAGCGGATGCTGGCATCGAAAAAGAACGTATCGAAGCCGCCTGGCTGGGTACATTCGACCCCAACATTGGGGGGAGTTTTCCTGGCTACGCCGGAGACTTCGTCGCCGATATTCTGGGCATGCCCGGCCTGCCCGTCACCCGCGTGACAAACTACTGCGCCACCGGTATGGATGCCATGCGCAACGCCGCATTTGCCGTGGCCGCTGGCATGTACGACGTGGTGTTGGTGCTGGGCAACGAAAAAATGCGCGACGTGGCCTCACGTGATAGCCTCATTCGGCAGGTGGTCACCACAGGGCATCCCATCGTGCAGAAAGGGCTGACAGCGCCAGGTTTGTTCGCCCTCATGGCGCGTCGCCACATGGAAGCCTTTGGCACCACACGCGAAGACCTGGCCCTGGTGGCGGTCAAGAATCACTACAACGGCAACCGCCACCCCAAAGCCATGTTCCATAAAGAAATCACGGTGGACGATGTGCTGAAAGCCCCGATGATTAGTGAGCCGCTGGGACTGTACGACTGTACGCCCACGAGCGACGGAGCTGCTGCTGCTATTCTTTGCCGCGCTGACCTGGCACCCAAACTGACCGATGAGTATCTCCTCATCGAAGCCCTCGAAATGGCAACCATCACAGGCCATCGCTATGGTCGCCGCAACGAGTCGCTCATCGGCTTCGAAGCGACCCAGATTGCTGCACAGCGTGCCTATGAAGTGGCCGGTATTCGCGACCCTCTGGCGGCTATCGATGTTGCTGAAGTCCATGACTGCTTCACCATCACCGAAATTCTCAACTACGAAGATCTGGGGTTCGTCCCCAAAGGACAGGGCGCTCACTTCATCCGCGAAGGGCGTTCATCGTTGGAAGGTGATTTGCCCGTCAATCCGAGCGGGGGGCTGAAATGCTTTGGACATCCCATCGGCGCCAGCGGTGTGCGCATGACATACGTGATATACGAGCAACTGTTGGGGCGTGCTGGCGCAACACAGGTTCCCACCGACCACAACGGGCGCGGCCTGGTGCACAACCTGGGTGGTCCTGGTTCAGTTTGCGTGGTGGGGTTGTATCATCGGCCATAAACGAAAAAGGGAGCAATGCACATGACCCGTCTTCTCCAAGACCAGGTTGCGATCATTACCGGTTCAGGGCGTGGCATTGGCGCTGCGACTGCGCGGCTCTTTGCCCAGCACGGGGCACGTGTCGTCGTCAACGACCTCGAAGCTGAACCAGCCGAAGCCGTTGTGGCGGAGATTCGCGCATCCGGGGGTGAGGCGATCGCTGTTCCAGGCGATGTGACCACGCCTGAATTTCCCGACCGCATTGTGCAAGCGGCTGTGGAAACATTCGGAAAGCTGAACATTCTCGTGAACAATGCTGGCTACACGTGGGACGGTGTCATCCACAAGATGAGCGATGAGCAATGGCAGGCTATCCTGGATGTGCATGCCACAGCCCCGTTTCGGCTCATTCGTGCAGCCGCCCCCTTCATGCGTGATGCCGCCAAACGCGAACTGGCCGAAGGGCGAACGCCAGAACCACGTTGCATCATCAACGTGTCGTCCACATCGGGGTTGCATGGCAATGCCGGGCAAGCCAATTACGCCACCGCCAAAATGGGCATCGTTGGGTTGACGAAGACCGTTGCCAAAGAGTGGGGATCATTTGGCATTCGCTGTAATGCCATTGCATTCGGGTTCATCGAAACGCGCTTGACCCAACCCAAGGAGAAGGGCGAAACAGTCGAAGTGCATGGCAAGCGTGTACCGCTCGGCATCCCCGAACACCTGCGCCAGATGGCGACCATGCTCATTCCGCTGGGCCGCCCCGGCACACCTGAAGAAGCCGCTGGCGGTATTTTGTTGCTCGCCTCACCATTCGCCGCCTATATCACCGGCCATGTGCTCGAAGTGACAGGGGGCTATGGCATCTAAGGGAGCAGACCTCGATGGCAACAGCGCTTCCACTGAGCATCGACAGAGAAATCACTGTGTGGCAACTCCGTGAAGCAACGCCGTCGCGCTTTCGAGCGGTGCAATCCCCCAAATGGCACAAAGCCACATGGCAGACACGGGCGACGTGGATATTGCTGGTGGTTGTCGCTCTGGCGTGGACGCTCTTCACGTTTGGTGCGGTCAATTTGTTGGGGGAGACGCTTAGGCGCTTGTTGGTGCTGGGGGGGCATCGGGTGCTGTGGCGTGAAACGCTGGTAGCAGTGGCCGTGCTCATCCCGTGGTTGGGGACTGTGGTGTGGGTGGCAACACGTCCGTGGATGGTGGACGTTTCACCGCAGCGTGTACGTGTGGGGTGGCGACACATACCGGCTGGCAGGGTGCGGGCTGTGATGCTGCGTCGCCATGCCTGGCAGACAGAAGGCCACGCCAGCGGCAATCCGTTGACCGACTGGGGGCGTTCGCACGGGAGACGCAGTCTCATCACCATGCGCCTGGACGATGGTCGCGAGTACCTGTTGCTGTTCACCGACCAACCGCGCCAGCATGGCCGTATGCGCGTCTGGGCGCAACGTATAGCCGAGGTGCTGAACGTGCCATGTGAAGAACACCCCGCCGACTGAGCCGCTTCGCGTGCTACGACCTCATTTCATCCTTGGGGGTGGAGGGAACGAAGGGCGCGTTCAACACGGGCAAGGGGTCTTCGATTTCGAAATGCAGGCGAGCATGGGCTTCGCGCAGGGCGTTTTCAACCGCCTCAGGTGTTTCTCCACGGGCAAAAATGAAGCCCAAATAACTTTCACCTTCTGGTAGGGGCACAAGTGGGTAGTGCAACCGTGCCGTAATGACGACATCTTCGATAAGCGGCACGTCTCTGGCGTCATCGACACCAGTATAGCCACGCAGAATACCCGCCCGCGGGATAGGAATCATCATGACCCCGGCTGCTCCTGGCGCCTGTTCGAGCGGTGGAAGAGGCAAGCCGGCGGCATGGCGCAACACCACTTCTTCCAGGCACACATCGACCCCAAATCGCAAAACATTCGAACAGAGCCCCCCAATCGTTCGCCCAGCGGCTTCGATCAGCCAGACGTCAGCCTCGTCGATGCGCAATTCAGCATGTACAGGTCCATGCCGCAAACCAAGCGCACGCACCGCATGCTGGGTTGTGGCATGGATAGCAGCCTGGGTCTCGGGCGGCAGGCGTGAAGGGGTCACATAGATGGTTTCTTCGAAAAATGGGCCTTCGAGCGGGTCGGGCTTGTCGAAAAGTGCCAGGATATGCAGCGTGCCGTCAATCAACAGGCCGTCGAGAGCGACTTCCACGCCGGGCAGGTACGTTTCGACAAGAATGTTGCGGTCGCCGGGAAGCGTTTCGGTGGAGGGAAGCAAGCGACGCAAGCGATCGAATGCTGCCACAAATTCCTCCGGCGTGTTGGCCCGAATGACGCCACGGCTGCCCGACATCAGCAATGGTTTGACGACCACCGGATAGTCAACATCTTGCGCCAATTGCGCTGGGTCATCGTCTGCATGGACGAGGCGAAACTGAGGCACAGGCACGCCCCCTTCGGCCAACAACGTCCGCATGACATACTTGTTGCGTGCTGCGAGTGCCGCTTTGGGGTCGTTGCCCGGCAAGCCAAGACGCGCGTTGGCGTGGGCAGCGACGAGTGTTCCACTGTCATCCGTGGCGAGCACAGCATCAAGAGGCGTTTTTTCGGCAAAGGCAGCAATCCGTTCGGCCGCGCCTTCGGGGTCGCGAAAATCGAGTGCCAGTGGTACATGCCACAACTCGGCCAACTGCGGCGGCAAATCGACACCATATACCAGATCGATGCCAAGTTTGCGTGCCGCAGCGGCAAAACTGTTCGCGCGATACGTGTGGGGCGTCACCAGCAATAAAATTCTGGGCACTCTGTTCCTCCTTGCGGGCTTTCTCGCATGCATTGTATTCGATTGTGCCGGTGGCGCGAAACCTCATCATACGGCCAGGGGCTTTGTCCAGAACAGCGACTTTGTGCTATACTTCACCAGCGCCGACTGACGGCGTATTTTTGTGTGGAACGATGGAGGAAGCAGCGTGATTTTCAAACGCGCCAAAAGTATTCGTGAAAGTCTGGCAAAAACCCGCCAAAGCGTCTTTGGGCAGGTCGCCAGTCTGTTTGGTGCAGGCGACATCGATGACCTTTTTTGGGAAGAGCTGGAAGAACTGCTGATTCAGGGCGACGTGGGCGTCAAAACCACGTTGCACCTTGTCGAGTGGCTGCAAGAACAGGTCGAAGAACGCAATTTGTGGCGCACCGACCAGGTACGCGATTTGCTGCGCCAGCGCATGGTGGAGATTCTGAAAGAAGCCGAACAGCCCTATTTGCCAGGCCAGCGTATGCTCAATGTCGTGCTGGTCGTTGGTGTCAATGGTTCGGGCAAAACCACCACCATTGGCAAACTAGCCAAATGGCACAAAGATCGTGGCGACCGCGTGGTGCTGGCAGCCGCCGACACTTTCCGTGCCGCTGCCATCGACCAGTTGAAAATTTGGGGCGAACGTGTCGGCGCCGACGTGATTGCCCACCAGCCGGGCAGCGACCCTGGCGCAGTTGTCTTCGACGCCATCAAAACATCGTTCGGGCGGCGTGAAGCCAGTGTGGTCATCATCGATACGGCGGGACGTTTGCAAACGCAATACAACCTGATGCAGGAACTGGCGAAAATCAAGAACATTTGTGCCAAGCAAGTCCACAAAGCTCCGCACGAAACCTTGCTTGTGCTGGATGCCAACACAGGGCAGAACGCACTTTCGCAGGCACGGAAGTTCAAAGAGATTGCCGACGTGACCGGTGTTGTGCTCACCAAGCTCGATAGTACGGCCAAAGGTGGCATGGCACTTGCCATTGCGTACGAACACGGCTTGCCCATCAAGTGGATTGGGACGGGCGAAGCCGTGGAAGATTTGCAGCCGTTCGACGCCGAAGAGTTTGTGGATGCCCTCTTCGGCGCAAATGGAGCCTAAGTTTCTGACAAGGAGGGACGCATGAGTGAACTGAACACGCTCCTCGAAGAGACGCAGGCCCGCATCTTTGGCATCCTGGAGCGTCTTTGACATCCCAGCCAAAGAAGCGGAACTCGCGCGTCTCGAACAAGAAGCCTCACAGCCTGAATTTTGGGACGACCCTCAATCGGCACAAGAGACGATGCGCCGCCTGTCGGCATTGCGCGACCAAGTGACGTTCTGGCGCGAGATGGAACGACGTGCCCGCGATGCCGAAGAGCTGCTTCTGCTCGCCGAAGAAGATGCATCGCTTGTGGAAGAAGTGCGCCAGGAAATCGAATCACTGGCGGAAGAAGTCGATCGCCAGGAGTTTCAACTGGCGCTGAGCGGGCCACACGACCGCGGCGACGCCCTGCTTTCGATTCACGCAGGCGCAGGCGGCACGGAAAGCCAGGATTGGGCCGAAATGCTGTTGCGCATGTACACGCGCTGGGCGGAGTCGAAAGGCTACACGGTCGAGATTGTCGACATGACCGAAGGGGAAGCCGCGGGCATCAAATCCGTAACGCTGGAAGTGCGCGGCCCGTATGCGTATGGCTACCTCAAAGCCGAGCGCGGCGTCCATCGGTTGGTGCGTATCTCGCCGTTCGATGCCCAGAAGCGCCGACACACCAGCTTTGCGCTGGTGGAAGTTATGCCCGTGATCGACGATGATATCGAAATCGAAATCAAGCCCGACGACATTGAAATTCAGGTGTTCCGCGCGGGCGGGGCTGGCGGTCAGCATGTGCAGAAGAACAGCACCGCTGTGCGCATCATTCACAAGCCCACGGGCATTGTCGTGCAGTGCCAGAACGAGCGTTCCCAGACACAAAACAAGCAGACGGCCTTGCGCGTTTTGCGCGGGCGGCTCTATGAGTTGGAACGCAAAAAACGCGAAGAAGAACAGGCGAAACTGAAAGGCGAGCACACCAGTGCCGAATGGGGGAACCAGATTCGATCGTATGTCTTGCATCCCTATCAGATGGTCAAAGACCATCGTACAGGCGTCGAAGTCGGGAACGCCCAAGGGGTGCTGGATGGCGATCTCGATCCCTTCATTCAGGCATGGTTGAAAGAGCAGGTCAACGCGGCATAAAGCGGAAACGTGGCTGTTGGGTGAGCACGCTCCCCGATGGCCACGTTCGTTCTTTTGTGCCAGTCGACATGGGAGCAGCGCAATGCGCTTCGATATCTTTACGCTCTTTCCCGACATGTTCCGCGGCCCGCTTGACGAGAGCATCATCAAGCGAGCACGTGAAGCGGGAATTGTGGAAATCCACCTGCACAACATTCGGGAATATGCCACCGACAAACACAAAATGACCGATGACACCCCCTACGGTGGGGGCGGTGGCATGGTCATGAAAGCCGAGCCGATTTTTCGTGCCGTCGAAGCCGTGTTGGGATTGCCCGAAGTACGTGCCGATACCCCGCTCGAGACCCCACCCTGCCCAATCATCCTGATGACGCCGCAAGGGCGCCCTTTCACACAGGCAGTGGCGCAGGAATTGGCACAACATGAGCGTGTGGTGCTGATTTGTGGGCGCTATGAGGGGTTCGATGAGCGCGTGCGCCGCTACCTGGCGACGGATGAGTTGACAATCGGGCCGTATGTGCTGAGCGGGGGGGAATTGCCCGCCATGGTGGTTGTGGATGCGGTCACACGTTTGCTGCCAGGGGCGTTGGGCGACCCCACAGGGGCGCAGACGGATTCCTACGCGATGGGCTTGCTGGAACATCCACACTATACGCGCCCTGCGCAGTTTCGCGGGTGGGAGATTCCCGGCGTGTTGACGAGTGGGCATCATGCGCGGGTGGCGGCATGGCGCCGCCAGGAAGCCTTGTTGCGAACGCTGGTACGCCGCCCTGAATTGCTCATGCCTGAGACGCTGACCGACGAAGACCGCCACTTGCTTGCCCTCATCCAGCAACGCCTGGAAACACTCCTTGCGAATGAGTAAGCCCCGTTCACACGAACGGGGCTTTTTCGTCAGGTGGTCTGGGTGTTGTCCGCAATGGCATCCCCCATGGTTCGCCAGAACGCATCGCGCAGGAAGCCACCCCGTCCACCACGCATGACCGCTACGATTTCTGCCATGATGGCCAGCGCTATTTCTTCTGGTGTTTCGGCCTTCAAATCCAGCCCAATGGGAGCGTAGACCTCGCGCAGGTCGTCTGTCGAAAGCCCATGTTGTGCCATGCGGCGAAACCGCTCGGCGTGTGTTTTGCGGCTACCGATGGCGCCGACATAGCCTGCTCCTTTGCCGACCACACTTTTGAGCGCTGGTTCGTCGATTTTGGGGTCGTGGGTGAGGATGACAAAGGCGGTGCTGGGCGTCATTTCCAGCTGTTCAACTGCCTTGTCGGGCCACAGCGGGATGATGGCATCGGCGTGGGGAAAGCGCTCACGATTGGCGAATTTGGTGCGCGGATCGACGATGGTCACGCGATAGCCAAGGGTTTTGGCAAACGTGACGAGTGGAATGGCAATGTGCACCCCGCCAAAGATGACGAGGTGAGGCGGGGATAAGAGTGGTTCGATGAAGACACGGGCTTGGTGTTCGGGATATTCGCGTGTTTCACGGCGGTTGGCGTTCAGCAGGTCGAGGGCGTCTTGGGTAACGATCTCATCGAGGGCAGGTGCGCCCAGTGAACCTGTGCGCTCCCCATTCGGCCAGACCAGCATACGTGCGCCTGGGGCGCTTTCATCCACACGCAGTGTGTGCACAACCGCGCGCCCGTTGGCGACCGCTTCTTCGAGCAGGCGCTGCACGCTCATGCCAAATCTCCTTCGTCGGGCAAAGGTTCAACCCAGACTTCGATGGCGCCCCCACATGCCAATCCCACATCCCACACCATGTCGTCGGTGATGGCGTAGCGCAACAGCCGGGGCCGGCCTGTTTCGATGACATCAAGGGCGTTGGTGAGCACATCCCCCTCGACACATCCCCCACTGACGCTCCCCACCAGTTCGCCGGTTTCGGAAACAACCAGGCGGGCGCCTTCACGGCGCGGGGCGGACCCTTCCGCCTTGATAACCGTAGCGACGGCGATTTTCTTCCCTTCGGCCCGCCAACGTTGAATAGCGTCTAACACATCGCGCATTCTGTTCCTCCCTGCACGAATTCTCTCGTCTCTTGCTGTTCTTCTCTGTTTGGAGCCGCTGTTCGCCGCACGTGTTGACGCCGCACAGGGCGCATTTCGCCCACCGACGCCAGCACATCGGCCAGTTGTTCCAGGCTGGCCAGGTTGTGAACCGGCAAAAAATCGTCCACATAGGGCAACGCCGCAGCCATCCCTCGCTGGATAGGTTCGTACGTTTCCATGCCCAGCAGCGGGTTCAGCCAGATGAGGCGGTGGGCAGCGCGTTGCAGACGTGCCATTTCGTGCGCCAACGTACCCACATCGCCACGGTCCCATCCATCGCTGATGATGAGCACCACGGCCCCGCGCCCCAAGACACGCCGTGCCCATTCGTAATTGAACGTTTTGATGGCGTCGCCAATGCGCGTGCCACCTGCCCAATCTTCCACCGTTTTACCAATCGCGTCGAGCGATTCGTCCACATCACGATGGCGCAGATGATGCGTGATGCGCGTCAGGCGTGTTCCAAAGACAAAGACTTCGGTTTCGACCTCTTTCAGCCCGTGGGTGAGGGCATGGGTAAAGTGCAACAACATGCGCGAATAGCGCTCCATCGAACCGCTGATGTCGCAGAGGATGACGAGCGGGCGCGGCACTTCTCGACGCTGGCGGTATGCCAGTCGCACGGGTTCGCCACCGAACGTCAGATTATCACGCAGAAGACGGCGCAGCGATGGTGTCCCTTTGCGTGCCAGCTGGTAGCGCCGCGTGCGGCGCATGCCCAGTTTCCAGGCCATTGCAGCAATGGCGTGTTTGGCTTCCTGGATTTCTTCCCACGTCATTTCCGCAAAATCTTTGTGACGCAGGCGCTCGGTGGGGCTATACGTGAAGCGACGTTCAATGCGAATGACCTCGTCGCCCTCGTCGCCCTCGTTTTCTTCACCTGCTGGTGGCTCTTCGGCGGGCAACCGCAAACGTTTGAGGCGTGTTGTGCCTGATGTACTCGGCGTCTCGGATGGGTGCATACGCCAGAACAAGGCAAAGGCTTCGTCGAAAACGGGCATGTCTTCGCGGCGCGTGATGAGCAGGGCCCGCGCCGTGTAGTAGAAATCGCGGCGATTGGTGATGGGCACATGTTTGAGCGCTTCGACAAGATCGAGCACCTGGCTCAGGCTGACGCCCACTCCCATACGCCGCAAAAGACGCACAAACCGCAAAACGTGTCCCAGCAGGTACCCACGCGGCGCGTGCTCAGTGATGGGCATACGTGTTGGCTTCATCATGCGTCCTGTTCCGCTTGTCTGGTAGTGGTTTGGCTTTGCGCCTGAATACGCTCCACCAGTTCCGCCAATGGCCCGCGCTTGACCAATTCGATGTCATCCTGGTATTTGAGCAAAAGCCCCAACGTTTCCTCGACCACGGGAAGGTCGAGCTGTTGGGCGTCCAGTTCGACAAGGGCACGCACCCAATCAAGCGTTTCGGCAACGCCAGGCAACTTGTAAAGATCGAGCTGGCGCAATTGCTGCGCAAATTGCACCACCTGTTGCGCCAGCACCACAGGCGCATCGGGCACTTTCAGCCGCACAATGTCATACTCTTTTTGCGGCGACGGATACTCGATCCAGTGGTAGATGCAGCGCCGTTTGAGCGCGTCGTGAATTTCGCGGGTGCGGTTCGAGGTGATGACCACAATGGGCGGCTCTTCGGCGCGAATCGTCCCAATTTCCGGGATGGTGATTTGAAAATCGCTCAACAATTCGAGCAAAAAGGCTTCGAATTCTTCGTCGGCGCGGTCAAGTTCATCGATGAGTAGGATGGGGGCTTGTCCGTCGTGGCTCAGTTCCAAGGCTTGCAGCAGTGGGCGCTTGATCAGGTAGGCTTCGCTGAAAATGTCGTGTTCGATTGTGGCGGTATCGGTTTGCCCTGTGGCTTCCAGAGCGCGAATGTGCAGCAACTGGCGAGTGTAGTTCCACTCGTAGATAGTACTGTTGACATCCAGCCCTTCGTAGCATTGCAAACGAATGAGCGGGCGGTCGAGCAATTCGGCGAGGGTTTTGGCGATCTGCGTTTTGCCGACGCCTGCCTCACCTTCCAGCAGGAGCGGCTTACGTAAACGGAGCGTCAAAAAGAGCACGGTTGTCAGCGCGCGGTCAGCAACGTAACGATGTTGCAGCAAAGCATCTTGTAATTCGTCAATACTGTTGAAGTACCGTGCAGACATAAGGCATCTCTCTCATTGAATTCTTAGGCAAGCGAACAATCGTGCGGAAAGTATACCTGCGGTATCACGCATCTTCCAAATGCCCGTGGCTTATGCATGCTGGCGGTATTGTTTGAGAATGGCACGTGCCACGACACGTTTGTGAACTTCGTCGGGGCCATCGTAAATGCGGGCAGCACGTTCATGGCGAAACCAGAAAGCCAGCGGCGTATCGTCCGTCATGCCAAGCGCCCCATGCACCTGAATAGCGCGGTCGAGCACGCGTTGCAAAACCCCCGCGACGTAGAACTTGATGGTGGAGATGGCGACACGTGCGCCGTATGAGCCATGCGCTTCGACCTTCTCGGCGGCATCGAGCACAAGCATGCGGGCAGCATCGATTTCGGCGCGGCTTTCGGCAATCCACGCCTGCACCATCTGTTGGTCGGCAAGTGTTTCGTGTGGGGTCAAGCGGCGTTGCACAGCGCGGCGGCACATGAGGTCGAACGTGCGTTCGCAGATGCCAATCCAGCGCATGCAGTGGTGAATACGCCCCGGTCCCAGGCGTTCCTGTGCCAGCCGAAAGCCTTCGCCCTCAGGGCCAAGCAGGTTTTCGACAGGGACGCGCACATCTTCCAGGCGGATTTCGCCGTGGCTCATGTAGTCTTCACCTGCTTCGCCCATGACAGGAATGTTGCGCACCAGCGTGAAGCCTGGTGTATCGGTCGGAACGATGATTTGGCTCGCGCGCTGATACGGGTTGTCCTCAGCAGGATTGGTTATCGCCATGACGATGGCAAAGGCGGCGCCATCGGCGCTACTAGCGAACCATTTATGCCCATCGATGACATATTCGTTGCCTGTGCGGATGGCCAGCGTTTCCAACCAGATGGGATTGGAGCCCGGGCAATGGGGCTCTGTCATAGCGAAACAACTGCGAATGTCGCCTCGAATGAGTGGCCAGAGCCAGCGTTCTTTTTGCGCATCTGTGCCATGGAGCAGCAACAGTTCCATGTTCCCGATGTCTGGCGCCTGGCAATTGAAGACGTAATGTCCCAGTGGGGTGCGCCCCAGCACCTCGCTGACGCGGGCAAATTCGGGCAGCGAAAGCCCCAGACCGCCATACTCGGGGGGCAGGTGGGGCGTCCAGAGCCCCATTTCCTGCACGTCGCGCCGTTTGGCCTGCAAATCGGGCAAAATCGCGCGAAAGCCTTCGTGCAAAAAGCGTCGTTCGAGCGGAATGAGCTCACGTTCGACAAAGTCGCGGATGGTTGCCAGTATGCTGTCGAGATTCACTCGCCTGCCTCCTCTATGGATTCAGAATGTTCATCGCTCTCTTTTTTGTCTTCATCGTCAGTATGTGCGCCCCATTCTTCTTTGTCTTGTTTGTCTTCTTTGTCTTGCTCATCGGACGATTCGCGGAAGCGGTTATCGTACGTGGCACGTTTGCGAGCAAATTCGGTCAGTTTTTCGACCAACAATGCGTTGAACGTGCCTTGGGGGTAGGTGCCTTGCTCGTCGGGTGTGCCCGCGGGCATGTCGAAAACCAGTTCGATCACATCTTCGAGCGTGTCCACAGCGTAGATGTGAAAGCGTCCTTCGGCGACGGCCTGCACCACCTCATCGCTGAGCATGAGGTGGCGCACATTGGCACTGGGGATGATGACCCCCTGGTCACCTGTGAGCCCTTTCTTGTTGCAGATGGCGAAGAAGCCTTCGATTTTCTCATTGACAGCGCCAATCGGCTGAATCACGCCAAACTGGTCGATCGAGCCTGTGATGGCAAGCGATTGTCGGGCCGGAACGTTCGTAATGGCGGAGAGCAAAACACAGAGTTCGGCGACAGAGGCGGAATCCCCTTCGACCCCCTCATACGATTGTTCGAAGGTGAGGCTGGCACTGAATGCGAGCGGAATTTCGGTGGCATAGCGCCCATTGAGCAAGCCAACGATGGTGAGCAAGCCCTTGTTGTGGATGGGACCAGTCATGTTGGTTTCGCGGTCGATGTTGATGACATTGCCATACCCAATCCAGACACGTGCGGTAATGCGCGAAGGGTGACCGAAGGCGTAGCCCCCTACACTGCGCACCGACAGGCCATTGATTTGCCCCACAGTCTTGCCATCCAGCTGGATACGGGTCAGCCCTTCCAGAATGTCACGCCAGATGGCGTCGCGATAGCGGGCAAGCCGCTCTTCGCGAGCGGCCAGGGCTTGCCTGACATGTTCGTGGCTGATGAAGCGGGCATTCTCCTGGGTGGCGTAATAGTCGGCTTCTTGCAGCACGTCTTCGACATCACGCAAGCGGGCGGAAAGGCGCTGGGCATCGTTTGCCCAACGCGCACTGGTTTCGATGAGAGACAACACGGCGTTGCGCGTCATAGGGCGTAAGCCATTTTTCTGGACAAGCGTCGCGATCAGTTTGGCGTATTGTTGCTCCATTTCGGGGGTGCGGGGCATATCGTGCTCGAAATCAGCGACAACCTTGAACAGTTCATCGAAATCGTCGTCCAGGTACGTCAGGTGATAGTACAGGCCACGCTCACCGAGCAAAATGACCTTCACGTTGAGCGGAATCGGTTCGGGCTCGAGGCTTTTGAGCGCACCACGATCGAGCAGCGCGTCGGGGGCTTCGATATGAATGTGCCCATACCGTAAGGCTCGCTTCAGTGCTTCCCATGCCAACGGTTCGTGGTAGAGATCGTTGGCTTCAATGATCAGGTATCCTCCGTTGGCTTTGTGAAGCGCCCCTGCGTGAATCATCGTGAAATCGCTGACAAGCGTGCCATTTTGCATCACTTGGTCGATACGCCCAACCAGCTGATGGTAGGATGGGAATATGAGTGTGATGATGGGAGCACCGTTTTGGTTGCTATTGTCCACCAGCACGTTGACAGCATAGCGCCGCAGGAAGAGTTGCGCCTGCGCGGTCTCGGCGCTTTCAATGACCAGCGTGTCTTGTGTGCCAATGTGAAGCAGGGTGGGCACGTGATCGAGCATATCGCGTTCGACGGCATCGAGGTAGGCCCGCACATTGGGATGATCGGCATACGTGGCACGCAGATCGTCGAAAAGTGGAGCGAGTGCATGTGCAGCGACAGTCCGCATGAGCTGGCGTTCACGGCGACGGAACGTGCGCTGCCAAGCGGGAATTTGCACAAGCAGGGCTTCGAGTTCCGCCTGAATGCGTTCTTGCGCTTTGCGCAGGCGTTCCTGTTCGTGCTGGGGGAGCTGTTGATACTGCTCGGGGCGCATCAATTCGCCCTCGAAGATGGGGGCAATTTCGAACGATTCGTCGCTTTCGATGATGGCAAGCCCTTCTGCTTCGGCGGCTTGTTGCAACTCGCGGAAAGCACGCTGGCGTTGGGCGTCCAGTTCCTGTTTCAGCTGCCTGTGCAATTGGCGATATTCGGGGCTTTCGAAGGCTGCCACCAGCGTGGGCAAGGCTTCTTCGAGCAGATCGCGCATAGCCTGTGCAAACTTGGTTGCCGCGCCGGGTGGCAGCCGCAGAGCACGGGGGCGCTCAGGGGCTTCGAAGTTGTACACGTAGACCCAATCGTCGGGAGTGGGAGCATTGCTAGCGCATTGTGTGAGAAACTGTCGCACCAGGCTTTCTTTGCCGCTGCCCCGGGGCCCCATGGCATAGATGTTGAAACCAGGGCGCTGGATGCCAAGCCCAACTTCAATCGCGCGAATGGCACGCGCCTGCCCGATGAATTCCCGAATGGGGGGAATGTCATCAGTGGTATTGAATGTGAAGTCAGCAGGGTTGCAAGGTGTACGTAAACGATCGGGTGAAAGCCGATATTGCGAGAGGTCGGGTGTGTCCATGGTGGACTCCATGTGTATGTTGGTTGCTGGGGAATGATGTTGACATGATACCGTTGCTCAAACGGTGTGGCAAGATGTATGAACGAGTGATTCCCCAGATCTCTGCAAACAAGCAAAAAGGTGCTGCTCCGAAAGTGGCACAAGCCACGCAGGAAGCGCTGAGCGCATGTTGGCGACCATTCACCCGTCTGTTTCCAGACCGACGGCTCCAGCGCAGCAAGGGATACAAACGCCCCCCGCCTGACCTCGAGAGGCAAGCACACCGTATGCGCATTGGTTTTCCTCCCAAGCCGAGACGTTACTTCGAGGCGCGACGCACCTGCTAGGTGCGTCGCGCCTCAGGCCTAGCGGCCCCGCTCTTCTCCTGCCCCCAGCGTGTCGGCGACCGAGGCCCCATCGTGAGCCCTCACGCGCAATAAGCGGCCCACACCAGCACGGCATAGGCCCAGCGCTCCAATCCCGTTCTCTCCACCTCCAAGGTCACCAGCAACGGCGTGACAGTGTGGCCCCCGAAACGCAGCACCTCGGCCACCAACAAGCGCACCAGCCGTTGAAAGACCCGCCCTCTGGGGATTCCCCAGATCTATGAACGATTTGCACGATACCGGTATGGGGAAATAGCCCTGAAAGGCCATTGTATTTTGGGTGGGAATGCGGTACAATGAGGGCAACATAGGCCAATCCTGTTGGAATGCCCCGTGTTGTACCCGTGCGAAAAAGGAGCGAGCCGTGAACGTGCAACAATGGCTGGAAAAACTGCGCAAGCTGATTGAACGGGCACTGACGCCGGCACCAAAGCCCGTGCGGGTTCCAGCACCCGTTCGACGTGTGCGCAAAGGTATGCGCAGGATCTAAGCGGGGGGTGTCAGCAGAATTTTGCGCGCCCCGCGTGCGGCTGCATGTGCATACGCCGCTTCACCCTGGTCGAGCGGGTACGTCGCTTCGATAAGTGGTTGCACACGCACCAGCCCCTGTGCCAGCAGCCGCAAGGCCGTGTCGAATGGCCCGCAGCGTGACCCCACGATGGTGATTTCATCGACCACCAGGTCGGCGAGCCAGAGGTCGAGCCGCTCTTTGAAAGTGCTTTTGAGTACAAAGATCCCACGTGGGCGTACCAACGCTCTGGCAGTTGCAAACCCCGATGGATGTCCAGTCACTTCTACCACCATGTCAGCCCAATGGCGTGGCAGCGGCAGGTTTTCGACATCGTGGACGATATGTGTGTGTACCCCTGTGCCGTCAAGCAACGCGAGTTTGTGCGCATGATGCCCCAATACGTGGACATTGGCCCCGCTCAGTCGCAAGACCTGCGCGATGAGAAGCCCCAATTTGCCGTCACCAACAACGGCAATGTTCCATGTCGGTTCGACGTGGATTTGTTCCAGGATTTCGCACGCAGCGGCCACTGGTTCGGTGAAAACAGCCACATCATCGGGTACGCTGTCAGGGACAATGTGGAGGTTTTCCAGCGGCAGCGTCAGGTATTCGGCATGCGCACCTGGGTGGTTGACAATACCCAAAACCGTGCGGTTGGGGCAGTGGCGTTGCAGACTGCGGCGACACCAGTCGCATTCACCACATCCAAGATTGATTTCGCCAACCACTCGCGCCCCCACAAGCGTCTTGTCAGGGGCTTCGACCACATCGGCAACGAATTCATGCCCTGGGACGCCCTGAAAGCCGTAGTAGCCACGTTGAAGTTGCAAATCGGTGTCGCAGATGCCTGCCAGCCGCATGCGCAGTAGGGCATGGTGCGGGGGACGTTCAGGACGAGGAAGGTCGCACACCGAAACGGTACCGTTTTCGAGAAAGATGGCTTTCATCGAACCTGCTCCTTCTTTGGTTGATCGAGACACAAAGCGCCTGGAAAGTGTTTCCAGGCGCCGAGAGATGCGAAGCGTATTGTTTTTTTATGAAGCGGTAGCGGTTTTCCCCTTCGCGCGACCTGGAATGAGCCGCTTCAGTTCACCTTTTTCCCACGCGACCAACAGTGGCGCGGCGATGCAGATCGAGCTGTATGTCCCGCTCACGAATCCCACGACCAACCAGAAGATGAACTGGCGAATGGTCACACCACCAAAGAGCAAGAGAGCGGTCAGCGTGAAGAGTGCCGTCAACTGTGTGTTGATAGAGCGATCGAGCGTCTGGATCACACTGTGATTGACGACGTCTTCGAAAGGTGCAAGACGATATTTGAGACGGTTTTCGCGTACACGGTCGAACACCACAATCGTGTCATGGACGGAGAACCCGATGACCGTGAGCACCGCAGTGAGGAAGAGGGCGTCCACTTCCCAACCAAAGAACTTGCCCATGAGAGCAGCAGTACCAATGACCACCAAAGCGTCGTGCACAAGTGCCACAATTGCTATTGCGCCATAGCGGAAGGGGTTGGGTACGTTGCGGAAGGCAAGTGCCAGGTAGAGCAAGATCCCCACCGAGGCCATCGCGACGGCCAGGATCGCACGTTGTGTGACTTCGGTGCCGACGGCAGGCCCGACCGATTCAAAGCGTTGTTCGACAAGCGGGCCATATTGTGCTTGCAGGGCGTCCAGGATGGGGCGGCGATCCTCGGGTTGCAGTGGAGGCAGGCGCAGGAGCAGACCATTTTCTCCCACTGTCTGGACGATAGCGCCCTGGTAGCCCAGAGATTCGAGCAGAACGACCACGTCGCTGGGCTTGATTTCTGTTTCCAGATTGGTGAATTCGACTTCCAATAGCGTGCCGCCTGTGAAGTCAATGGCCAGGCGGACACCCCACACCAGCATGGCCAAGATGCCCAGCCCTAGCACGACACCTGAAAATGTGAAAAAATACTTGCGTTTACCGATGATGTCCCACACGGGTCTCGCTCCTTTTTAGCCGATTTCGCCTTCTCCAGGCGAGTAGGTATCGGTATCGTCCTCGCCTTCGTTGGTCTCGTTGTGTGTATAACGGTCGAGCAGAATCATCTGGTCGGCCACCAGTTCGATGCGATATTGGCGCTCTCCTTGCGAATCTTCCCAACTACGTGTTTGCAGGCTTCCTTCGATATACACTCGTTTTCCCTTGGTCAACAAACGGGCACAAATTTCAGCCAATTCGCGCCAAGCGACCACATTGAACCACTCAGTCGCATGGTGGCGTTCTCCATCAGGGGTCGTCCATTGTCGTCCAACAGCAACACTGAAATTGACAACTGGCGTCCCATTGGGCGTATACCGCAGTTCGGGTTCACGCCCAACATTGCCGATAATCATAACCTTGTTCAATCCGCGAGCCATACCTTGAAACTCCTTCCTTCTTTCGTCACGTTCGACCTATGCGTTTTTCATACACCGTACCACCACTCGCGGGTCACACGCCCCAATCCCATCACTGTTTCGAGGAAGATGCGCGTGACGAAAATCGCCGAGAAGAACGAGACGATGACGCCAATGGCCAGCGTGACGGCAAAGCCCTTCACAATACTGGCACCAAACGTAGCCCCAAACCAGAACAAGATGGCGCAGGTGATCAGTGTCGAGAAGTTGGAATCGCGAATGCTGGGCCACGCTCGACGGAAGCCGATGCGAGCCGCAGCGCCAAGTGATTTTCCGCTGCGCAATTCTTCCTTCATGCGTTCGAAGATGAGAATGTTGGCGTCCACTGCCATCCCAATCGAGAGGATGAAACCAGCAATCCCTGCCAGCGTGAGTGTGACGGGGAGAAGTTTGAAGAGGGAGAGCGAAACGGCGCCATAGATGACAAGCGCCAGATTGGCGAGCAAGCCAGGCAGGCGGTAGTAGAGCAGCATGAAAATGGCCACGGAGAGAACCCCAATGAGGCCAGCCAGCACACTGCGCTGCACTGAGTCTTCACCCAATGTAGCCCCAACTGTGCGCACCTGCACGATTTTGAGTGGCACAGGCAAAGCACCGTAGCGCAATTGAATTTCGAGCGCACGAGCACTTTCGAGTGTAAAATCGCCTTGGATGATACCCGACCCATTCGGAATTTCATCGCGAATAACAGGAGCACTGATCACGCGCTTGTCGAGCACGATGGCCATAACACGGCCTACATTGTCGCGCGTGAATTCGCGCAGTTTTTGGGAGGGCTCGCCATCCTTGAATTTGAACGACACAACAGGCTCATTCGTTTCGGGGTGGAAGCCGACCGCTGCCGTTTCCAGGTCTGCACCAGTGAGGATGGTGTGATAGACTTTCGTCCCCTCGGGCACATCTGTGGGCGGCTCGGGATAGTCGGTGACAACCTCCTGCCCAGGAACAAGTGTATCCGTACCCGCATCGATGAATTCCAGCAACCCCGTTTGCCCAAAAGTGGCAATCACCTGGTCGGGATTCTGGACACCGGGAATATCGACCACGATACGGTTGCTGCCGGCAACCTGAATAATGGGTTCGGTCGTTCCCAGCGCATTGATACGGCGCTCGATAATTTCGCGGGCTGCTTCCATACGCGCGGTATCGATCTCCGCCCCTTCGGGAACATCGGCTTCGAGGACGACATGAAGGCCGCCGGCCAAGTCCAATCCACGCCGATAACTCACATCACGACTGAACAGGACTTCGCCTGTCAGGGGGTTTGTGATCGTAAGTGTCGTTGTGGATGGAAGTGCCAGCCAGACAGCCGCCACACCAATGAGGGCAATCAACAACAATTCCACCAAACGTTCGCGTGTCATACTGGGCTTCTCTCGCTCCTTGCTTGGGTAGTCTGCAGCGGACGCCACAGCCGCACGCGATTATAGAAGGGTGGTGGACTCTGTCAAAGCCTGAAAGACAAAAAGCCTGCTGATCCTTCGATCGTGTGACGGATGGGAGCGTTCCCATCGTGACATGTGGCATTTGACAGTACAGCCAAGCGCCCTGTACACTGAGACTTGCCCGCATCGTTGTTCCCCAATGGAAAAGCCGTTCGTGCGATTCATTCACAAAGGAGGAGTGTATGTACAAGAAGACACATTGGTGGTCCGTTTTGGCCGTTTTGCTGGTAGCCGTGATAGTACTGGCAGCCTGTGGTGGCGGAAGTGGCGAAGAAACCACCGAAGAAGGCACGACCGAAGCCCCTCCAACTGCAACGACCGCACCAGCCAAGGGTGAGGGCGGTGGTGAAATGGCTGGCGGCGAAGGTTCGTATTATGAACGTGCGCTGGCCGGTGAATTCAAGGGGACGGTTGTGACGATGACGGGACCGTTCACCGACGAAGACGCCGTCAAGTTCAACGAATCGGTGCGTGAATTTGAAGACGCGACAGGCATTGACATTCAATATGAAGGCTCGAAGGAGTTCGAGGCCACGATCTCGATTCGCGTGGAAGCAGGCGACGCACCGGACATTGTGGACTTTCCACAACCTGGTTTGCTCGGTACGTTCGTGAAGCAGGGGAAAGTTGTGGATGTGCGCGCGTTCCTGAGTGAGGAGTACCTGCGCCAGCAGTACAACCAATCCTGGCTGGATATGGCAACGCTCGAAGGACCGGATGGCCCCGTGATGGCGGGTGTGTGGCACCGTTTCAATGCGAAGAGCCTGGTCTGGTACCCGAAGGATGACTTCGAAGCGGCAGGGTACGAAATCCCGACAACGTGGGATGAATTGATTGCCTTGTCGGACCAAATCAAGGCGGATGGTGATACGCCGTGGTGCATTGGGATTGAGTCGGGTGCCGCAACGGGGTGGCCGGCAACGGACTGGATGGAAGACATCATGTTGCGCACGACCTCGCTGGAAAACTACGACAAGTGGGTCCGTGGTGAGTTGCCATTCTCGTCGCCGGAAGTGAAACATGCTGCCGAATTGATGGCGCAGATCTGGTTCACGGAAGGATACGTGTATGGGGGGCGTGCAGCCATTGCGACAACGTTCTTCGGGGATGCGCCGGCGCCGATGTTCGAGGAACCGCCGAAGTGCTGGCTGCACCGCCAGGGGAATTTCATCACATCCTTCTTCCCCGAAGGTGTGCAAGCAGGGGTAGATTATGACTTCTTCTACTTCCCGCCGATCGATGAGGCATATGGAAAACCGTGGCTGGTGGCTGGCGACATCATGGCGATGTTCAACGACCGGCCCGAAGTACGTGCAGTGATGGAATACTTCACGCGCGGCGAAGCCCTGAAAGGTTGGCTGGCGGCCGGTGGGGCATTGTCGCCACATAAGGATGCGCAGATCGACTGGTATGGTGACCCAGTGGAACGCCGGATTGCGGAACTTGTGCAAGATGCAACAGCGTTCCGCTTCGACGGTTCGGATCTGATGCCCGGCGAAGTTGGCGCCGGCTCATTCTGGAAAGCAATGACCGACTGGGTCTCCGGTACGGTTGACCTGGATACAGCCTTGGCCGAAATCGACCAATCTTGGCCTCGCTAATCCATCGATGCGACGGGGCGGCCTCCATGTGGGGCCGCCCCATATGCTCATTTTGTGGGGGAGTTCATGAGTGCTCAGAGTAAAACACGCAAAACACCACTGGATTGGCTAGTGGCGACGTTTGGACGGTTGGCAGTTTCCATTGTGGTGCCTGTGGTGATCTTTGGTGTGATGATTTTGGGCTTTCAGTGGCTGCGGGCACAAACGCCGTCGTCCAACGCACAGAAGGCGCTTTTGTCGCTGGTTGCGATCGTGTGGGGGGTAGGTGGTGTGGCGTTGCTGTACGTCGTCATGAATTTTGTGGTGGAGAGTTTGCCGCCACGTCTGATGCGTTTGTTGCAACCCTATGTGTTCGTAGGGCCAGCCATGGCAATTTTGGGTTGGTACCTCGCGTTGCCGACTCTGCGCACGTTTTGGATCAGTTTGCACGACCGCACAGGTGAGCGTTTTGTGGGATTGGCAAATTATGTGGCCGTTTTTACGGAACGCGCCATGTTCGAAGCATTTCGCAACAATCTGTTATGGATTTTGTTCGGGGCCACATTTACCGTCGCGTTTGGGTTGATGATTGCCGTGTTGGCTGATCGCAGTCGGTTTGAAAACATTGCCAAGTCGCTCATTTTCATGCCGATGGCTATTTCGATGGTTGGAGCAGGCGTCATTTGGAATTTTGTGTACGAAGTGCGTGATGTGAATAGCCCGCAGATCGGGTTGCTCAACGCCATTGTGGTTGCACTGGGGGGTGAGCCACAGGCCTGGACGGCGCTTGTGCAGCCATGGAACAACCTCTTCCTGATTGTCGTGATGATCTGGATGCAAACGGGCTTCGCTATGGTCATTTTTTCCGCGGCTATCAAAGGGATTCCCGATGAATTGTTGGAAGCCGCACGTGTGGACGGAGCGAACGAATTGCAGGTTTTCTTCCGTATCATGCTCCCTTACATCAGTGGCACCATCATCACGGTGTTGACCACGGTAGTCATTTTTGCGCTCAAGATCTTCGATATTGTCCAGGTGATGACAGGTGGGCAGTTCGGTACACATGTCATTGCGACCCAGTTTTACCGGCAAGCCTTCACGAATCAGAACAAAGGCTATGCCTCGGCGATTGCCATTGTGCTCTTGATTACTGTCATCCCGGTGATGATTTACAATCTGCGACATTTTAGCGAAGAGGAGGCGTTTTGATGGCGACGCAACAACCGGTCCAGCGCAAACAGCGCCGCAATTGGCGGAAGCTGTGGGGGCAGTTTCTTGTCGAGGCGTCGCTCTTTTTCCTCGTGCTGCTCTGGACGATTCCTACACTGGGTATTTTCATCTCATCGTTCCGCACGCCGTGGGATATTCAAACATCAGGTTGGTGGACTGTTTTGCCGCACCGTGAATGGCAAGTGGTCGAAGAATTCCCCAAACCAGAGAATATCGACCCCGATGGCGTGATGGAAATTGCTGGGGTTGTGGGAACATTCGAGGCGTTTCGGCAAGGCATCGAAACACCAGACGGACGCCGTATTATCTGGATTGGAAACAAACGCTTAGGTAAAATTCAAATTCAGGAGTTGCGCTGGACGATGCGCACCGATTTCACGCTGGACAACTACCGTGCTGTGCTGGGGGGCAAAACGTTCGAATTGAAAGCCCCAGATGGGAGTACATTCACTGTTCAGGGGGACAATCTCATCGGGGCATTTCTCAACAGCCTGACGGTAGCTGTGCCGTCAACCGTCATTCCGATTTTGATTGCTGCATTTGCCGCGTATGGCTTCGCATGGATGAATTTTCCCGGTCGGCGGCTACTTTTCATTCTCGTAGTGGCGCTCTTGGTGGTGCCGTTGCAGATTGCGCTGGTGCCTATCTTGCAGGATTATGTCAAACTCAACCTCAATGGCACGTTCCTGGCTGTCTGGCTAGCGCATACGGGTTTTGGGCTTCCGCTGGCAACGTACCTGCTCTTCAACTACATTCGCAGTTTGCCGCGCGACATTCTTGAATCGGCATTCATCGATGGTGCATCGCACTTTACTATCTTCACGCGTCTGGTGCTTCCTCTGTCGGTGCCGGCGCTGGCCTCGTTTGCCATCTTCCAATTCCTCTGGGTCTGGAACGATTATCTGGTAGCCTTGGTTTTCATTGGTGCCAAACCTGACGTGCAAGTATTGACCATGCGCATCGCCGAAATGGTGGGGTCGCGTGGGAATGACTGGCATTTGCTCACGGCGGGAGCATTTGTTTCCATGGTTCTCCCCTTAATCGTCTTCTTCTCGTTGCAGCGCTACTTCGTACGTGGGTTGTTGGCGGGGTCGGTCAAAGGCTGAAGCAGCGTGTTTTACGACAACGGGGGCTAGCGGTTCGGCATGGCTACCTGATGCCGAACCAATTTTTTGGTATCGAAAGAAAGCGTTTTCATATCCGTTGATTGGCGAGCAAAACCAGAGCAAAGGAAAAGGACAATGCGATTGACATTTCCTGATTCATTTTTATGGGGGGTCGCTGCTTCGGCGTATCAAATCGAAGGTGCGGCTCGTGAAGATGGTCGTGGTGAAAGCATTTGGGACCGCTTTTCCTACCAGCCGTATCGCACGTTGAACGGCGACACCGGCGACGTGGCGTGCGACCACTATCACCGTATGCCCGAAGACGTTGCCATGATGGCCGAACTGGGCATTCCCTGCTACGGATTGACGGTGGCCTGGCCGCGTATCTTGCCAAAAGGTCGCGGTCAGGTGAACCAAAAGGGGCTGGATTTCTACGACCGCCTTGTGGATACGCTGCTGGAGCATGGCATTCGCCCCAAAGTGACGCTGTTTCACTGGGACTTGCCCCAGGTGTTGCAGAATGAAGGGGGCTGGCCCAACCGCGATTGCCCTGATTGGTTTGCCGACTATGCCCGCATCGTTTTCGATGCGCTGGGCGACCGCGTAGACCTCTGGGCGACGATCAATGAGCCATGGGTGGCAGCGTTCATTGGCTACGGCATGGGGATTCATGCGCCTGGTATTCAGGATGCCGCGCAAGCGTATCAGGCGGCGCACCATCTCAACCTTGCGCACGGGAAGGTCGTGCAACTGTTTCGCCAGGGTGGCTATCAAGGCGAAATTGGCTATGTGCTCAATCTCAATGGGCTGTTGCCGGGGAGCGATCGTCCAGAAGATGTCGAAGCCACTCAACGCCTGCACGATGAAACACACCGGTTCTTCCTTGACCCGGTCTTCCATGGCACGTACCCCGAAGCGTTGTTCTCATGGCTGGGTACGCAAGCGCCCAAAGTGTACGAGGGTGACCTGGATATCATTCGCACACCCATTGATTTTCTGGGTATCAATCATTACAACACCGATCTGGTCTTCTACGATGTGATGAGCACGCATTGGCTCAAAGTGCGCTCGGTTCCCTATTCAGCACCCGGCTGGGGGCAAACCGAAATGGGATGGGGCATCAACCCGCCGGGCATCAAGCATGAAATCATGAATGTGGTGGAACACTATGGCAATCCCAAGATGATCATCACTGAAAATGGGTGCGCTATGCCGGATGAACCGGATGAAGATGGCTTCGTGGCCGATTGGAACCGTATCTTCTTCCTTAAAGCCCACTTGCAACAGGTGCATGAGGCCATTCAGGAAGGCGCGAATGTGCAGGGGTATTTTGTCTGGAGCATTCTGGACAACTTCGAGTGGGAACGTGGGTACAGCTGCCGCTTCGGGCTGGTGCGTGTGGATTATGAAACCCTGCATCGTATTCCCAAACAGAGTGCGTATTGGTATCGCGATGTCATTCGGGAGAATGCGTTGATGATCTAAATGCTCATTTTCCAGGGAATGTTGGAGACACAGAGCAGGCCTCTTGCTCGCCCTGTACGATTGGCGCAATAATGGGCATCCTGTGAAGAAACTCCATACAACACCGCAAGAAAAAAGCCGCCCGCAATGGGCGGCTTTTCTTGCAGGGCACGCTGGTTAGTCACGGTCGGATGACTGCAACAAAAAGACATAGTAGAGCAAGGTGCTGATCGCCTGCACAGCCGCGGCAACATACGTCAGCGCTGCCGCGTTCAGCACGGCATTCACACCTTCCATTTCCTGCGGCAACAGCAATCCTGTTTCCTGCAACAACTTCTTGGCGCGGTTACTGGCATCGAATTCCACTGGCAACGTCACCAGTGCAAAGAGCGCCACGGCAGCAAACAAAATCACGCCGAGCCATGCCAGGCCCGGACGTGCCATGAAGAGCCCCAGCAAGAAAATGATCGGCCCCAGCCACGACCCAATCTGCACCGATGGCACCATAGCACTCCGCAGCGCCAGCGGCGCATAGTTCGTGGCATCTTGCAAGGCATGCCCCATTTCGTGCGCAGCCACACCTGCCGCAGCGATGCTCGGCGTGTCATAGACCTGCGGACTCAGGCGCAGCACCTTGTTCACCGGGTCATAATGGTCGGTCAACATACCGCCCACGCGCTCCACGCGCACATTCTGCAAGCCATGTACATCCAGCAAATAGCGGGCGACCTGTGCACCTGTCAAGCCACGCACTGTGCGCACGCGCGAATAGCGCGAAAACGCACTTTGCACTTTGTATTGCGCATACAACCCCAACAGCAATGCCGGTAAGGCGAACAGAAAGTAGAGCGGATTGAAGAAAAACATCGTCGTGCTCACCCTCCTCTTTTCTCTGATGACAGGCTTCCAGCCACCTGATTCAACTCGATGGCGAGATATGATTTTAGCCATGAATGGGCTCGTACACCAAAAAAGGCATCACTTCCTCGCGCGAATGCCATTCGGCCTCGCGCTCCATCACCGCCGCAAAGGTATGGGCAACCCGCGCTTTCACCTCGTCCAATGGCACTGCATGTCCCAATTCGGCCTGCATGGACGTCACACCACGGTCGCGCAAGCCACACGGCACAATCAAATCGAAGTGGCGCAAATCGGTATTCACATTGAGCGCAAACCCGTGGTACGACACCCATTCTTTGATCCGCGCCCCAATGGCAGCAATCTTGCGGTCGCTGAACTGCGCGACTGCCGCCGCCAGCGCCGCGCGTGTCGCATCGTCGAATGAGTCATCCAGGTGTGGCAATTCGCGCCCACGCACCCACACCCCAATCACCTTCTCGATCCGCTCTGCGGCAATGCCATACGTGGCCAATGCACGGATGATGGCTTCTTGCATCGCCCAAACGAACCATCCCACATCCTTGGGCTTTGGTGTGCGTTGCAAATCCAGAATGGGATACCCCACCAGTTGCCCCGGGCCGTGGTATGTCACATCCCCACCCCGTTCGACACGAAAAATGTCGAACCCCATGGCTTTCAGCGTTGCGCGTGGAGTGACAATGTTTTCTTCACGCGCATTGCGCCCCAGGGTAATCACAGGTGGATGTTCGAGCACGAAGAGCACATCTGGCGTCTCGCGGTTGGCAATTTTGGCCGCTACCAACCGGCGTTGTACATCCAGCGCCTCCCCATACGGAATCAACCCTAAATCGACAACCCACAAGGGCTTGGGCATTCGGGCACCTCCTCCTGTTGATTGTTTCAGAGATTCAGGCGCTTGAAAATCCGTTCCGGGATATGACGAATCAGCGTCATGATGAAAAACCAGAACCAGGGCACGTACACCACATCTTCGCGCCGCTCGATGGCCCTGAAAATACGCGCCCCTACATCCTCAGGCGATGCAAACAATGCATTCTTCGGCAGATGCGCTGTCATCGGCGTATCCACAAAGCCCGGCTTGATTGTAACAACCGCGACGCCCTTCTTCGCCAGACGATTGCGCAAGCCCTGCGTAAAAATGTTGACTGCCCCTTTGGCTGCGCCATACACGTAATTGCTTTGGCGTCCCCGATCACCAGCAACGGAGCTTATGACGGCAATCACCCCACGCTCACGCGCCTCGAAACGGTTGGCAACCTCGGTCAACAGCGCAATCGTGCTGATGGCGTTAGTCTGGAAGGCGTCCAGCGTTTTGGCAACGCTGCGCTCGCATTCGCGCTGGTCGGGCAGTGTCCCATGAGCGATGAGCACAACATCCAGCGGGCCGAATGCACCTTCGGCAGTTTCCAACATCTCGACATGGCGGTCAAGATCATTGACATCCAACACGAATGTTTCTACCTGTGCCGCCCCGCGCACACGCATATCGTTGGCAATCATGGCCAACTTGTCTGGTGAACGCCCCACCAAGAAGAGACGATCGCCACGCGCGGCAAAATGGCGCGTTGTGGCTTCGGCAATTGCAGACGTAGCCCCAACAATGCAAATGTTCGCCATTGGTCTCATGCTCCATTTGTTCGATTCGCGGGGGTCTCCCCCATGACACGCCGCCAAAAACTAGACGAAAATGCCGGATCGACATAGCGGCGAAACGTTTCCCACTGCGGGTAGAAGCGCCGAAAATCTTCACCCGACATGCGGGCATCTTTCGCCGGGTAGAGCACACCACCGGCTTCGCGCACAATTGCATCCATCTGCTCACAGAGGCGCAACGTTGCTTCCCCCTCGAAGGGGAAATCCAATGCCAGCGTAACCCCCTTGCGTGGGAAGGAGAGCATGCCCGGCGAAGCAACCTCGCCAAATTCCTTGAAGACCGCCAGAAACGAAGCACGCCCGCTCCGTGCAATCAGCGTCAAGAGCTCGCGCATGACCTCAACACGGTCATCAGGTGGCACAACACACTGGTATTGAATGAAGCCACGCCGACCGTAAATGCGGTTCCAGCGGCGCACAGCATCCAGGGGGTAGAAAAAGGATTCGTAGTGCACGCGCTTTTGTGAGCGTGTTGGCGTGTGCATGTAGTAGTAGAAGGTGTTGAAGGCTCGCATCGAAAGCGGATTGAGCACGAACGACGGGAAGTCGAAGGGAACGTAGAGCCTGGGGGCTTTGGACGGCCTCAGCGGCCCTGGTTCTTCACTGTGATTGCCACGCAAAAAGACCCCGCGCCCCAACGCCGACCCCTGCGCAATACAATCGAGCCATGCCACCGTGTGCTCGAAACGTGTGTCAGACCGCGCCGAGATGTCGAAAAACTCATCGAGCGAACCGAAACGGATGCGTTCCATATCGATGTAGGCGCTTTTGATGGGGCGCAACTTGATTTCCGCCCATGTAATCAAGCCCGTCAACCCCAATCCACCAATCGTGGCGCGGAACAGGTCGCTGTTCTGCGTGGGCGAACAGAGCAGCCGCTCCCCGGTGGAACGCAACAACTCGAACTGCGTCACATGGCGGCCAAATGTCCCTTCACGGTGGTGGTTCTTCCCATGCACATCGTTGGCAATCGCCCCCCCGACCGTCACGTACTTGGTGCCAGGTGTCACGGGCAAAAACCAGCCACGCGGCACAATCAAGTCGAGAATGTGCTTCAACGAAACGCCTGCCTCGCACCGCAACACCCCACGTTCCTCGTCGAAGGCGATGAAGTGCGCCATGCGAGCGGTGTCGAGCAATATCCCATTCTCATTCAGACAAACATCCCCATAACTGCGCCCCAATCCGTAGGCGAGCACGGGGCGGTCGAAACGGTCGAAGGGTGGCGTTTCCGTGTGCCAGCGCAAGCGATACACAGAGGCTGGTTGGTGTTTTGGGTACTTCCCCCATGACTCATATCGTTTTCTCATGACGGTACCCCTTGCAAATCGGTTGTATCATCCCCCAGCCGCGCCCCCACCACATCGCGATAGCCCTGCAAGAACGCCCGCCCACTTGTCGGGCGTTTTCCTTCCAACTGCACCTCTTCCAGCAATAAGAGCCCTTTGCCTGTTACCACTGCCGGGGCATCTTCATGCATGACCACCGTTCCCGGCATCAGCCCCTGAACAGGTGCATCCACAACCCGCGCCCGCAAAACCTTCAACAAGCGCCCATCCCACGTGGTGAATGCACTCGGCCACGGCGTGTACGCCCGCACCTGCCGCTCGATCACTTCAGCCGGTTGCGCCCAGTCAATACGGCCATGCGTCTTTTTGATCAAGCGCGTGATGCTGGCCTGCGAATGGTCTTGCGGCTGCGGCACAATTTCACCCGCCAACCAGCGTGGCAAGGTTTCTACCAGCAGGTCGGCACCCACTTGCGCCAGTTTCTCGCTCAGCGAACCGGCGGTTTCATCGGGCGCAATCGGCACCACACGTTGCGCCAACACCGGCCCGGTGTCCATTCCTTCATCCAGCAACATAATCGAAACACCCGTTTCACGGTCGCCATTCAAAAGCGCCGCTTGAATAGGCGCTGCGCCTCGGTATTTGGGGAGCAAGCTGGCATGTACGTTGACGAAGCCTTTGGGTGGAATGGCGAGCACGTTGGGGCGCAAAATTTCACCATACGCCACCACCACGGCCACATCGGGCTGTAAATCGCGCAAGCGGGCAATCGCATCAGGGGTTTTCAATGTTTCAGGCGTCCATACGGGTATGCCCAGCGTTTGCGCGGCTTCTTTGACAGGTGAAGGACGCAATTTACGCCCACGCCCCGCCGGGCGGTCGGGCTGAGTGATCACCTGTACGAGGTCATATGTGCCACGCTCAGCCAGTCGCTGCAAACTCGGGACGGCGAACACTGGTGTTCCCAGGAAAATCAACCGTGGTTTGTTGGTTGTCGTGTATGCTGCGGCCATCGATGTTCCCTCTTGTTTCACAAGTTCCAACAAGGGATTGTACCACAAGGCACAAAATGGTAGAATTGCCTGCGCCAGGCGTATCCAGGCATTCCACACCTCGAATCGAGCGTAACTTTTGTCCTTTCACGTTCGTTTTTCAAAACAGACATTGGTCCCGAATGCAACATGACTGATCATGAAACAGGGCTCAACGAAACACAACTTGTCGAACTGCTGCGCCGCGCGCAGGAAGAGAGCGATTCAGACGCCTTTGGCGAGCTCTATCGGCGGTATGCCAATCGCATCTATCGCTATTTGTTGTCGAAAACCGGCAATGTCGATCTTGCCGAAGACCTGACATCGCAAGTTTTCGTGCGCCTGATCGAGCGCATCGACCAGTACACGATTGCGCCGCGCGACAACATCGCCATTTTTTCGGCATGGTTGTATCGCATTGCTCGCAATCTGATGATCGACGAAATGCGTAAACGCCGGCGCCAAACGACGCTCGAAGCCAATCACCTGCAACAGCTCGACGACCCGCAGTCATCCATCGCCGCCCAAGTCGAGCGCAAACTGGAAAGCGAACAGGTGCTCGAACGCCTGGAAGCCTTGTCCGAAGAACAACGTCAGGTTATTTTGTTGCGATTCATCGAACAATATTCCATTGCCGAAACAGCACGCATCATGGGCAAAAGCGAAGGAGCCGTGAAGGTTTTGCAATATCGTGCCATGCAGAATTTACGCACACTTTTGGGTGGAAGCGCCTCATGAAAGCAATCGAAGATATTTTCGAAGAATGCCTGCAAGCCATCGAAGCGGGTGAGCCGCTGGACACCTGCCTCGCTCGCTACCCGGAACATGCCGAGGAATTGCGGCCGTTACTCGAGCTTGCCATCGGCTTACAACAGATGCCCCGGCCACGTCTTTCGCCAGAAGCCTTTCAAGCTGGTTATGAACGCGTGGTGCAAACCGCTGCGGCACGCTCCACTCCCCGCTCAACGCGCACATCCCGGCCTGCTTCCATTCTGACTTTCCGACGTTGGCGCTGGCTCACCGCCGCCGCCGTCTTCGTGGTCCTCCTCATTGCTTCTACCATCACTGCCGACCAGCTTGCCGCCAGCAGCCTCCCTGGCGAACCACTCTACCCTGTCAAACAATTCGGCGAATGGCTGCGCGTTGTCACTGCGCTGACACCCGAACAACGCGCCAATGCCCATGCCCTGCGTGCCGAGCGCCGTCTGCAAGAAACCATCATCCTCCTGCAACGTGGTCGAACCCCCGATGCCAGCTTGTTCGATGCCGCGCTGCGCGAAGCAGAAGAAGCCGCTCACATTGCTGCAACCCTGCCAGAACAGGAACGCGAACGCCTGTTGCAACGCTGGCAAGACGAAATAGCAACGCTGGAAGCGCTACGCACGCAAACGCCCAACATCCCCTCCGAATTGCCAGAAACAATCGAAGAACTGGAAACGACCATCGGACAGCCCCCCCTTGCGGGGACACCAACACCAGGCGATAGCGAGCAACCCAGTGGCATCTTCCCAGCCGGCACGGCAACGGCCACAGCCACGCCAACCGAACACCCGACAGAGACCCCCAAACCAACGAAGACACCCAGGCCAACGGAAACGCCCAGGCCAACACACACGCCCGAGCCAACGGAAACACCCAGGCCAACGCGCACGCCCGAGCCAACCACAACACCCAAGCCGACCGAAACACCCCAGACCGACGACGTCATCGAACTCGAAGGGGTCATTGAAAGCATCGACGGCAACACGTGGATCATCGCCGGGCAGACGGTCATCGTGACGGGCGAAACCGAGATTCGTGGTGAGCCCACCGTTGGCGATGAAGTCGAAGTACGTGCTCGGGTCCAAAATGGCTCGCTGGTTGCTATTCGCATCGAAGTCGAAAAAGCAGACGATGATGACGACGACCACGAGGATCCAACACCCACGCAGGAACCTGAACCAACCAAAACACCAAAACCGCCCGACCCAACCGAAGAACCTGAACCGACCAAAGAACCTGAGCCAACCGAAGAGCCTGAACCGACCGAAGAACCGGAGCCGACTGAAGAACCGGAGCCGACTGAAGAACCCGAGCCAACCGAAACGCCCGAACCACCTGACGATGAGGACGAAGAGCCGCAAGAAGTCTCATTCGAGGGCGTCATCGAAAGCATCGACGGCAACACGTGGGTCATCGGGGGGCAGGCGGTCATCGTGACGGGCGAGACCGAGATTCGTGGTGAGCCCACCGTCGGCGATGCAGTCGAGGTGCGTGTATACATCCAACACGGCACCCTCATCGCGATGCGCATCGAACGCACGTAAGCCAATCTTTGGAGCGCGGCACCCTTGCCTCTTCCACCTTTGGACGGGCGCACGTGGTGCCGCGTTCAACTTTTGGGGATCCCTCTTGGCCCCCAAAGCCAGCCCAAAATCTTTTTCCTCGAACACAATTCTGTCGCACCCCTGCTATACAATGCCTTCATCATGAGCGTTTACGATTGTGAAAGGAGGCTTGTATGGCACATGTCCCGACATGGAACGAACTCGCTGCCGAACTTCAAAACCAGACTCTGCTGGAACGCACCGCCACACTCGAACGCTACATCACCATACTCGATCGCCAGATAGAACATACGCCCACCACAGAAGCCCTGACCTGGCTTGAACACCTTGCCGACCTGCATCACGTGCTCACGCAACGCGCCGCTCATCTTACCGATCCCAATGCTCTGCTGGTCGTCGAATTCCCTGCCGACTACACTGGCCCAACCGGCGCACGGTGGGAAGAACTTCCCGATGGGCGCCTTCGCACCTGGGTCACGCGCGAAGAGCTCGAAGCGATCATCTGGGCGAACGAAGTCGCCTATACCGCTCTGCTGGATACACTCGCCGCCTGATGCCTTGTGGCACCACTGGTGATTACCCAAAACGTGGTGGGGGATGGGAAGAGACGAGATGGAGCGTGGAAAAAGCAAGCCAGAGGTGCCCCAGGCCTCGAAGAGGGCGTGCTGGACGCTCGATTCTGGCTGCGAAACGTCTCGGCCTGGCGTCTCGGCTTGGGAG
>WFOS01000053.1 GCA_015487975.1 Ardenticatena sp.
GCCGCCGACACGCTGGGGGCAGGGCGGGGCCGCTGGGCCTGCTCAGGAGGTGCGACGCACCTCTGGCAGGTGCGTCGCACCTCGAAGTACCGTCAGGCGTGCGTGCCTCTCGAGGCCAGGCGGGGTGCTTTCGTATCCCTTGCTCACCCCTTTCACTCGCCGTGCAGAGATCTGGGTAATCACCAGTATCACTATCTTCAAACAGGAGGTGCGAAATGGATACCAATCGTTGGAGGTTTTGCCCACGTTGTGGCGTTCAGTTGCAGCGACAATTGGTGATGGGGGAGGAACGCCCCGTTTGCCCGTCATGTGGCTTTGTTGCCTTTGCCGACCCTAAGGTGACGGCGGGGGTATTGGTCGAAGCCAAGGGGCGTGTCTTGCTGGGGCGGCGTGGCGTCAATCCTGGGAAGGGAGCGTGGTACATTCCTTCTGGGTTTGTGGAGTATGGCGAGCCGCCCGAAGTGGCTGCGCAGCGGGAAGTATTGGAGGAAACGGGCGTGCAGGTGCGTATCACCCATTTGTTGGGGGTCTGGTTTTTCGATGGCACGCCTGGCGGGAAGGCGGGTATTGCCATTTTCTACTACGGCGTTCCTGAGGGAGATAGTGTGGCAACACCCGCCGACGATGTGGTCGAAGTGGCATGGTGTGCGCCCGACGGGTTGCCATCGCCTATTGCGTTCCCCATTCACACGGAAATTTTGCAGGCCTGGGCGCAGGCACGGCTTACGGGGCAATCTTTTCCACCACCAGCAGGTGTGAGAGGCCAATGATCCGTGCGGGAGTGCGTTCGGCTAGGCGTGCGGTGGTGCGGAGGAAACGCCCGAGCATGGGGCGGCGAGCAATGACGTTGTCGAAAGCCGGGAAGACGTGCGAATGGTGGATGAAACGCACAGGCATTCCCTCGAACAGGCGGCGTAGAGAGCGCCCCGTGTAGGCCCGCACATGTGGCGCGAGCCGGTTGCGGAGCGGTGTAGGCAGGTAGTTGACGAGTGGGATGTTGCCAAAGTGGTAGGTGCCGCGCCAGTAGATCCCGTGTGTCTCGAAGAGCCAGAGACGGTTCGGCACGAAAATGACTGCCCGTCCGCCAACGCGCAAGACACGCACGATTTCTTGCACGGCCAGGCGGTCGTCGCCAACGTGTTCTAGCACTTCATGCGAAAGAACGGTATCGAACGTCTCGTCGGGGAAAGGAAGGCGTTCGTCGGCTTGCACAGTGTGCCCACGTTGGGCGGCTTTGTGTGCGCGTTCGAACTCGTACTCGGTGCCGACAGCCAGTTCGACGTTGGGCAGGGTACTCATTTGCGCAAGATAGAGCCCCACCCCCGTCCCGTGGTCGAGGACGGTGGTGGCATGGTGCAGACGCCCCCATTCGACGATGAGGCGCCAGCGGAATGTCTGCCCCGCCCGCCAGACGTACGAGGGTTCTCCAAGTTGTGCGGCGAATGTGCTGGGCATGGTGATGCGACCTCTCCACGTAGATTTGGCTGCGGATGGTAGCGCAACCCCATGGTTGGGCAAGTCAGGCGGATGCGAACATGCGCTCGAACAGGTCAACCAGGCGTGGCTCGAAGTGCAAGCCGCGTTGTGAGCGAATGTAGGCGAGTGCTTCCTCGTGCGAGCGTGCTTTGCGGTAGGGGCGGTTGTGTGTCAGCGCGTCGTACACGTCGGCAATGGCGAAAATGCGTGCTTCGATGGGGATTTCTTCCCCTTTCAGGCCACGGGGATATCCTGTACCATCCCACTTTTCGTGATGGCAAAGGGGAATGGCAAGCGCCGGTTCGAGAAAATGAATGCGCGAAAGGATACGCTGAGCAATTTCTGGATGTTTGCGCATGAGGGTGCGCTCTTCGTTGGAGAGGGGGCCAGGTTTGCGCAGGATGGTATCGGGAATGACCATTTTGCCAATGTCGTGCAAGAGGGCGCCATACCGAATGAAGCGCAATCGTTCGTCGGGAATGCCGAGGGCGTGGCACATTTGCACGGTGAGGTCGGCCACGCGGCGACTGTGCCCTTCTGTTTCTTCGTCGCGCAGGTCGAGCAGGCGTGCCCACCCCTCGATGGTTTCTTCGTAGGCGAGTTGCAGGTCGAAGTTGAGGCGTTGGATGGAAACGAGCATGCGCCCGTTGTCGAGTGCGATCGCGGCTTGCCCTACGAGTAGGTCGCGCGTTTGGTGCAGGTGCTCATCATCAGGCCAGGCTGCATGGGCAAAGAAGAGTACCATGCCTTGCAATTCGCCTTTGGCAATCAGAGGCATCGCGTCGCAGAAGGGGATGTCGAGCATTGCTAGAAAGGTTTGCGCCCATTCGGCCTGTTCGGGAGAGAGATGGAGTGGGTGTTGTGTCCGTATGAGCGTCTGCCAGGGGGCTTGTGTGGCTGGAATGTAGGCGGGGGGTGTAGCGGGCATTGCCTTACCATCCCAGAGTAAGCGTTCGAAAGTGTGTTCGACCTGGTCGAATGTGTACACGGCGACCCCCATGATGGGGAGGTGATGCAACGCTTCCTGGGCAAAAACAGAAAGTGGCAACAAGGTATCCATGCTGCCGACGATACTCATATCAATGCGGCGGAGAGATTGCAAAAGGTGGAGCTGGTGGCGCGTTTCAGCATGCAGTTTCAGGCGATGCAGAGCGTTCGCTGCAAAATCGCACAGGGATTGGAGCAAGGCTGTTTCGTGGTGGTCGAGCGGCACATCGCGCACCAGAATCAGCGTGCCGAGCTGATTGTCGTGGCTGGTAAGCGTGACGGAGGTGGCGTGATAGTGTGTGTGCTGGTATTCAAGCAGGGGCAGTGTGTCCATCTGTCGGGTATGCACGCTTTGCAGCCAGCGCCGAATCGCTGCCCCATTGTTCAGCAGGCCCAGGGCACGCGAAGGCAGCGTGGTGTGCAGTGGGATGAAGGCAACTCCATCGGCTTCGTACAGGTGCGTGATGCTGTCGAGCAAGGCCTCGATGGCAGCGTCGAATGTATCGGCATTGCGTAACCCCTGAGCAAGTGTCAGCAATGCCTGGCGTTCATGTTCATGGCGGCGACGGGGGGTGTTGTCGTGCATGGCAAGGTAGCAGGTGCGGTTGTCTTCCAGACGACTGGTGAGTGTGATCCAACGCCATGCGCCGTGCGCATCTTGCAAGCGGTATTCGATGGAGGCGTTTGGCGTGTGCCACATGGAGAGATGAAAGGCACGCAATCGCAGGCGGTCGTGGGGGTGTGCCCGTGCTTCCCATTCGTGAATATCCAAGGGGGTTGACGATGCCGTTCCAAGGATGGTTTCACGTCCTGGGGTTTCCCACACCAGTTGGGTCGTGCCATCTTCCTGGCGTTGGTAGGCACAGGCGTAATCCGCGGTCATCGTTGCAACGAAACGGTAGCGGCGGCGCGATTCTTCACTTTCTGCCAGCAGACGATAGTTTTCGAGCATGATGCCGATGGCATTCGCAGCGATTGTCAGGGCAAGGACGTGTTCACGGCGGTACAGTGTGGTGCTTGTACCAACAAGTTCGAGTACGCCCAACGTTCCGCCGCAGGTGAAGGGCACCGCAATCGAGGCGGGAAGGTCTTTGTTGGTGTCGAACGCATGCGAAACGGGGTGTTGCAGAGTAAACGCCTGGTCGGGGAGCGAGCCGTCGATGGGGGCGAATGCACTCGTGGCGTGTTCTCCATTGCCGATGTGATACCGTCGCTGGCGGTGGTTGCCATCGGGCGTATATTGCCAGACACGAAGCGTCTGAAATGGCGTGAATTGTTGCACAAAGTTGACCAGGGCACGGAAGTAGGCAGTGGTGTCGCTGGTCATGGTGGTGATGCGTAGCAGATGTATGAGTTGTTGTAAAAACGTTTCGAATGTTTCGGAAACCCCATGGAGCGAGGTGGATGTTTCGGGGGGGCTTTCCACAGCAGCCGTGATATCGCGATAGCGCACGTAGAGCGCAGAGCCATATGCGGGGTGTTCGCGGTGTTCCCACAGGCATTCAATCCATCGGGGATAGCCTTCGGCTGTTTGCATGCAGAGATGGGCAAAGATGGGCGTCTGTGTGGTGTACGCTTGTTGCAACAAATGGTCGAGTAAGGCTTGCTGCGATGGTGTGAGCAACGTGCGAAATGCCTTGTCCCGAAGGTCTGCAACCGTGCTATTCAGCAAAAACGCCAGATCGAATGGTGTGTTGAGCAAACGCCCCTCGCTGGTGAGCCAGAAAGCACCCTGGCTGGAGAGGTGTTCGATGGTGGTGGCATGCGGTGGCGCCATGGCGGAATAGTGGTCGGTTGCCATGAGATAGGGAATGGTGCTCATGAGCGTCAGCATATCATCGCACGCCTGGTAGTGGGCAGCACCAGCCCGCAACAGAGCGACGGCACGTTCGACTGAGGGCGTGGTGCTCATCACGCACACGGAAGGTGCGTTAGGGGTCTCTTTGAGCGCATCCAGAATGGCACTGGCGCCCACTGACGATGTGTCATCAGGGCAGACAATCAGGTGTGGTGCTGGGGAGGTTTGTAAGGTGCGGTGCAATTCAGAGAGCGATGTAAATGCGTGCCAGGTGGCTGCATATCCTGCTTCTCTCAAGGCGACTTGCCATTGGTCTGTATGATCGAGGAGTGGAGCGGCTACAAAAATATTCAAATGGATAGCCATCCTATTCTCATCCTTTGGGGGATGTGCTCTGTAAGTGGTTCTGCATCGATGTAGATCACGCGAAAAAGTCCGCACACGTGTTCACTTCTTGAAGTATAGTGGCGGCGAAATCGAAAAGCAAAGAAACGCTGATTTTTCAAACGAATGGAGGCAATGGCGCACAGCAGACTTTGAAAAACAAGAGGAGTACACGTGGTGATGACCTAAAACTTGGTGGGGGGTGGTGAAGAGACGAGACGGAGAGTGGAAAAGGCAAGCCAGAGGCGCCCCAGACCTCGAAGGGGGCGTGCTGGACTCTCGGTTTTGGCTGCTTATCGGGAGAACGCCGCCTTCAGCTCAGGAGGAGCGACGCACCTGCCAGGTGCGTCGCTCCTCGGTAACGTCTCGGCTTGGGAGGAAAACCAATGCGCATACATGGTGGCTGGATGCGCGAGGTTCACTAGTGGCCGTGATGGCCGGGTACCCCCACGTCAGGCGTGCGTGCCTCTCGAGGCCAGGCGGGGTACTTTTGTATCCCTTGCTGCGCTGGAGCCGTCGGTCTGGACGCCAACATTCTCTCAGCGCGTCTTGTGTGGCTTGTGCCATGTTTTATACGGAGCAGTGCCTTTTCGCTTGTTTGCAGAGATTTGGGTCATCACCAGGAGTACATGTGAAACAAGGCATGTTTGACAGAAACAGCGCCTCGCGCTACCAAACAATCTATCATGACAAAGACGAGGGGGCCTGGCTGGTGCAACGAATTGCTGTGCTTGGTGTTCCCATTGCCAATATCACCGAAGACGAAACGGTTGCGCTCATGGGGGAGATGATTGCGTCGCGTCGGCCGCATCATGTTGTGACTGTCAACCCCGAATTTTTGATGGAAGCGCAGCGCAACGGCGCTTTTCGGCGCGTCCTGCTCGAAGCCGACCTGGCTCTTCCTGACGGTGTCGGCATCCTCATAGCGGGGCATTTGCAGGGCTGCCCTTTTCGCGCCCGTGTGGCAGGGAGCGATCTTGTGGAACGCCTGGCGGCGGAGAGTGCCCGTCATGGCTGGCGCTTGTATTTTCTGGGGGCAGCGCCAGGGGTGGCAGAACAGGCGATTGCCCGCCTGAAAACGCGCTACCCAACCTTCCAGGCGGTGGGCGCCTATGCTGGCTCGCCCACGCCCGAAGAAACCCCTGACCTGATTGCGCGGGTACGTGCTGCACAGCCTGATGTTCTCTTTGTGGCGTATGGCCATCCGCGGCAGGATCTCTGGATTGCGGCCAACAAGGAGGCGCTGGGCGTACCCGTGATGATGGGTGTCGGTGGGGCGTTCGATTTTCTGGCTGGCATTGTGCCACGTGCTCCACGGCGCATGCGGCAGATGGGGCTGGAATGGCTCTATCGGCTCTACAAACAGCCGTGGCGTTGGCGGCGTATGTTGGCGTTACCTCAGTTTTTGGTCCTGGCAACGCTGGAAGCAATTCATCGACGAAAGGAGCGCCGACGATGAAACGTTGGCATGTGTTCATCACCCGCCGATTGCCGGATGATATTCTGGCGCCGCTGGTGGAAGTGGCCGAAGTGGACGTGTGGCCTGACCGCTTTCCGCCCCCCTACGAGGAATTGCGCCACCGTACCGCACCTTGCGATGGTTTGCTCTGCATGCTCACCGACCGCATCGATGCCGCGCTCATGGACAATGCTCCCCATTTACGTGTTATCAGCCAGATGGCGGTGGGCTACGACAACATCGATGTGGCGGCGGCAACCGCGCGGCGTATTCCGGTGGGGCATACGCCCGGTGTATTGACCGAGAGCACCGCTGATCTGGCATTTGCGCTCATGTTGGCAGCGGCACGGCGTTTGCTAGATGGGGTACGGTTCATCGAGCAAGGCTTGTGGCAGACGTGGGAACCCTTCGGCTTGTTGGGGCAGGATGTGCATGGCAAGACGCTCGGCATTGTGGGGTTGGGGCGCATTGGGGCGGCAACTGCGCGTCGGGCGCTTGGGTTTGGTATGCGCCTTCTCTACACCGGGCCACGCGAAAAACCAGATGTGGCGGCCGCATTGGGGGCAACGTATGTCTCGTTCGATGAATTACTTGCCAAAAGCGACATGGTTAGCATTCATTGCCCGCTGACGCCGGCCACCTACCATCTCTTCGATGCGGATGCCTTTGCTCGTATGAAACCGGGTGCCATTCTGGTCAACACGGCGCGAGGCGGCATTGTCGATCACGAGGCATTGCTGGCGGTTATTCGAACGGGGCATCTGGGTGCCGCAGGACTGGATGTCACTGAGCCGGAACCATTGCCCCCCGACCACCCATTGATGCAGTGCGAGCGTCTCATTCTCACGCCACACATTGGGTCGGCTACGGTGGAAACACGCCGCCGCATGGCACAACGAGCAATTGACAACCTGCTGGCGGGGTTGCGTGGCGAACGATTGCCGTCTTGCGTCAATCCCGAAGTGTACGCAGACACATGAAGCGCTTCATGTGGTTATGCCGCGTCGAGCACGTGCACCAGGCGGACAAGAAGTGCCAGGGCGGTGTCGAGTGTTTTTGGCTGAATGTTGGAAATGGTGTCGTTGAGCCAGTGCCAGTTCGGCAGATGCCCGTGGGCGTCCAATGCCATGAGCGTGAGAGCGCGATATCCTCGCTGCATCGCCACTTCGGCATCGGTGGGCAAAAGGTGGTACGTGCCCGTCGCGACGGGGAAGTTCGCCTCGGTAGCCACCTGCTCGGCCAACGTCAGCAAAGACGCATCGGCGGAATAGCGTTTCAGCGGTCCCTCGGTGGCGAGAGCCGTGACACGCCCAATGCCAATCGTATCACAGTTGATGAAAAAGGTGGTGGCGGGGTCGAATTGGTAGCCTTCCAGAAACGCTTGCATGCCCTGCGAACCCGTTTCCTCACACCCGGTGAGTACCACCCACACATCGGTGAAGGGCAAGCCCTGTTGAAGTGCCTGTGCTGCGGCCAGCACGACCGCCACACCACTGGCATTGTCGTTTGCCCCGGCGACGTGGGGCATACGTTCTTTGTGTGCCATCATTCCCAACGCCAGCGCGATGTTTCCCAGCGCCACTCGTGCGCCTGTACGCCCCAGGCGGCCGAGCGGAGCGCCAATCACCCCCCACACGAGCGAGAGAGCCAGCAACAGATAGGTGCGGCGAAACCCACCAACCAGACGTGGGTGGAAGAGCAGCGCTGCTTGTTGGGTATCGAGATGGGCAGTGAGCACGACGGTGCGACGGGATTCGCGCGTGGCGGGGCGGCGTGCCACCACGTTGACCGAAGGAGCGCGCGGCGCAAGTTCACTCAGCACGGGGCGCATGGTTTGTTCGAGGAAGAAGAGCCCCCCAGCGAGTGCTGAAAGCCCGATGGCGTGACGTATCTGTTTCTGGTGCAGCGCCCACGTGCCAAGTCCCCCCAGCATGTAGAGCGGTGCCATGGAGGTGGTGAATGTGCGCAAGCCAGCAACAGGCATGAGGTGTGTGGTGTATCCCCATGCGTGCAATTGCGCTGCGGCCCATTCTGCTGCGCGACGTTCCGCTGGGGATGCTGGTGGACGAGGACCAATCACCACACTGAGCATCCGGATAGTGTCGAGCATGTGAGTTGTGGCGGATCTGTAAGATGGCATGGGCTTCTTCTACGAGAACACTGGCAGTATAGGCAGGGAATGTGCGCTAGGCGGAATGAATACCGAAGCATACCTGGCAGCACGAGCTGCGGCTTACTCGTTCGGCAAATCGACTTCTTCCAGTGTAATCAGCCCTTTCTTCAGCGCATAGAGGGCGGCTTGCGTGCGGTTATTGAGATTCAGCTTGCGGAAAAGGTTCGAAAGCTGATTTTTGATTGTTTTTTCGGAGCGTCCCAGGTAATTGGCAATCTCCTGATTGCTCCACCCTTGCGCCACTGCTCGCAAAAGCAGCACTTCGCGCTCATCCAGCACGATGTCGTCCACTGTCTGCTCGGTAATATCTTCCCGTGCGACGTGGGCATGGCGTTGGCGGCCACGGAACAGGTTGATGACTTTGTGCGCTAGCTTGGTGTCGAGAATGACGTCGCCACCGATGACTGCCCGAATCGCGGTCACCAGCTGGCTGATGTCGCTGTTCTTCAAAAAATATCCTTTGGCGCCAGCACGAATGGCTTCGAGCATCTGTTCATCGTCTTCGCTCATGGTGAGGATGATAATGTGTGGTGGGTTGGCCATTTGCATGATTTGGCGGGTGGCATCCACACCATTCAGATAGGGCATGTTGATGTCCAGAATCGCCACATCGGGCTTGTATTGACGTGTCAACTCAACGGCTTGCTGCCCATCAGCGGCTTCGGCCACAATCTCGAAATCTGGCTCTGCATTCAACACCTGCGCCAGTGCCTGCCGCAATACCGTATGGTCATCGGCAATCAGCAATCGAATCATCCCCTGCCTCCCTCACGTTTCCGAATTTCGGTTGTCCCCTGCCGCGTAGTATACGCCAGAAAGGTGAAAAGCTTCAATATGCCGAAAGTCCTAATTTCGACGGTTTCGCATAAGAACAGCGGACAATCGCCGAAAAGGGCAAAAGTCCTGTAAAAATAGGTAGGAAGTCCTCTTCCATTTGTTGAAAAATCTGCGTATGCTGGCAGCGTCCACTGACAAGTGGACCAACGCAGTCAAACGGGGACAGCCGTCGAGGACCGGTAGCAGATGAAGCAACGCAACCCGCTCTTGAACGAAGCCATCATCGACCAATGCTTCCTGATGAGCGTCGCTGCCTATATGGAAACATTGCCGCCGGACGAAGCAGCCAACATCGAACAGCAGGTGCATCTGCTCCTCCCATTGCAGCAACATCTGTCCCCGTCTGATCAACTTACCGTCATGTCGCTGTTGTGGGAGCACGAAGGCTCATTGCTGGAACAAGCCTACCGCCTCAAAGAAGACCTCAAACGATGCCTGCGGTATGGCTGCGACGACCTCCAAAGCCTGCACACGTTGCTCTCGCAACACCAACGGGATGCCTGGCGGACACCGTTGCATGCATTGCTGGAACGGGTCATCTATCCCGCCGCCTGAGCGATCCTAAGAAATCGCTCGGTCTCGGACACTTCCGCTCCATTCATTGTATGCTACAATGCAGCCGAAGGAGGGGAAGGCACGATGGCACACATTACGATCCTTGGTCTGGGGCCGGGCGATTTTTCGTTGCTGACGCTGCGTGCGCATGCCCTGTTGCAAGACACAGATGAGCTCTGGTTGCGAACACGCCACCACCCTGTTGTCGATAAGTTGCCAGCCCACATTCGTGTTGCCTCATTCGATGATTTGTACGAACAGGCCACGGATTTCGCAACACTCTACGACACAATTGCTAGCCGCGTGCTCGACTTGGGGCGTCGCCCGGAAGGGGTGGTGTATGCTGTCCCGGGGCATCCCTGGGTAGGCGAATTGACGGTGCGCTTGATTGCCCAGCGTGCTGCCGACGAGCGTATTCCTGTGCACATCGAACATGGGCTCAGCTTTATCGAACCCACATTGGCGGCTTTGCAGGTTGACGCACTCGACAACATCCAATTGTGCGACGCTACTACCTTTGCAGCACGCTACGCGCCTCCATTCGAGCCTGATCGCCCCGCTTTGATTGCCCAAATTTACAATCGGCTTGTTGCTTCCGAAGTGAAGGTGCTTTTGCTGGATCTGTATCCCGCCGACCATCCTGTCACGTTGGTCGATGCGGCTGGTACAGCCCACGAATCTGTCGTGAGCATGCCCCTCTACCAACTCGATCATCGCGATGATTGGGCACTCCTCAGTTCGCTCTATGTGCCGCCTTTGAACAAACCGGCCTCGTTGACGGCATTGATGGACGTGGTCGCGCATTTGCGTGCCCCCGATGGCTGTCCTTGGGACCGCGAGCAAGACCATCGAACATTGCGCCCTTACTTGCTGGAAGAGGCCTATGAAGTTCTTGAAGCGCTGGACCGCGATGATGTGCATGCCTTGCGCGAGGAGTTGGGCGATTTGGTGTTGCAAGTGGCGCTCCACGCCCAAATTGCGACTGAATATGGTGAGTTTACCATCGCTGATGTGTTGGCCGGGCTGATCGAAAAACTGATTTACCGGCATCCCCATGTGTTCGGCGATCGAACGGTTCAATCGGCGCAAGAGGTGTTGCAAAATTGGGAAGCGCTCAAATCAGCCGAAAAAGCAGCACGTGGTGAAACGAACAGCAATCCCGACCCCTTCGAGGGTATTCCTGCCGCGCTGCCGGCGCTGGCCAAGGCGCAAAAAGTCGTCAAACGGTTGCGGGCATTGGGGGGCACGCTGCCTGCTGCGGAGGATGCATGGGCTGCGTGGCGTGCCGACCCATCAGCCAAAACGTTGGGGGCACTGTTGCTAGCGCTGGCTGCCGAAGCGCGTGACCAGCATGTTGACGCTGAAACGGCCTTGCGCGAAACCTTGACTCGCTGGATGGACCAGGCGCGAGAGGTCTAAATGCCGTACGTTGTTTCACGCATTCGACGAGGAGACTTCGTCCTCCTCGTTTTCATGTCTGCTCAGAGGGGCTTGCTCGTTGGGCACTTGTCCAAACAATGCTTCGGCTTCTTCTGAATCCAGCGGCGGCAATTCGTCCAGGCTTTTCAATCCAAAGTATTCCAGAAAGCGGAATGTGGTGCCGTAGAGAATGGGGTGCCCAACTGTGTCTAGCCGTCCTACTTCTTCAATCAGTTCGCGAGCAAGCAAGGTGCGCAACACGCCCGAACTTTGCACGCCGCGAATGTCATCGATTTCGGCGCGGGTGATGGGTTGGCGATAGGCGATGATAGCCAGCGTTTCCAGAGCGGCTTTGGAAAGCTTGGTGGACAAATCCAACCCCAAAAAGCGTTCCACGGCGAGGGCGTACTCGGGCGCAGTCACCATGCGCACCCGTCCACGTGCACGTTGCAGGCGCACACCGCGCGTTGCCAGCGCTGCTTCCAGCGCATCCAGCCCGGCTTCGACCTGAGCGGGCGTGCCGCCAACAGCACGTGCCAGTGCGTCCAGATCGACCGGTGCATCGGCGACGAAGAGGATCGCTTCCAGCCAGGGTGCCAATGCCTGCGCATCGTCCACTGGCACAGGCGACGGCTCGCCAGCACGAGGCGTTTCGGCTACACTTTCGTTGTCTGTTCGATGCGATTCGACAGGAGGTGTTTCACTCATGCGTTATCCACTTTTGGCGTTTACGTTGCTTGTGTTGGCGTCGTTGGCATGTGGGTTGCCCAACCCACTGGCGTCCAAACCAACCCCGCAACCGACAGTGCCCGTTTCGGAAGAAGCCGCCCAGCGTGCTGAATCCAAATTGCAAGCTGCAGCAACACAGGTTGCCGGCGGCACTGTCGAAATGACATTGACCGAAGAAGAATTGACGTCATTGGTGGTGTATCGGCTTGGCGACCAATTACCGCTTGAAAACCCCGTCATTCGTCTTCAGGATGGCCGTATTCGCGCCGAAGCCACCATGCGTATCAAAGGACTATCACAACAGGCCGTCATCATCATCGTTCCTGCTGCCGTGGACGGCACGTTGCAACTGACGGTCGAAGAAGCCAAAATTGGCTTACTCTCGGTGCCCGAAGATGTCTTGGACACTATTCTCCGTGAGATCGAAAACGCTATTACCAATGCGCAGAGCGTCTACATCGAAGATGTCCGGGTGGAAAACGGAACGCTCTCCGTGCGCATGCAAGTGCAGAACTGAGTCGCCTGGCTCATCGAGGGAGTAACAAATACGTTGCAAGGAACGTGTACGCCAGGATGAACAGAACGACTGCCAACACGCCGAGCATGTTGGCGCGGGTCGTTCCGGCTGCACCTGTGCGGCCAACCTGCAATGATTCGCGTTCGCTCATGCTTGTATCCTCCCTCATGTCGTCATGGACTCGCGACGTTCCAGCCAGAGGATAGCGCCAATTGTCAAAAGCGCCAGTATGCCCGCTAGCACATACGCTGTTGTGCGGCTGCTGACGCTGACGTAGATCGAGAGCCCGCCGCCCGCGCATCCCAACAAATAGAGCAAGAGGACCGCTTCGCGGCGTGTCCAGCCCATGCGCACCAGGCGGTGCGAAAGGTGATCTTTCCCCGGTGTGGTGAGTGGGTTTTTGCCGCGTCGTAGCCGCGAAATGAAGACCAGCGTTGTGTCGAAAATTGGCACGATGAGTACCAACGGGGGTACCATCCACGTGACCCACGGTACGTTGGTGGGAAAGCGCAATTTGATGCCTAGCACTGCCAGGACAAACCCTAGGAAGAGGCTGCCGGCATCGCCCATGAAGATGCTGGCGCTGCTGAGCCGGAAATTGTGGCGTAAAAACCCGATGCACGCGCCGAGTGTTGCCGCTGCCATTGCCCCAACAAGATACTGTCCACTCAACGCCGCCAGCAGAAGAAAATAGGCCGCGGCGACAGCCGCCACCCCGCTGGCAAGCCCATCCATGTTGTCCAGCAGGTTGAAGGCATTGGTGATGCCAACAATCCAGAGCAAGGTGATGGCAACATCACCCCACGCTGGCAGGAAAGGCAGTTGCACCTGAATGCCAGCCATGATGAGCATCATCGCCGCCGCAAGTTGCGCTGCCATCTTGGCATAGGCGTGCAGGTTGCTACGGTCGTCCCATGCACCCCATAGGACGATCCAGGTGGCACCTACCAGGACGGCTGCCGTTTCGACAATGAAACGTCGTTCACCCCAGGCCAGCAGCGACAAAAGCACACCTGCGTAGATGGCAATGCCTCCCAGCAGTGGAATGGGCGTCGCGTGGAGTTTGCGTGCCGAAGGGCGGTCAACCATTCCCAAACGCACAGCGACACGTTGCATGACGGGGGTGCCTGTGAATGCAAGCAACAACGCTGTGCCAAAAATCAGCAACAAATTCCCAGTTGGCATCCTTAGCCTCCACCAGCCTGGCTTTGCAACTGATTGACGAGTTGTTGCAAGGCAGGACGGTCGCGTTCGGGGGCGCGTTGTAGCGCTTCCTGCGCATGGCGCAACGCGCTTTGAATGTCACCGATTTCCTGGTAGAGCACAGCAAGATTACGGTGGGTGATATAATCGTTGGGACGGATCTCCAACGCTTTCAGATTGGCTTGAATCGCGCCTTGTATGTTGCCCAAACGGCGTTCGGCAACACCTAGCCCGCTCCACGCTTCGATGTTGCGTGGATTCAAGTCAGTCGCCTTCTGGTAGGCCTCACGCGCTTGTTCCCACTCGTTTTGTTGGGCGTAGTACGATGCCAGCAAGATATACGTCTGATCGAAGGCGTTGTCGAGCGAAAGTGAATGCTGAATGCGTTCATACGCACCTTCCAGGTCGCCCTGCTCGAGCGCCAACGATGCCCAATCGTTCCAGAGCGAAGCGTTGTTCGGCGCGAGTTCCAATGCCTTTTGATAGTATTCGTCCGCCTGAGCCAGATGCTGCTGGCGTATTTGTGGGTTCGTTTCCATGCGAGCCCAGGCGCGGTGCAAGCTGGCCAGGTTGCGCCAGTGGTCCATGTTGAGCGGGTTCGTCTCTGCTGCTTCTTGCAGCACATCTTCTGCTAGTTGCACGTACCGTTGCTGTTCTTCGGGATTTTGTGAAGCCTGCGCACGATTCAAGTACACGCGCCCCAAATTCAGGAAATAGCGGTCTTGATGGGGTTGCAGATCGAGCGCACGGCGGTGCAGAACAATCGCCGCGTCCCATTGCCCGGAACGTTCGTAGGCCTGTGCCTGTTTGGCGAAAACATCGGCCCGCGACACGTTCAGGTTCGTGGTAACGATGATGGGAATGGGAAGCAACAACAGCACGGGATACCCCCATGCAACAAGCGCCCTGGCTGACGAAACTCGCGCGGGCAGAGGGTCGCCGTAGAGCAGGACCAGCCCCCCCAACCCAATCAGCGTGAAGGTCCAGACGTAGAAAAGCGTGACGGTGTTGGCCAGGTGCGCCACCATGTTTTCGAGTTCGTTGGGAGTGATCGAGCCGTTGGTTGAGGGACGCCACGTCACCCAGCCATAATGGACCAAGAAGTAGAAGACCGACAGCGTCAGCGAAATGGCAGCGAAGACCCCCAGGCGCTGGAGCCATTGCCCGGAACGTCCCTGCTCGAACGCCGATTCAGCGACCACCACCAGCGCGGCAAAAATCCACGTGCTGGCAAGGAGGTAGAAACGCACCCATCCGCCCTGGTTTTCCACGGTGATGAGGTCGAACATAAGCGTCGAGAGGATGAGCGCGACCATCACACTCAGCCCGAGCAGAGTTGGTGTGATGCTGGACGGGGCACGTGGGGCGGCTTTCGATTTACGCCGTCGGCGACTCCGCCTTTCGCGCGGGGGTGAAGTATCGAGCACAGCGCTGTTTGGCACCCATTGCGCCCCCGCGACGACGGCGAGCGCTGCATAGGTCCAAAAGTGGAGTTTGGTGGCGGCAATGGCAATCCCGAAGTGAATTTCGACAAAATGCGCCATGAGCGCCGCCAGCAGAGCAATCAGTACCAGGCTGTGGGGATGCTCTGCCACAATGGCGTCGTGGTCTTCTTTGAGCGTGGCAAGCGCGTACACCATGAGGTAGAGCACCATGCCAATCGCAATGCCTGTGGGCATGGCGACCCCCGAAAGGGCAAAGCTCCCCGTAAGCAGGTACGGAGTGAGCCAGCCAAGCACCCCGCCGGCAACCCACAGGCCAATGTAAAGCCAGTGCTGCCAGCGTGTGCGAATCAGCCCCAGCCATTTGAGCAAGTAGTAGAACAACGAGGCGAAGAGCAGGAGCTGGACCGCAAAGCCAATCACCCCGCGCATGGCGAGCGCATCGAACGTTTCGTTGTGTGAACGGTCGGGCGAGGCATTGCGGTTTTCCAACTGGGCAAGGTCGGGCTTGTAATGCTGTGGATACATCACGTAGAGCGTTTCATCGCCATAGCCGATGAGCGTGCGCATAGGGTCGGCGGCGAGCAGATCGAGCACACCTTCCCAAATCAGTAGACGCACGCGCCCGGTGCCGCTTTCGGTTTCAAACACGCGCCCCAAACGTCCAATGTAGGGTGCATCGCGCAGGTCGGCGAGTGGGCTGTTGGGAAGGTTGAAGACGATGAGGAAAGCAATGCCGAAAACCGCTGCGGCGATGGTGGCGAATGAGGCTGTCAGCCGCTGGCGGCGTGATTTGAGGTGCAACGCCCCGACCAGGGCAAAGAAATAGAGCCCTACCGCCAACCCAATCATGGGGCCGCGGCTCTGGCTGTACAGAATCGTTAGGCCTTGAATGACCAACAGGAATAGGTATGCGCCGAGCAGCAGAGAAGCAGGAAGTGTCGCTTCATCATCCTCATCATCGCGCAAGAGCCGCCCAGCATGTTCGATGATTTTGGCGATGGTGAAAGGGACCACCATGATGAGGTACGCGGCGATGAAAATGGGGTTACCAGCCACACTGCTCACACGTTTGGTAACATCCCCCCCCCATGGCAACGGGTCGAGCCCGAAATGTTGAATGATGCCGTAAATGGCTGCGGGGGTACTTGTGAGCAACACCACCGTGATGAGCCGCCCCATCTGCTCGCGACGTCGCAGGATGAGGTAGATGAGCAGGAAAATGAGCATGTACGAAAGATTGCTGTAAGCCCCTTGCCGTCGAATGTAGGCGCCCCAGAAAGAAATTCGCGGACTGACACTCCACAACGTCGTGAGCAGATAGACAAGCACCATGCCTGCCCATGGGAGCACCAGCGGCTGTTTCCAGAAGGGGTGCTCATCATCCCAGGAAAATGCTTGCCGCCCACGTTCTATCGCCCAGATGATGCCCAGCGCCAGCATCACCAGGACAATCGAACGTAAGAGCGGGATTTTGTCTTCTTCGAAGACGCGTTCGTCGTATACATTGAAGAAGAGCGGCACGACGATCAGTGCCGCCAGCCAGGCGCTTTCGATACAACGTTCAGCAAGACGCGACAATCGGGTTTCCATGTGTTTCCCTGCTGCTCATAGTTGGTTGAGAAGACACGACAAAAGCATCCCACATCTTAATGAAGAGCAAACAAGAATGCAAAGCCCCAGACCTTTTTCGGGCGTCTGGGGCATCGTCTCATTCGGGCTGTACTTCTTCTTCGCGCACCCATTGAGCAACCAGGTCATGTGCCACGGCGCGGAAACGCCCCCAATCCTGCCATCGGCCTGGGAGCGTGCGCAACTGTTCGGCCAGGGGGCGCATGGCTGCAAGCGGTACTTCACGCGCTTCGTCGATCTCTTCTCCTTCACCCTGCCGAATTGGGTGGTCGGAATATGCCATCAGAAAGATGTAGGTGGCAAAATCAACGCGCCGATTTTCGATGCCAATATCGTAGGTCAACAGCCCCACAAAACGACGTACTGGTGGTGTAAAGCCAACTTCTTCTTCTGGCTCACGCAACAGTGCCTCTTCTACGGCTTCGCCCAATTCGATACCGCCTGTCAGCAGGCGCCAGACATTTGGGGGATAGTGTGCTTTGCGGTGAACCAGCAGCCCGCCAGGGCGTGGGAGCAAAAACATCACTTCACCACGGCGTGAGTAGAATTTTCCTTCCCATGGCAGAAAAAAATCTTCGCTCACATCCAGCCGGACATGCTCACGTTGGGGCTCGCCAAAGCGTGTGGCCAGGGCGTCTATTTCTTCGGGAATGACAACGGCTCGTTCATACATGAAGTGCCTCATACAAGATACATCGGTTGCTTATGATGGAGCATTGTACAAAAGGGCGATGAGAGGACAAGAGGCACCTGTTTGGCACATGTGCGCTTCCACGGGCTTTTGCAGCCCTTTCACAACTCGTATAATGGCACCTTGAACAGCAACCCGAGGAGCACATACGAGGCAACAATCATGGCAAAGTTTCAAGCACCACGTGGCACACTCGATATTTTGCCTGAGCAACAACCGTACTGGCAATGGATTTTGTCCGAAGCACGCGCGATTGCCGGGCAATATGGATTTCGCCCGATCGAAGTGCCTGTTTTCGAGGAAACCGAAGTCTTTGCGCGGGGCGTGGGCACTGGTACCGATATCGTCGAAAAGGAGATGTACACGTTCGAAGACCGTGGGGGGCGCTCGCTGACACTGCGCCCGGAATTTACGGCCGGTATTGTACGTGCTTACATCGAACATGGTATGCACGTTCTGCCCCAACCGGTGCGTCTCTATTCCATCGGGCCAGTCTTTCGCTACGAAGCGCCACAGGCAGGTCGCTACCGTCAACATACACAGTTTTCGTGTGAATGCATTGGCGAAGCCGACCCGCTGGCTGACTTTGAAATCATGTCCATGGCGTGGGATTTGTTCGACCGCCTGGGCTTTGCTGGCCTGCGCTTTGAAATCAACAGCATCGGGTGTCCAGCGTGTCGCCCACGCTATCTGCGCGACGTGCTGATTCCCTACCTGGAATCGCATCGCGAACGCTTGCCCAAAATCGACCAAGAGCGTTTGCAAAAGAACCCGCTGCGCGTGCTGGATAGCAAGGAGCCTGAAACCCAGCCCATCATTGCCGAAGCGCCTGTGATAACGGATGCTTTGTGCGATGAATGCCGCGCACACTTCGACGACCTGCGCCACTATCTCGACCTGATGGGGCGCGACTATGTGGTCAATCCGCATTTGGTGCGTGGGTTGGACTACTACACCAAAACCGTTTTCGAGGTGAAAGCCGAAGGGGCATTGGGGGCGCAAAATACCATTTGCGCCGGTGGACGCTACGATGGGCTGGTAGAACTGCTGGGCGGTGCTCCTACGCCAGGGGTCGGGTTTGCCGCTGGTATCGAACGGATCATGCTCCTGCTTCAAGAGCAGGGCATTCAGCCGCCGCCACTGGAAGAGCCGGTGGTCTTCTTTGTGCATCGTGGGCAAGCCGCCAAAGACCGCGCTGTGCAACTGGCGCACACTCTGCGTGCTGCCGGCATTGGTGCGGAGATTGCGTTTGGCAGCCGCAGTTTCAAGTCGCAATTGCGTCAAGCCGGGCGTTCGTCGGCGCGGTTTGCCGCCATTCTTGCCGAAGGCGAGCTGGAACGAGGCGAGGTAACGCTCAAAGATTTGGAAAGTGGCGAGCAAACCAGTGTGCCACAGGAAGGGCTGGTCGCGTTTTTGCAGGCGTGCCTGAGCGAATAGGTGGTGAACCAACCATGCGTACAACGCATCCCCCCACAGCCCCTCGCATCGAGGTGGTCGGGCTGCTCTATAACCCGTACCGCCCGGCGGCACGTGCGCTGGCCGAAGCGGTGCAAGCCCGCTTGCAGGCGCGTGGCATTCACACGTGGGTGGGGTCGTCGTACGAGATCACCGATATTCGCACATGTACCGCAGCCCCCTGTTCCCTGCTCATCACACTGGGGGGCGATGGAACGATTTTGCGTGCTGCCCGCGCCGCGTTGCCCGATGCCCCCCCTATTCTCGCCATCAACTTTGGGCGGCTGGGCTTTCTGGCCGAAGTGTCTCCCGATGACGTGGATGCGGCTTTGGACCGCGTGCTGGCAGGGGCGTTTTGGGTAGAAGAACGCCCATTGTTGGATGTGGCCGTGTACGACGATGGCAACCTGGTTGAACAGGCGGTAGCGGTCAACGAGGTGGTGTTGGCACGTGGCGATGGGCCGCGTGCTTTGCGCATCGATGTCTGGGTGGACGAGGCACACCTGACACGCTACACGGCCGACGGTGTGGTGGTGGCGACGCCGACTGGTTCCACCGCGTACGTGCTTGCCGCAGGTGGGCCGATTGTCGCGCCTTCGGCGGATGTGCTGGTGGTGCAACCGATTGCTGCTCATTTGACGCATGTGCGTTCGCTGGTGTTGCCTGGTTCCGCGCGTGTCGCCCTGAGTACCGTGACCCATCATCATGAGACGGTTGCCGTCATCGATGGGCAGATCTCGCTTTCGTGGACACCGACACACCGTCTCGTGGCTACCCAAAGTACGCATGCCTTGCGGTTTGTTCGCCTCGGCGCGCCAAATTACTATTACGCTACCCTGGAATCCCGTTTGAACCGACGTGATGAATGAGAGGTTTATGACCAATTCACAGGCTGCGTCTCTCTTGCAAGAAGGCATTGCCGCAGTACGTGCGGGCAATCTTGAAGAAGCCCGCAAACTCTTTCGTAAAGCCATCGAATTGGATGCGAAGAATCCGCAGGCATGGCTCTGGCTGAGCACCGTGACAGAGGGCACCGCCGATAAGAAAGCCTATCTTGAGGAAGCGCTCCGCCTTGATCCTTCATTGGAAGAAGCCCGCCTGGCATTGCAAAAAATCAAAGAACAGGAGCGCGCGTTTGCCCACGATGTCACCGGGCCGCTTTACTGCACCGTCCATCCCGACCGCGAGACGATGCTCCGCTGTAATCGGTGTGGCCGCCCTATGTGTGTGGAGTGCGCTGTGCGGCATCCAGTGGGTATGCGCTGCCGCGAATGTGTGCAAGAAACGCGCTCGCCTGTCTATCGGGTGGCGTGGACGCAGGTGGTGTTGGCGTTCGTGGCAGCAACAGCGGCTGGTGTTGGGGCCGCGGTTGTGTATAGCCTGGTCAGTGGTCTGTTTTGGTTACTGGTTTTCTTTGTTGCACCGGCATTGGGCACGGGGGTGGCGTCGGTGGTGGAACGTGTGGTACCAGGCAAGCGAGGGCGTGCGTTGCAGCTGACAACCGTGGCGGGCTTATTGGCTGGTGTGGTGCTGCTAGGATTGGGAATCGGGATGTTGGCACGTGAACCGCTTCAAGGGCTGCTCATTCTTGCCAACCCTTTCACCTGGCTCTATTTGGTGTTGAGTGGGGGGGCGGCTGTTGCTCGCCTTCGCTAACAGGGGAGCATAGAGGCAATGATTGGCTATCTCAAGGGAAGGCTGTTGCAAAAAAACGAAGACACCCTGCTCATCGACGTGGGCGGGGTGGGCTACAAAGTGCGTGTTCCCTCGCATGTTGCTGCTGAGGCGGGGAACGTGGGCGCCACTGTGCGGCTCTTCATCCATACCTACGTCCGCGAAAACGAAATCAGCCTCTATGGGTTTCGCACCGAAGAGGAATTGCACCTTTTCGAGTTGTTATTGGGGGTCAGTGGCATTGGCCCCAAAGTGGCTATCACTTGCCTTTCCACGCTTGATCCCGTGACCATCACCAACGCGATCGTCAACGAACAGGCCGATTTGCTGACCCGCATTCCTGGCATTGGCAAGCGTACAGCACAGCGCATTGTGCTGGATTTGAAGAACAAGGTTGATATGGCGGGATTGGAGATTTTGCCGGCAGCGACAACCGATAGTGACGCCATCGAAGCGCTCACGGCATTGGGGTATAGCATTCAGGAAGCGCAGCAGGCGCTGCAAGGACTTCCCCCAGATATGCCGCTGGAAGACAAAATTTTCCGCGCCTTGCAACGTTTGGCGGAATGACCATGTTGCTTGAACCCCCTTGGCCGGTAGAGAGAGTTGGCTCCCCTGAGAACCCCGCGCTCTGTTTTTTGCACGGTTTTATGGGAACCGGTGAAGAATGGCGCACCTGCGCCAATGCCCTTGCCGACGACTTTTTTTGCCTGTTGCCGGATATCCCTGGTCATGGACGACACCGCTCGCTGCCTGCTAAACGTCTCACCTTCGATTGGCTCGCGCGAGGGTTGCTGGCAACACTGATCGCCCATGGGCAAATGCGCGTGTTTTTCGTCGGGTATTCGCTCGGGGGGCGGCTCGCACTCTACATCGCTACCATGTGGCCCTATCACGTGCGCGGTCTGGTGCTCGAAAGCGCCTCACCAGGGCTGGCCCGTGCCGATGAACGGCGTGCGCGTGCCCGACTGGACGACGAACGCGCTGCTCGCATTCGACGCGACGGGCTGGCCGCTTTCGTGCGAACGTGGTACACCGCGCCGCTCTTTCGCGGGTTGGCAGCCAACGCCCCCTTGCTGGCCCGCGTGATGGCGCGCCGTCAGGCGCAGGATGCTGAGGCAATGGCGCGTGTGATTGCCGATTTGAGCCCGGGGCGCATGCCGCCGTTGTGGGGGGCGTTGCCCTTTTTGCGGATGCCTTTGGTCTTCATCAGCGGGGCGCTGGATGAGAAGTACACTGCTATTGGGGAAGAGGTTTGTGCGCGTGCACCGCATGCTGTGCACATCAGCGTGCCGGGGGCAAGCCACACGGTCCATCTCGAAGCCCCGCAGGTCTTCATCGCCACTCTGCGTGAACACCTAGCGGCGTGGGTTGCGGATGGGCTCTAGGGTGCACGTCCAATGTGGCGTATCGTCGGACCGAGGGTGGCCCAGCGCCCGTTGACCTGTTCGACACCACCATGTGGCATGGGTGGCCCATCGTGGTCGCGGAAGAAGAGTGGCAACCCTTCGGCAAACCCCACTGGACGCTCCGATGGTGGCTGCCGCTGGTGATGGATGTGGATGTGTGGCTCACTGCTATACCCTGAATTGCCACACGCAGCGATTGGTTCGCCTTCGCGCACAGTTTCTCCCACACGTACACGTACACTGCCCGCTTGCAAGTGTGCCACAACCAGGTACGTTCCTGTTTCTGCCACTTCCAGCACGACATGATTCCCAAAAACAATTTCGTTGCGTACCTCGTGTATCTGTGGCAATTGCCCTGCGGGATGGTCTGGTTCACCATCGTGTGCGACGACCACGCGCCCATCCGCCGGCGCAACCACAGGAACGCTCCAACAGCCGTACTCGCGGGGGTCTTCGTGACCGACAAAGGCGGGTGCTACTACCAGGTCATACGCCCAGCGTTGGTCTGGTGAAAAGGCGTGATAATTGGCAGCGATCCGATTCCCACCCCACACCACCGTCAGCGGTTCGTTGGCAGGCAAGCGTACCCATGCATGGGGCTGCATAGCCTCAATCGAGGCGGGATACGCGATGCGCCCCACACCATAGGTCCACGCCAACGGTGCAATCAGCAGAAGGGATGGCACGGTTGCCAGCAGGCGGATGGTGGGCACATGTCGGGAATGGGCTACTGGCGCTCGCCATACCCCCAAGAGAACTATTCCCCCGACAAAGGGGAAGATCGTTGGCAGCAGATTCCACAACCAACTTTTGAAGAGCCCCCCATGCAAGAACCAGAGCAGCCCCCATATGATGGCAACGATCAGGGCCGAAACCAACGCCAGCCGTTCCGCCGTTAGCCACCGGCGCGCCCACCCCATGACCATGGTGCCAGCCGCGAGACTGACCATAGCGAGGAGAATTCCTGGTGCTTGATAGACCACCAGCGTAGCAGCATTTTTTGGGGGAAGTGTTGCGCGGATGGCGAGAAGCAAGGTAAGTATCGTGCCACTGGCCACAGCGAATACTGTGCGGCGGCGCTCCGACGTGCATCGGCCTGCGAGCATGCCGGCGAGAAAAGCGCTCGTTGCCAGCGCAACCAGTAAACCGCGCACGCGCACCGGTGTTGGCCATGGTTCGAGCAATGGGCGCCACAATCCAACCAGGATGAACATGCCCACAACCGCGAAGATGCCAGCCCCCATGCCATACCCGATGTCGAAGAGCCTATATCGCCACGTGTCTGTTCGCATGCTTTTCCTCTTTTGCATCTTTTGAAAAGGCTTACCAGATAGCATACGGAAAGCGACATGTCTTTTCAAGATGTTTCCTTGTAAAAGCTTTTACGATTTTTATGTGCCTGGTAATCGACTTTGTAATACATAACAAGCATGATAGAAGCATGAAAGAGCCCAATCCTGACCAAACCAGCATCATGAGGAAACCGATGCCTCGTATCAAAGCCGTTCTCATCGTCATGTTGATGCTTTGTATAACGGGGCAAGCCCTGGCTCAAGCGCCACCGCTTGAAGCCTGGCAGGTTGCTTTTGCCGACCTGGGCTTCCCCGAGGTCGTGCGTTTGCAAGGAGCAGTCGCCGAACGAACGCTCTTCATCCCTGTGCCTGATGGTGTACAGCCCACCCATCTCGATGCCGACCTGGTGGTTTCACCTGATGTCGTGGGTGGCTATGTGGAAGTGCGCTCGCCGGAGCGCTTGCTCGCTACGCTTCCATTCACCAATACAGTGCGCCATGTGCGTATCCCACTCGACAATGCGCTGGTGCACGAGAAGATGATGCCACTCACCCTGCGGGCACGCATTCGCAGTAATGACGATGCGTGCACCATCGCCTACGTGGGGGGCTGGCTCGAATGGCAGCAACCGACGCTCACGTTTGCAGGTGTGCCTGCTTCACCAACACATATTGGCGAATTTTGGCCGCCTGTTGTGCAGGATGTGCATATCGTGGTTCCGCCTGCTCCCACCCAGGCCGAAGCCGAAGCGGTTTTGCGCGTTGCGGCCGCCGTCGCCCAGCGGTACCGCGCGATGCGCCCCGCTGTGCATGTCGAAGCCTTGCCTGACGAAGGGGCACTGCCCCCACCTCGTCGGGCGAATCCTACCCTGGCACGTGTGTGGGAGCGGCGGATTGTGATTCGTGAAACGTCAGATGTCAGCCGTCTGACGTTCGAAACAGACGATATTCCCACACTCAGGCTCGAAGGTACGGCCGAGGCGTTGCACACGCAAAGCCGTGTGGTCACTAGCCATCTTGTCAGAGCTCTGGTTGCTCGTACCGCCGACCCCATCACGATTGTCGAAGCAGAGCAGGTTGGGCGTGATATCATAACGTTTGCCGAATTGCAGCTCCCCACGCTCAACATGTTCGGTATTGGACGCATGGCAATTCCGTTCACTGTGTCCCAAGCCGATTTAGGGGGGCCAGTACAGGCGCTGGCGTTGCGGTTGGCGGGAACGCATACACCGCCACCTGAGACGGCACATGCGACGCTGAGCGTCTATGTCAACGAAGGTCTGGTGTATGCCGTTCCACTCAACCAAAGTGGGTTCTTCGATCTCTATATCCCCATAGCGAGCGCGTTGTTGCAGCGCGATAACACCATCCGCATTCAGGTGGAATACACGCCACCGGGGGGCAAGTGTGCCATCAGCGCACACCCCTTCGGATTGACCGTGTCGCCGCAATCCTAATCTGGCGTTTGAACGAGGCGAAAGCCTTCCACCCGGGTTCGTGCGCCTTCCGCAAGGTCTTTTGCCAGTGTTCGACGTGGCCTTCGATCGCCTTGATCTGGCAGCCTTGCGTGCTGCGGCGGCGTTGACGGCCGAATGGCAACGTCTGACGCGCACGCCGCTGGTCCCTCGTGTGCAACCGCTGGAAATGGTAATGGCGGGACATGCCCCCGCGCTGGTGCTTGCACAAATCCCCGACAATGCCACTGCTTTCGACCCGCCTGTGCAACCAGTGCCGTTCCGCGTGGTGGATGTCAATGGGCAAGTTGTGTTGTCGCTCGGAATGGCGTCCCCGTTTGGGGTGCTAGAAGCGTTCGAGCATCGTGGGCGCATGGTGGTGCTGGTGACGCAACAGGGAGAGATGCCTCTGGATACGGTGGTCCAAGCCGCCCTGTCGAGCCCGAACGGGTGGTACGACCTGCAAGGTGATGTGCTCATTGTGCCCGAGCAGGGCGACCCTGCCGCGCTGAGTGTGCGCAGTGGGGGGGTGCGTGTCGAACCGCTATCGCCGTCGCGCACCATGTGGTGGCAGCGTCTGCGACCATTGATGTATGCGTTGTTGTTGTTTGCCACGACGGTCTTTTTGGCATGGGCATATCCGCGTGTGGTGCGCAGACAACCGATGGACACCTGAACATGGCACTTCACATGACGACACCTGTTCGAACCAAGCGAATTGGGGAAGCGCTGGTTGAGCGCGGCTTGATTTCGCCTGCTCAGCTTGCCAAAGCACTCGACATTCAGCAACGCACAGGCGAACGGCTGGGGCGCATTCTCATCGCCTTGGGCGTGATAAAGCGGAAAACGTTGTACACCGTTCTTGCAGATCTTTGGGGCATTCCTTTCGCTGATTTGACGCAACAGAAGCCTGACCCCAAGGCGCTGAGCCCCTTCGACCCTGATGAGTTGGTAGCGAGGCGTTTCATCCCACTCGCGTGGCAGGGTGAAACATTGGTCGTTGCCACGGCTGAGCCGCCGAACGAGGCATTGGCAGCGTACATTCGCCAAAAAAGCAATGCAGCCGATGTGGCGTTTTATGCGACGACGGAATGGGATATCGACTATGCGATTCGCACACTCTATCGAAACGAAATTCTCGATCGTGCCATCTATGGGCTCTACTACCGCACGCCTGACGAGTGCGCCTATACCGTCATGGTTCCGTGGCAATTTTGGGCTGTGGGGGGATTGGTGGTGGCGGCGCTTACGTCGTTGTACCTCTGGCCACGTCCCACCGTCATTTTGCTGAACTTCGTGGTGAATATGGGCTTTTTCATCGGTATTTTGTTCAAATTTTTGGTATCGCTTGTTGGGGCACAGTCGGAACAGATGGCATTGGTCACAGATGAGGAAGTCGCTGCCCTCGATGAGGCGACCCTGCCCACGTACACGATTCTTGTCCCTGTCTATCGTGAAGCCAACATTGTGTCTTTGCTCATCGAAAACCTCGGGCGTCTTGACTATCCCCCCGCAAAATTGGAGATATTGCTGTTGCTCGAAGAAGATGATGAGGAAACCATTGCCGCGGCACGTGCTGCCAATCCGCCCGAAACGGTGACGTTTGTGATGATTCCTGATGGTCATCCGAAAACGAAACCCAAAGCCTGCAATGTGGGGCTTTTTTTGCGCGGGGCGAATACCTGGTGATTTACGATGCGGAAGATCGCCCCGATCCCGACCAGCTCAAAAAAGCCGTCGTAGCGTTTCGGAAGGGGCCACCTCATCTGGCATGTGTGCAAGCAGCGCTCAATTACTTCAACACGGATGAAAATTTCCTGACGCGCATGTTCACACTCGAATACTCCTACTGGTTCGATTACATTTTGCCAGGGTTGGATCGCTTGCGCCTGCCCATTCCACTGGGGGGAACCAGCAATCATTTTCGCACCTCGGTGCTGCGTGAGTTGGGGGGGCTGGGACCCCTTCAACGTGACCGAGGATGCCGATTTGGGTATTCGTGCAGCGGGGCATGGCTACACAGTGGGTGTCATCAATTCGACAACGTACGAAGAGGCGAACAATCACATTGGCAACTGGATTCGTCAGCGTTCTCGCTGGATCAAAGGGTACATGCAAACGGTGCTGGTGCACACACGCCACCCGGTCGCATTGGTACGCCGTGTGGGGTGGCGGAATGCGGTAGGGTTTGCCCTGCTGATTGGGGGCACGCCGCTGACGTTTCTCTTGGCGCCCCCGCTTTGGGCGATGTATGTCGTCTGGCTCTTGACACGCACGCATGTGTTCGACGTTCTTTTTCCGCCTCTCACTCTGTATGTGAGCCTCTTCAATTTGCTCATTGGGAACGGATTGATGATCTACCTGAACATGCTGGCTGTTTTCAAACGCGAATACTATCACCTGCTCCCATTTGCGTTCCTCAACCCGTTGTACTGGGTGCTGCATACGATTGCTGCGTACAAAGCCTTGTGGCAGCTCTTCACGCGACCGTTTTATTGGGAGAAAACGCGCCATGGCATTAGCAAATTCCTCGACACAACGTCATCCACGCACCCATAACCTGGGAGAATTGCCCTGGTATGGGCACATCATCGGGGCAGTCGTGTTTGCCATCCCGTTCATCTGGCTGGCGGTTTGGGTCTTTTCGTTGGGGTTCATGAGCGATGCCCACGCCATGTTTACCGCAAAAGTATTGCTGGCGTTGGATCGGGGGCGTCTGGAATTCGTGGGCTTTGCCTACCCGCCATTGCCATTTTTGCTCACGTTGCTGTATCCATCCCCATTGACAGCATCGCTTTGGTCAGCTCTTGCGGCGGGCGCTACCGCCTGGTTGTTGTGGCAACACCTCTGGCAAAACCGCCTTTCGACCGCTGTGAATGTTCTGTTGCTGATTGCCATGGCCATAACGTCTTCATCGGCGTATGTCGCTACGCAATCGCTCGATGAGATGAGTACGTTGTTGTTTTTTTTGCTCGCGTGGCGTTTTTTTCTGCGCTTCACACGGCGACGCGAAACCTGGGCGGGATTTGCTGCGGGGCTGGTGTTGGGCGTAGGGTTCTTTTTCCACGCCTACGCACTCTTGTTTGGGATGCTCTATGCGTTGGCGACACCTTTCTTTCGGAGTGTTCCACCCGATGTCCCGCCTCGCAAGCGATGGCAGGCATTGCTAACGTCGAGCATCATTGTCACGTTTCCGTCATTGCTTGCTTTTGCGACGTGGACATACATCAACTGGCTCTTTACAGGCAATGCGTGGCGCTTTCTGGCAGAACCGGCATCCCCCGTGTATGCCTTTCTGCATCCGGTGGCGACCCCTGTGTATGGGTTTGTGGCTGGGTTTCGGAGCGTGGTAGATGATCTGCTCCATATGCCACTGGTGCTTGCCATTGGCGTGATTGTGGCTGTCTCTACCCCCGAACGACTCTTCACCTATCTGATCGCCCCGCTTGTCATTTTGCTGGTGCGTGCCATGGGGCTGGCGTATCCGACCACCTTCGCAGTTGGCACGCTTTCTGTCATGGCATTGGCGGCTTTGCCTCGTCGCACTTCTGCGCGTTGGAACATTCTTCTGGTGCCAGCAGCTATTTTGCATATGACCATCGGACTTTTTGCACCGCCAGCACAGGCGCTTACCAGCGAATGGGGGATGTTTTTGTTGCAAGGGACGCCGCGCCAGGTAGACCTGCGCGAGCAGACCATTGCTCAACGGTTTCGCCTCGCCCCAGCCCGAAGTATCCTCGCCGACGACCATACGGCGTATCGTTTCATCGCACGGGCGGGCACCGCTCGTCCTTTCTTGTTGCCTGTTGATCCTGATTTCGTATCGGCAGTGCAAGCCCCTCGGCGTTTTGTGCGCTATGTGCTGGTGGCCGAACAGCTTCTGCCCGGTGATGCCTTAGCGCCCCGCTATACCTTTCGGGCGCCACCAGGCTTCACATTAGACGCTTCATGGCCTGGGTGGCGGCTCTATCGCCGCATCGATGTGCCACCATTGCTGGTGAAGTAATGAAGTGAAAAGCAACGTCGTTTGGCGCATAACGAAGCCAAGCCATCATCTCAACGATATTTTGCCCGAAAAGGAGTGGACCGATGCGCCGATACCTTGCTTTTGCCATGTTGTTGATCGTTGTGAGTGGATGTGCGTTTCAAGCCGGACGTGCTCGCCCAACACGTGGTGTGCAAAATGTGGCGGCACAGGTTGCAACGCCTCTCCGGTCGCCTACGATGCCACCCGAAGCAACAGCAACCATGGCGCCGACACACACGCCACTTCCAACACCAACGCCATCCCCATTTGCGGAAACGCCACTGCCCGAAGAAACGCAAAGCGGAGCGCCGCCCATTGATGGAGTGGCGGTGTGGAAAGCGCAGGAAGCGTGGTTGAGCGATTTGTACGATCGTGCCAGCCGTAGCGTGGTTCACATTACCACCCGCACGTACACATATGACTTTTTCTTGCGCCCCATCCCCCAGGAAGGAACAGGCTCCGGATTCATGTGGGATACGGAAGGCCATGTGGTGACCAACTACCACGTTGTCGAAAATGCGCGTGAAATCGAAGTCGCTCTTGCCGATGGGACACGTACAACGGCGTCCATTGTAGGCGTAGACCCCCAAAACGACCTTGCCGTCATCAAGCTGGATGAAGTGCCCGACAATGCGCCCCCGCTGCCGCTTGGCGATTCACTCTCGCTGCGTGTCGGGCACTTCGTCATTGCCATTGGTAACCCGTTTGGTTTCGACCGGACGATGACGCTGGGGATTGTCAGCGCGCTGGGGCGTGTCATTCAAAGCGAGAGTGGCACGTTCATCGGTGAAGTCATCCAGACCGATGCAGCCATCAACCCCGGCAACTCTGGGGGGCCTTTGCTCGACATCGAAGGGCGCGTGGTGGGGGTCAACTCGGCTATCATCTCGCCAAGCGGGGCAAACGCCGGGATTGGCTTTGCCATTCCAGCACATACCGTCAAGCGTGTCGTTCCTGAATTGATCGAGCGTGGCTATTACCGCCACCCGTGGCTTGGTATCGAAGCCTTCGATCTGACACCACGCCTCGCCGACGCGTTGCGCCGACGTGGTGTGGCGGTGCCTGATGAAGGTGTGCTGGTGGTGGCGGTGTATCGTGGTGGGCCAGCGGCCAACGCGGGTATTCGCGGGGCAACGGCACGTGTGCAGATTGCCAATCTCCTTCTGCCAGTGGGGGGCGATGTGATTGTGGGCGTCGATGGTGACCCTGTCACGTCATTGCGTGATCTCAACTTGCTGTTGGAAAACCGCTACCGCGTGGGCGATCGTGTGGTGCTCAACATTGTGCGGAATGGCGACCCGATGGACGTCGAGGTGATACTCGCGGAACGTCCGTAAGCCACATGCAAAAGGAAAGGGGCGATGTGCGCATACATCGCCCCTTTTTGTTTACGGTGTGGCGATGGTCAGCACACCATGCGTTCGGTCGAGCAAGCCTATCCCATTGCCAGCAACTGAATCGCCCCACAGGGGTGCTTGCACGGCTTCGCGCCATGTGTGCCCATCCCAAGACCAGAAACGCCCTTGTTCGCCTGTCAGCGTTGCTTCGGGTCCCAGCCACCTGTTTCCCCATCGTGCTGCGACTTGTGGGCTGCTCCGTTGCATGGCGTGGCGTGGCGCAACGGCGCTGCTCATCAGCCAGGGGGTTGTTCCCACACACGCCAGCCGCCCGTAGGGGAAGGGGGCTACTGAAACATCTTCCCATGTCCACGTATGACCATCCCAACGGAACAGGCGCAGCTGATGGCGGTAGGCCTTGACATCTTCTTCCCATTCATACGCCGGACTGACGAAGAAAAAGCGCTCACCGCAGAGGACGACCCGCTCTGCCACGTCGAATTCAAGCGCGAACGGGCTCGGCGGCTCGGGAAGCGGGGCAGTGCGTTGCCACTCCGTGCCATTCCACAGCCAGAAACGGCGTCCCTCCAATGCGACCCGTGCGCGTATCAGCCGCGCCCGCCTCGATGGGGGTGCCACAATGAACCAGCCCCGCCCATCCCAGTGCGCCGCGTACTGGCTGCGCCGCGACCAGATCCACACGTCGTCCGGGCGTTCGGCTTCCCAGGGTGTTTCGTAGAGTGCATTGCGTGCCGGTATCTGCATGGTGCTGGCCTGCCATCGTTGCCCATCCCACCGTTCGGGCGTCAGGTATTCGTACCAGAGGAGTTCGAACGTACCGTCGGGACGGGCAACAATCCTGCCAAGAGTTGCGCTGGGTGAGATGGGGGCTTGCAGGTCGAGCTGAACGAGCGTAGCGCTATGGATGAGGAACATGTGCGCTGTGGTGCCGCGCACCGCTGTGATGACGCCTACGGCTTCGGCAAACGATGAAGGCGTTTCACCTTCGACACGCTCGATCCGTGCGATTTCGACGCGATTGGCAGGGGCTTCGCGCGTGCGCCAAAGTGTCCCGGCTGAATCGGCGATGAAAAGATACTGGGAGACTTCTTGCCGCTCTGTTTCGGACAAGCGTGCCACCTGCCATGTGTCGGAAGCGATCGCCTGCACTCGCACCTCATCGCGGGCGGTTCGCCCATCGGCTTCTACCATGAGGGTCAAACGGTGTTCGCCTTCGCTGAGGCGCACAGGCAGGCTCAATGTCTCACGCCACTCGGTGGGGTCGCCTTTGCGCCAAGTGAAAACAGGAACGCCGTCCAGATGCACTTCGATGGCATCCGGGGGCGTGTATGAAGCCTGCCAGCCACTATCGAACTGCAACGTCGCCCAGCCGCGGCGGTAGGCACGCACCTGCACAAATACCTCACCTGTGGGAAGACGAGCCTCATTGGGGGGATAGGTGATGACGCCTACGGTTGCAGGGGGAGCGGCACATCCAACCATCATCAGGAAGAGGAACAACATGGTGAGCGCAAGACCAGCAATGCCGGTAGCGAGGAAACCGCAAATGGGCAATCCGACAAGCAGAATCGTGCAGCCGCGCTTCGTCTCTTGGGAGCGCATCGCAACACCTCCTTACAACCTCACCCTGGCGGGATGCCGATACGTGCCAGATGATGTGCCGGTTGCATGCCTCACGAGCGATAGTCGCGTTCCAGATGGGTGCGAATTTCTGCTTCCGCCATCCAGTATAGGCTTCATCTCGTGCCGCGCGAAGAGCAGTGCCTGGTCGGCGTAGTGCGGCGAATCCGGACGCGAGGGAGCTGCCCCGTACTGATGGATGCTCTGCGAATGGAGCGTGCCATCTGCTTCCCACGTGGCAATCGAAATGTACGAATCTCCGGCACGGCCATGCAGATGCCCATCGTCGGCAGGTGTCTGTACACGGCATGCAACACATCGGGGGCACCGCCCAGCCCAATATCCAGATCCCCACGCTTCAAATGATTGACCTCTTCCCAGCGCGGGTCCAGACGGCCGTAATGCGCCCGCAAAAAGCGCACAGCATCCAGCAAATGGGCATACAACTCTTCGTCGGGAATCTCTTCTTCGAGCAGGCGTTCGCCAAATGGTTGCAGCCACAATACCACAAGCGCTGCGCCACGGTTGTCGGGTGTGGCGTGCAAATCCCACGTCGCCAGTCGATCGAGCGCTTCTTGCACCTCGGGGTCGTCGGGTGGGGTCGCCAGAATGCAGGCAATGGTGCGTGCAACCGCTGACTGCGTCGAATACGCCATGTCGTACTTGTAGGCATAGAACTCCGCTTCGGTCATCGAGGCATCGCTCCCAAAGCGTTCCAGCGCACGGTAGGCGCGGTTTGTCATGCGCGTCTCGATGCCCCATGTGGCATCGTACGCATCAGGCGTCGCCCACGGTGGTGCGAAAAGGTGTGGCATTGGTGCTTTGTACGAAGCCAGATGATGGGTCGAGCACCTGGGGAAGCGCCTCGCAGGGCACTTCTTCCTGCCAGAGTGTCGCCGAGGTTGTGCCAGGCGGGTCGTTTTGCCAGTCATACTCAGGGGAGCGCACGGGCACACGTGCATTGTAAAGGGAGAAAATGTTCCCTTCGTAGTCGGCATAGACTGTGTTGAACATGGTCAGCGCACGATATTGCATGGCATCCAGCCATTCGCCGAAGGTGCGGGCTTTGTTCATGCGGTAGAGATGCTCGTAATAGCCCACTTCATCCATGCCGGCATAACGCACAGCGTAGGTGTCTGTAGGTATGTGCAGGACGGGACCATAGACCGACCAAAGCACCTCGCGCGTGAACGTCCATTCAATGCGTCCCAGCACTTTGACGCTTAGGTGAGCTTCGTCCACTTTCTAGCATGCACAACGTGCTTTTTGGGCTTCCACTCGATTGGTGGTGATGCAGATCGCGACGTATGAAGAGGCATTTCGAGCGATGATACCACACGTTCAGGCAACAGTGGAAGAAACGAACATGGATGGCAGCGTGTGCCCTGCGCCTGAAGAGCGTTTGACCGCTTTCGGATTGACGTTTCGCGCATGGCTTTTTATAATGCCAAACACAACCCAGCAGCGTACAGGCGTCGAAGGGAACATGTCGCAATGTGACGTGCGCCAGAGAGGTGGGGCCTGAGGCTGGAAGCCCTGCTCGCAAACGAGCGTTGCGATACCATCCCAGAGCCGATTGCTCGAATGGTTCGCCAGGGAGGGCAATCCGGGTGGCACCGTTATCTGCCGTCAAGCGGGCTGATAGTGGTCAGCCAAGCCGGGTGGAACCGCGGGAGCACAGCCTCTCGTCCCAGCGTGGACGAGAGGTTTTTTGTTGAGCCATGCAGAGGAGGATGCGATGAGTACGAATCATTATGACCCCGAACGTGAAGCCGAACTGAAAGCCGAAGCCGAAAAATACATTCCACCAGGGTATGACCCCGACCTGTACAAAATCCGCCACTCGGCGGCACACATCATGGCGCAGGCGGTCATGGAACGCTTCCCCGGCGCACGTATTGCCATTGGGCCGCCCGTCAAAGATGGGTTCTACTACGACTTCGAACTTCCGCGCTCGCCCACGGAGGAAGATCTGGCGTGGATTGAGCAGCGCATGAAAGAAATCATCAAGGGCAAGCATCGCTTCCACGTGCGTGAAGTCTCCGTGGAAGAAGCCCGCGAACTCTTCGAAGACCAACCCTACAAGCTCGAACTGATCGAAGGATTGGCGCAAGGGCAGTACGACGAATACGGCAACAAATTGCCCGAAGATCAGCGCCCCAAAATCACTGTCTATCAGCATGACACGTTCGTGGACCTCTGCCGTGGTCCGCATGTGGAACACACGGGGCAAATCAAAGCCAACGCTATCAAAGTCATGCGCGTGGCGGGCGCATATTGGCGTGGCGATGAAAAGAACCCCATGCTCACACGTATTTATGGCACAGCCTGGCGTAACCGGGTCGAATTGGAGCAGTACCTCAAACGCCTGGAAGAAGCCAAAAAGCGCGACCACCGCCGCTTGGGGAAAGATCTGGCGATTTTTGCCATCGAACCCCAAATGGTGGGGCCGGGGTTGGTGCTTTGGCAGCCCAATGGTGCTGTCATCCGCGACCAACTGGAACGCTTTTTGAAAGAAGAGCAAATTCGTCGTGGCTATCAGCCTGTGTACACACCGCACATTGCCAAAGTGGACCTGTTCAAAACAAGCGGGCACTACCCCTACTACAAGGATTCCATGTTCCCCCCCATGGTGGTGGACGAGAACGAGGAATATCTGCTCAAACCGATGAATTGCCCCTTCCACATCATGATTTACAAGCAGCATTTGCGTTCATATCGCGATTTGCCCATCCGCTTTGCCGAATTTGGCACTGTCTATCGCTTCGAGCAAAGCGGCGAAGTCAGCGGTATGACGCGCGTGCGGGGCTTCACGCAAGACGATGCGCACCTTTTCTGTCGTCCCGACCAGCTGGAAGACGAATTCAAAAGCGTGGTCGAATTGACGCTCAAAGTGTTCCGCAGCCTGGGGTTGACCGATTTCCGCGCGCGTGTTGGCGTGCGCGACCCCGAAAGCGACAAGTACGTTGGGTCCGATGACGTGTGGGAACAGGCAACACAGGCCATTCTCAACGCGTTGAACGATTACGATTTCGACTACACCGTCGAAGAAGGCGAAGCTGCCTTCTATGGCCCCAAGCTGGACTTTGTGGTCAACGACGTGTTGGGGCGTGAATGGCAGTTGGGCACGGTACAGGTGGACTACAACCTGCCGCAACGCTTCGACCTCACCTACATTGGCGACGATAACCAGCCACACCGCCCCGTCATGATTCACCGTGCCCCATTTGGGAGCATGGAGCGCTTTGTGGGCATTCTCATCGAGCACCTCAACGGTGCATTCCCGCCCTGGCTGGCGCCAGTGCAGGTCGTGCTCATTCCCATTGCCGACCGCCATGTCGAGTATGCGCGCTCGGTCGCGGCACGGCTTTTTGCACAAGACATCCGCGTCAAAGTGGATGAGAGCGCCAGCCGCATGAATGCCAAGATTCGTGCCGCCCAAATGCAAAAAATTCCCTACATGCTCATTGTGGGTGACAAAGAAATCGAGCACGAAGCCGTCGCCGTGCGGTTGCGCAGTGGTGAAGATTTGGGCGCGATGCCGGTGGGTGAATTCGAAGCCAAAGTGCGCCAGCTGGTGGCTGAACGCACCATGGACCTCTGGTAGCCCCCCCCCAGAACACACAGAACGACGCCATGCAGCAACCCTCTGGACATTCCAGGGGGTTGCTCATTCTCACCGCAGCGACTATACTTCATCACACATTGTCCCAGTACGCCAAACGTGCATCTGGTGGCGTTGAGTTTGCAAAAACGGAGCGGCCTATGGCCCAGAGCATTGGCACGATTTCATTCCCACACGCATCGCCACGCATTCACCGCGCCCCCGGTTCCTGGTGGGGGTTTGCCCTCTTTGCCCTGTTGACGCCTCTGGTGCTCTTGCTCGCTGTGGTTCTCGCCGTGCAGTTGGCGTACAATGGGCGTATTTTCCCTGGCGTCAGCGTCGATGGTGTCCCCATCGGTGGGCTTTCGCAGGCGGAAGCCGCGTGGCTCATCGAAGAAAGTTTGCGCTTGTCGCCCAACGAGCAAATCGAAATTCGTGCCGCGGAGCACGTGTGGCGCTTGCCGGTAGGGCAGTTGGGGGTACGTCCCGATACCGAGACGGTGCTGGCGCGTGCTTATGCCGCCGGACGGAGCGAGCCGTTCTGGAAACGCCCCTTCACCTGGTGGCAGATGATCCAGAAAGGCTACGATATTCCCCCGGTGTACACCGTGGATGAGGATGCGATCAGGGTACTGCTGACCAACGCCGCGAATGCCATCGCACGCCCCCCACAAGATGCCCGCGTGGCGCTCGTGGGGATAGAAGTGGTCGAGTATCCAGCCATCATGGGGCGTTCGCTCGATTGGGAAGCCAGCGAAGCTCGCGTGCGAACCGCATTGGCACGCGGCCAGCGGACATCGATTGATCTCGTGGTACAAGAAGAACCGCCGCTCATCACATCGGCTGCTGAGGCAGCAGCGTTCATCCGCCAGGTGTTGGCACAGCCCTTGCATGTCGAAGCAACGATGCCCTATTGGGCGCCAACGTCGGAAGGAGTTGTGCAGCGCACGCGCACGCTCCGCTTGACGATCGACCAGGCACGTCTGGCCCAGATGCTGCGCATCGAGCCAGAGCAGCTGGATGATGGTCGCCGCACATGGCGTGTGCGGCTCGATGTGACTGCGCTCCGCCCCGATCTCGAAGCGCTGGCAGCACGGATCCACCAGCCTGCCCGCGAAGCCCGCTTCGACTACGATCCGCAAACGGGCGTGCTTACTCCACTGGTGGTCAGTCAGGATGGAGTCGAACTGGACGTGGATGCGGCACTGGCAGCCGTCGAAGATGCTTTGCGTACTGGGCAATCATCTGTCGAGTTGCCGCTTACCATCACACCACCCCCTGTTTCCACCGCTGATGCCAGCAAATTCAACATCACCGGAGTGGCCGCCAAGGGGTACAGCACATTCACCGGCTCACCTGCTGGGCGCAAGCAGAATGTGGCGGTTGCTGCCGCACGGTTCAATGGTGTTGTCATTCCGCCCCATAGCGAATTCAGTTTCAACAAATACCTGGGCTGGGTTGTGGATGCCATGGGCTACGAAGAAAGCTACATCATTTTGGGCAACCGTACCGAGGTGGGGATCGGTGGTGGTGTGTGTCAGGTTTCGACAACTCTGTTCCGTGCTGCCTTTTGGGGGGGCTTTCGGATTACGGAACGCTATGCCCACGGGTATCGCGTATCGTACTATGAGCCGCCAGTTGGGATGGATGCCACCGTCTACTCGCCCTACGTGGACTTCAAATTCGTCAACGATACCGATAACTACTACCTGATCGAAAGTGAGGTCAACCAGCGTACCGCAGAACTCACCTTCTACCTCTACGGACCCGATACGGGGCGCACGGTGCAGATGATTGGCCCTACTATTTTGGAGACCACGCCTGCACTTGCACCCATCTACACCGAAGACCCGTCGTTGCCTGCAGGCGTTGTCGAACAGGTGGATTGGGCACGTGATGGTGCCAAAGTCAAGGTAGAGCGTATCGTGACGGATGCGAGTGGCAACCAACTTTACCATGATGTCTTTTGGAGCAATTATCGCCCGTGGGCGGCACGTTACCTTGTAGGAACAGGCCCGTCGGCTGAAAGCACCCCTGTGACGCAAGAGAGCGGTGAACGATAGGACGGCTGAGGGCATGAACCTGGACACACGTGCCAGGCTACAAACGAACATGGCAACTGTTTGCAATGCCGTTGCATTGTACTCCATCAACCAAGAAGAGGGAGCCTATGAAGAAACGAATCGTGTTGCTTGGTCTCGCTTTGCTCATTTTTCTGACTGTGGCTGCGTGTAGCAGTACCAACACAAACACCAACGCAAAGGCAACACCGTCTTCGGTTGAGATGTCTCAACCAACAGACGCGTACCCATATCCGGTGCCTGACGTCATCGCACCAACACCTGATCCCAACGCCTATCCATCGCCGGAAAACTAATCCGAAACTGTTTGCCCCGGTTCGACACCGGGGCGTTTTGTTGCTTCCTTCTCCTCTTGTCCTGATTGACGTTTGCACAGGGCACGTCTAGAATGGCCGCGACGAATCCAGCCGGTCTATTCGTCGTTTTCCAGCCAAAAACAACGCAAACCACTTGCTCCATGGAGGAGTGTATGAACAACGAAACCCTACGCCGCACACCGTTGTACGCGACCCATCTCGCCATGGGCGCACGTATGGTGCCATTTGGTGGATGGGAAATGCCAGTGCAATATAGCAGTATCATCGAAGAGCATTTGGCTGTCCGCCGTGCGGCTGGTCTTTTCGATGTTAGCCACATGGGCGAATTCGAAATCAAAGGCCCGAATGCACGCCACGCTGTGCAATACCTCACCGCCAACGATGTGGAAAAACTCTCCCCCGGGAAAGCCCAGTACTCCATGTTCCTGAACGAATCTGGCGGTACTGTTGACGACATCATCGTGTACGAACTTGCCCACGACCACTACCTAGTGGTCGTCAATGCTGCCAACATCGAGAAGGATTGGGCACATGTTCAGCAGGTTCTCGCTGATTTCGAAGGTGTGGAAGCCCGCAACCGTAGCGATGATTTTGCCTTGCTTGCCTTCCAGGGGCCCAAAGCCGCCACGCTCTTGCAACGCCTTACCGATGCCAACCTCGATGAAGTGAAATTCTACCATCACACCCGCGCAACAGTCGCCGGGCACGATGTCATGCTGGCGCGGACGGGCTACACAGGCGAAGATGGGTTCGAGCTCTTTGTGACGCCCGACGAGGCCGCCGACCTGTGGAACGCCCTGCTGGATGCCGGGCGTGATGAAGGTGTGCTTCCTGCCGGCCTGGGGGCACGCGATACACTGCGCCTCGAAGCCTCGTTGCCCCTTTATGGTCATGAACTCGATGAAGAAACATCGCCCCTCGAAGCCGGTTTGGGGCGGTTCGTGGCCAAAGAAGGGGAGTACGTGGGCGCTGAAGCCACACGCCGCCTGCGCGAAACAGGTTTGCGCAAAAAACTGGTCATGCTCGAAATGCGTGGGCGTGGCATTCCGCGCCAGGGCTACCCTGTTCACGTCGATGGTGAAGCGGTAGGCGTTGTCACCAGTGGCTCGTATGCGCCCTTCCTCGAAAAGAATATCGCCATGGCTTTTGTGCGACCCGATAGTGCGGAGATTGGCAGGCAGGTTGAGGTGCTCATCCGCAACCGCCCGGTGCCAGCCGAAATCGTCAAGCGTCCTTTCTACAAACGCGCTTGAATCGTCGTGCCCCGAGAGGGGCGTTCACCAAAAAAACAACCAACTTCAACAATGTGAAAGGAGCGCACGATGAGCAATATTCCGAACGACCGCCTCTACACCGAGGAACACGAATGGGCAAAACAAGAAGGTGACCTTGTTGTGGTTGGTATCACCGACTACGCGCAACACGAATTGGGCGATGTCGTGTACGTCGAATTGCCCGAAGTCGGCGATACCATCGAAAGAGGGCGTCCCTTTGGTGTTGTCGAAAGTGTCAAGGCTGCCAGTGATCTCTATGCCCCCATCAGTGGCGAAGTCGTTGAGATCAACGAGGCACTCGATGCCAGCCCAGAACTGGTGAACCAGGACCCGTATGGCGAGGGGTGGATGATCAAGGTGCGCCCCACGAATTGGGACGAAGAACGTGCAACCCTCATGGACGCCGACGCCTACGCAGCACACATCGGCGCATAAGGCTAAGGAGGCCAGACATGCGGTACACACCTCACACCGACGCCGAGCGGCAAGAGATGCTGGCCGCGATTGGGGTGGAATGTGTCGAAGATTTGTTCGCCGACATCCCCGAAGCGGTACGATTCCCTACTCTCAACCTGCCAAATGGGTTGAGTGAGCCGGAAGTGCAACGCCTGTTTGCCGAGATTGCGGCTCGAAACATCACTGTCGATCGACACCCCACGTTTTTGGGCGCAGGAGCGTACTACCACTACACGCCCGCTGTTATTCCGCATTTGCTCTTCCGTGGTGAATTCTACACCGCCTACACACCCTACCAACCCGAAATCAGCCAGGGTACACTGCAAACCATCTTCGAATTCCAAACCATGGTGTGCCAGTTGTTCGGTATGGATGTGGCCAACGCGTCCATGTATGACGGTTCGACGGCGTTGGCCGAAGCCGCCCTCATGGCCGTGCGCCTGAGCCGCTCGAAGCGTACCCGCGTCCTCGTCAGCCAGGCGGTTCACCCCGAATATCGCGCCGTGCTGGCAACGTACACGCAGGGCATGGACATCGAACTGGTTGACGTGCCCTTCGACCCTGCAACGGGCACAACCGACGTGGCTGCTGTACAGGCCGCCGCTGATACCAACACCGCCGCGTTGTTGGTGCAGTATCCCAACTTTTTCGGGCAAATCGAGCCAATGTCGGCGCTCAGCGATGCCGTTCACGCCGCTGGTGGGCTCTTTGTGGTCAATGCCGACCCCGTGGCAGTGGCCATGCTCAAGCCACCCGGAGAATTCGGAGCGGATATTGTCACTGCCGAGGGGCAACCGCTGGGCATTCCGCTCTTCTATGGTGGCCCCTACGTCGGCTTGTTTGCCACACGCCAAAAATTCGTCCGCCAAATGCCAGGACGCATTGCCGGTGAGACGGTGGACGTGGATGGGCGGTGTGGCTATGTGTTGACGTTGCAAGCCCGCGAGCAGCACATCCGCCGTGAAAAAGCCACCAGCAACATCTGCACCAACGAAGCCCTGATTGCCACGGCGGTCACCATCTATATGGCTGCCGTGGGGCGCAACGGGCTGCAACAAGTGGCCAATCTCTGCTATCACAAGGCGCACTACCTGGCGAACCAACTGGCCCAGCTTGATGGCTTCTCACTCGCGTTCGAGGGGCCTTTCATGCGCGAATTTGCGGTCCGCACACCGCGCCCTGTGGCTGAAATCAACCGGTACTTGTGGGAAGAACATGGCATCATCGGCGGGTACGACCTAGGCCGCGCGTATCCCGAACTTGCCAACCACTGGCTGCTGACGGCAACCGAAATGAATTCGCGTGCCGATATTGACCGCCTGGTTGATGCCTTGCGAGCAATGTAAGCCATGAACGAGCAAGAACTGCGCACTTTGATGCGCGATATCACTCTCGAACAAATCCACACGTTGCCGCCGGCCCTCTTCAAGCAGATGGTGGCGCTCTTGTTGCGCTCGCTGGGGTTTCGTGCCGACCCCGATGCCGATACCGAAGTGGACGGCGTGGATATGCTGGCATGGGACGTGGAAGGCAAGCCCTGGGTGGTGGTGCTGCGCCGCGAGATCGCCGTTTTGGACGAGCCAACAGTGGCGCAATTCGTGCGCGATTTGCACCAGACCTATGGGATCGAACGCGGCATCATGGTGACGTGTGGCACGCTCACACCCGAAGCGCGTGCCTGGACGACACGTGCCCACGTCTATTTGTGGGACGCTGATCGCTTGCAAAAAATGCTCCAACTGGCTGGCGGCAAACGCTGGAAGATCGAAACAGAAAATGGGGGGCAACCATGACCCAGACGGCAACACCTTTGCAGACAGAACATGGTGAAACATACGGGTTCATTCCGCGTGAAGGACTCATCTTCGAGCGGAGTGCTGAAGGACGCACCGGTGTCGAACTGCCACCGCTCGATGTACCCGAAGCCGATCTTCCCCCGGCGGAGTTTCTGCGCGATGAATTGCCGCTCCCCCAAGTCAGCGAGCTCGATGTGGTGCGGCACTATACCCGCCTGTCGCAGTACAACTTCGCTGTGGATTTGGGCTTCTATCCGCTTGGTTCCTGCACGATGAAATACAACCCCAAAATCAACGACGCTATCGCCAACTGGCCAGCCTTCTCGCATCTCCATCCCTACCAGGATGAAAGCACCGTGCAGGGCGCGTTGCAGCTGATGTACGAATTGCAGGAATGGCTGGCCGAAATCGCTGGCTTGCCAGCCGTGACCCTGCAACCATCTGCTGGGGCGCATGGTGAACTCACCGGCGCTCTCATCATCCATGCCTATCACGCCAAACAGGGGCGCCAGCGCAAGCACATGCTCGTCCCCGACTCAGCGCACGGTACGAACCCTGCCACCGCCGCGATGGTAGGCTACGAAACGGTTACCATCCCCACCGGCACGGATGGTAATCTCGATCTCGATGCACTCAAACAGACGCTCGACGAACTGGGTGAGAACGTTGCCGGTTTGATGATTACGAACCCCAGCACGCTTGGCCTGTTCGAAGAGCACATCCTGGAAATTGCCGACGCCGTGCATGCCGTGGGGGGCTTGATTTACATGGATGGCGCCAATATGAACGCCATGGTCGGCGTGGCGAAGCCGGGCGACCTCGGCATGGACATTTTGCACTACAACCTGCACAAAACCTTCAGCGTGCCGCATGGCGGCGGTGGCCCCGGTGCAGGCGCAACCGCTGTGCGTGCCGACCTGGCGCGTTTCCTGCCCGTGCCTGTGGTGGCGAAAGATGGCGACCGCTACTACCTGGATGACGATCGCCCCGACAGCATCGGGCGTGTGCGTGCGTTCTACGGTAATTTCAACAACATGGTGCGTGGCTACGTGTACATGCGGGCACTGGGGAGCGATGGATTGACCGAGATGACCAAAGATGCCGTGCTCAATGCCAATTACGTGCGGGTCCAACTCAAAGGGGTCTACCATTTGCCATTCGATCGCATTTGCAAACACGAAGTTGTTTTCAGTGGGCAATGGCAAGCAGAACGGTATGGTGTGCGCACGCTGGATATCGCCAAGCGGCTGATTGACTATGGTATCCACCCGCCAACGATTTACTTCCCGCTTACTGTTCCCGAAGCCTTGATGATTGAACCGACTGAGACCGAATCGAAGCAGACCCTCGACCGCTTCATCGCGGTGATGAAACGGATTGCCCGTGAAGCAGAGGAAACACCCGATATGGTAAAATCCGCACCGCATCACACCCCCGTGCGTCGCCTCGATGAAGCCCGTGCCGCACGTCAACCCGTATTGCGCTGGACACCTTCCACCAAATGACAACCAGACCACCGGCCAGGTCACCACAGACCTGGCCGGTTCCTTTCACCAGTGCTCCGGGGAGTGACGGAAATGCGTCAATATCTGCCGCTCGTCGTCTGGTTGACGGGCATTCTTTTTCCCATGGCACTCTTTACTCGCTACTCAGCGACCTACAACCGCTGGTTTCAAATTGCCTTCACACCGGAATGGACGCATATCGTCATGCATGGGCTGCTCGACGGCGTGCTTGCGGTGCTCCTGGTGACCACCCTACCACCCGCCTATCGCCGCTCTTGGTGGATACTGGCGCTGATTCTGGTGGTCGCATGCCTGCAAGAAGGTATCCAATTCATCTACACGGCGTCGCTCCCCGGGAGTGATGAAGTGTTCGATATTGGAGTCGATTTGCTGGGGGGGCTCATAGGCGTGCTGATAATGCAACGACGAGTTGTGCGTGCATAAAGAGGTATTTGCCGCTCTGTCAATGCTTTTTATAATCCTCGGCACGCTCCCGCCCGAACATATGAGCAAGGGGGGATTTGTGAGCAAGACAAGCGAGGTGACAATGGGGTCTCAGCCGACGGATATCGAGTTGGTCAAACGAACTCGAGCCGGCGACTTCGATGCCTTTGCAACACTCTATGTGCGCTATGCGCGGTCTTTGTTTCGCGTCATTTATGCCATGACACAAGACCGTGCTGTGGCCGAAGATCTGTTACAAGAAACATTCTTCCGTGTGTATCGCAACCTGAACCGTGTCGATGACTCGGTGGATTCATTACAACCGTGGCTCTATCGCATCGCCATCAATTTGACGAACAACTGGCTCACCCGCACCCCGAAAACCAGCCCGCTCGAAAAAGCAAGCGAGTGGTTTCAACGGCACATCCACATCTCACCAGAACACATGTTCGAGCGCGACGAGCGCGTGCGTGCCGTTCAGGACGCCATCGCCAAACTCGACGAAAAACATCGCATCGTTGTCGTGCTCTACTACCTGCAGGAACTCTCGCTGGACGAAATCGCCCAAATCCTCAACCTGCCGGTCGGCACGGTCAAATCACGTCTCTATCACGCCCGGCGCCAACTACGCGATCACCTGCAAGCCGACCAGCGTATCGCCGTGCCAAAAGCCGCGCTCTCGGCGTCCTGACAGCTATGCGTACGGTGTTGCGCTGGGGTGTCTTGAGCCTGCTCTTCTTGCTGATGCAGTGTACCCCGTTGCAGCGTGAAATAACCCCCGCCACGCTCGATTTGCCTTTGCTGGGTGTGCCCGCCACCCTCGACCCGGCGCTTGCCCGCGATGACCTTTCTCTGCTCCTTGTCAACCTGGTACATGCCGGACTGACGCGCTACGACCCCGAAACTGCGTCCGTCGTGCCCGACCTGGCGACCGAATGGCGTGCCAGCACCAACGGGCGCATTTACACCTTCCGCCTGCAAACCGGTTTGCAGTGGCGCGATGTGCATGGCAACGCCGTTGCGTCCTTCACCGCCGACGATGTGGTGGCGTCATTGCGGCGTGCGTGTGCGCCCTCGACACAGGCCCCCTTCGTGGACGTGTTGTTTGTCATCGAAGGATGCCGCGAGGTCTACGAAAGCAAAGACATTGTCGATCTGGCCAGCGTCGGCGTGCGTGCCCTCGACCCCCAAACCGTCGAGATCGACCTGGTGCGCCCTGCCGCCGATTTGCCTGCCATCCTGTCGTTGCCCATCGCTCGCCCCTTGCCGCAGGATGCCATTGCCACAGGCAACGTGGGCTGGCAGACACCTGAACGCATGCAAAGCATCGGCCCCTACGCCTTCACCGCCTGGTTGCCACCCGACACCATCAGTCTGATTCGCAATCCCATGTACCCTGGTGAACGCCAGCCCCGCACACCTGACGTCGTCGACTTTTCGCTCACCACCGACGCGCTCGCCGATTACCGCGCAGGCGTATTCGACCGTTTGGCGCTTCCGCCCGAGGCTGTGCCCGCTATTCAGGCAGATGAAGTGTTGCGTGAACACCTTTCGCTGGTGGCGCAATCCTGCACTGTGGGGGTTGGGTTCACCACCGTCAAGCCACCTGTGGACCGCGACCGTGTGCGGCGTGCCCTTGCCGCGGCAGTCGATCGTTCCATCCTCGTGCGTCAGTCGTCGGGCGACCGGGTCGCAGCTGTGACGCTGGCACCCCCTCAGCTCTTTGGCGATGTGCAACCGGCTACCATTGCGTACGACACCGCCCAGGCCCGTACCTGGCTTGCACAGGCCGGGTATCCACGTGGACTTGGGTTCCCCACGTTGCAACTGGCGACCCCTGACATACCAGAGTGGGTAGATGCCGCCAATGCTGTCGCATCCATGTGGCGTACCGCGCTCGACATAACTGTCAACGTCGTACCCATTCCAGCCGGCCAGTACGAAGCCCATCTGGAACGCACCATTCCCTTGCCAGAGATACCCCATGCTTGGCTTTTTGAATGGTGCTCGCCTGTGCCCGACTTGCACGAGTGGTACAACGATCCCTTCCACTGTGAACAGAGCCAGAACCCCTGGCGGCGCTTCTGCAACACATTCGATACCCTGGTCGAAGACGCCACCAACGAACAGGACCCCACCGTGCGGCTTGACCTTTACCGGCAGGCGCATGCCGCGATTACCGTGGAAGAAGCGGTGTATGTCCCCCTCTTTCACCATGCGCAGGCACTGTTGACGCAGCCATGGTTGCGTGGACGTATTGCGCCGAGTGGCGGCTGGAACCCCCGTACATGGCAGCTGGACATGCGCAAGAAGCAGAACGCACGTGAACGCTAACCAGAGCGCAGGGAAAAACCATGTTGGCTGAAACGACGCTCTCGTTCGAAACCGGAGATGGTGTGCTGCTGGAAGGGGCGCTGCTCCGCTCTACCGATGGGCAGATCCCCTTGCATGGGGGCGTTGTGCTTGTCCATCCCCACCCGCTGTATGGTGGTTCGATGCACACGCCGCTTGTGCTGGCTCTGGCGCAAACGCTGGCAGCCAGTGGGTTTGCCGTCTTGCGCTTCAACTTTCGAGGTGTGGGGAAGAGTGAAGGCACGTTTGGTGGGGGCGAAGCCGAAGAAGCTGACATCATCGCGGCAGTGCAGGCACTTGGAGCGCACCCTGACATACCGCGTGCCAGCCGTGCGCTGGTGGGATACAGCTTTGGGGCGTGGGTTGGCGTGCGTGCCCTGCTACGTTTGCCTTCGGTAAAAGCCTTTGTCGGCATTGGCACGCCGCTCTGGCACCTTTCACCCGCTACTTTGAGCGACGACCAGCGCCCACGCTTGTTCATCACAGGCGAACACGACGACATCTCACCGCCCCATGTGCTACACAGCATGGCATTGGGGGTGCCCCATGTGCACGTCCACATCATCCCCAACGCCGACCATGCATACGCTGGGGCACATACCCAGATCGTTGGGCAACTGGTGCGCGATTTTTTGACGCAACGTCTCGCGGCGTAAGCGTCAGGCTTCGTCCTCTCCGCTGTCCGCCATCTCGCGTACGACGTCTGTCATGCTCAGCACGCCAATAGGATGCTTGCCCCCTTCGTCTTCCTCCACGACCACAAGACGGTGAACCCGCAGGCGTGCCATCAAATCGCATGCGTCTTCCAGTGGTGTGTTGGGCGTCACGGTCAACACATTGCGAATCATAGCATGTTCTGCCACCATCTCCTCCCACTCGGGACGATACGCCCGCAGCGTCACCAGGTCGGTTTGGCTTAGAATGCCTGCCAGATGCCCATCATCATCCAGCACAATCAAGGCGCTGACATCGTTTTCGCGCATCCGTCGGGCACAACGTCGAATGGGGGTTTGCGGGTGGCAAGAAATCACACGGTGGCTCATCACATCAGCGACGGTTTTGGACATCGTACACCTCCCTGTGCACTTGAAGGTTGAACGGGGCAAGATCAAGATACGATCATGGTATGGTACATTGTGCCGAAGAGCAAATTGGCTGGAAAATCACCTTTTCGCCCAACCACATTTGCCTGGTGATGACCCAAAACGTGGTGGGGATGGGAAGAGACAAGACGGAGCGTGGAAAAGGCAAGCCAGCGGCGCCCCAGGCCCCGAAGAGGGCGTATTGTGGCGCATCTACTGGGCAGCCTGAGCCTAGTGGGGCCATTACCGCTTCCAGCCAGTTCCCCTGGAACGCGTGCGCACCGCTGGAGAACGCCGCCTTCAGCTCAGGAGGTACGACGCACCTGCCAGG
>WFOS01000054.1 GCA_015487975.1 Ardenticatena sp.
GGCATAAGCCCAGCGCTCCAATCCCGTTCTCCCCGCCCCACGGTCATCAGCACCGGCGTGACGGTGTGGCATCCGAAACCAGGAAGCGCTGAGAGTATGTTGGCGTATTCCCCCGTCTGTTTCCAGACCGACGGCGCCAGCGCAGCGAGGGATACAAACGCACCCCGCCTGACCTTGAGAGGCACGCACGCCTGACGTTACTTCGAGGAGCGACGCACCTGCCAGGTGCGTCGCTCCTCCTAGGAAGGCGGCGTTCTCCAGCAGTGAGCACGCGTTCCAGGGGAACTGGCTGGAAGCGGTGATGGCCCCACCAGGCTCAGGCTGCCCGGTAGGTGCGCCACAATACGCCCTCTTCGGGGCCTGGGGCGCCTCTGGCTTGCCTTTTCCACGCTCCGTCTCGTCTCTTCCCCCCACCACGTTTTGGGGCATCACCAGTGGGCATGGTGTATTTGGTACTTGCCCAACGCTTGCTATAATTCACCATGTTGTATGACGGGCGCGGCTTCGGGCCGCGTCTTTGTATGTGGGGAGGTGTTGTGCGTATCCGACAAGCGGGCAAACATCGTGTGTGGAGTGCTCCCAGCAGTGGGCGTATGGTGCTGGCCGTTTTGCTCTTTTTCATTGTGGCCGCCATGCTCTACGACTGGATGACGCCTGCTTTCGAGAAACCAGACGAATCCGAGCACTTTGGTTTTGCTCTCTACCTGGCACGTGAACAGCGCCTGCCTGTCCAGAGCGCCGCCTCGAAATACACGCCCTGGAAGCAGGAAGCCAGCCAGCCCCCCCTCTATCACTGGCTGGCTTCGTGGGTTTTGCGTCCTTGGCAAGCCTCTTTGCCCACACACCCTTTGCCCGAAAATCCACATGCTGCTATTGGCCAACCCCTTGCCCCCGACAACAAAAACGCCTTTGTTCATCCACCGGCTGATGAGCTGCCCGCTACGTTTGTGTGGAGCGTGCATCTAGCCCGTTGGATTTCGATCCTCATGGGGGCTATCACCGTTTGGGCGACGTGGCAGCTTGCCCGGCATCTCTTCCCCTCAGCACCAAGAGTGGCGCTTTTTATCGCTGCCTGGCTGGCCGCGTTGCCACAGTTTCTCTTCATCAGTAGCGCCATCAGCAATGATGCCACTGTTACCGCGCTAGCAACGCTCTGTCTCTGGTTGCTCTTACGAGCGATTCGCTTCCACGGGTTGACACGGCGTGAAACGTTGTTGCTCAGCCTGCTAGCGGGAGCACTGGCGCTCGCCAAATTGAATGGGCTCTTCTTTCTGGTGGTGGCGGCACCGGTACTGCTCTTGCTGGAATGGCGCGGCACCCCTCTTCCGAACCGTGTGCGTCCACTCGGCGTTCTCATTGCCATTGGGGGGGCAGTGCTGGTGATGGCAGGCTGGTGGTACTGGCGCAACTGGCTGCTTTATGGCGACCCCACAGGCGTTTCGGCCATGTTGGAAATTGTGGGACGGTATCGCAAGCCGCGCTCGCTTTCTTTCATGCTTTGGGCATTCAGCGGCTTGCGATTCTCCTTTTGGGGGGTGTTTGGGTGGTTCAACATCCTGGCACCGCGGTGGTGGTATACCCTGCTCGACCTGCTGACGCTAGCGGCACTAGCAGGGTTGGGCGTGCAGGTGTGGCGCCTATGGCGAACACGTGCAACACCCGCATGGCGCACGCTCCTGCAATGGCTGGTTGTGCTGGTCTGGCCGTTGCTCATTCTGGCGGGGGTGTTCAACTGGGCGCGCATCACGCCAGGGGCACAAGGGCGTCTCATGTTCCCGGCGCTCGCCCCGCTGATGGTGCTTTTGGGCGTAGGCTGGCGGGCGCTCATCCCTGCTCGGTGGCGTGCTCATCTAGCCGTGGTGGCACTGGCAGGATGGGGACTTTCCGCGCTCTGGTTGCCGTTTGGCGTGATTCGTCCCGCCTACACCCCGCCGCCACATGGGCAGACACTTCGATTGCCGGATACCCTCGTGAACGTTGGATGGACCTATGGCGGAATGCGTTTGCTCGGCTACACCGCGCCTGCTCCTGTGGCGCCTGGTACAACAGCGCAAGTCGTGCTCTACTGGCAGGCGATTGCTCCTATGGATGAAGCCTACAGCGTCAGCACCAAACTCTATGGCTATCAGAACGAATTTTTGGGGCAGCACGATTCGTATCCGGGTGGCGGAACGTATCCCACCACTTTCTGGCAGGTGGGTGAGATTGTGACCGACCCACACTGGATTCCTGTTCCCGAGGATGCCGATACACCTGTGCTGGCTTCACTGTGGGTGAGTGTATATCGCTATGAAACCCTCGAACAAGTGCCCTGGGAACCCCCTGATGGCCCACGCCCGTCTGTGCCGGCTGTGGGACATGTGTTGGTGAAGACGCCCTCGCCCCCCTTCGACGGCACACCCGTGGCAACGTTCGCTGATGGCATCGCGCTGGCGAACGACGACGTGGTGCTGGATGCCGAGCAAGCACGTCTGCTCGTGCGCCTGACGTGGCTCGCGCAGCAATCCCCCTCGGTAGGGTATACGGTATTTGTTCATCTAGTACCGGCTGATACGCTTGCGCAGCCGCTGGCACAGACGGACGCACCGCCGCGGCAAGGGTTCATGCCCACCTGGGCGTGGCAGGCAGGCGATCTCGTGCCCGACGAACACCAATTGCCCTTGCCGCGTGAGATACCGCCCGGTGTGTACGACGTCATCGTCGGGATGTATCGCCCGGACACTGGTGAGCGGCTTGCCCTCACACCGCGCCATGCCATCTTTGGCGACGCGGTACCTGTGGCTCGCTTGCTGTTCGATGGGCAAACATGGCGGATACATGACGACACACAGGGACGACAATGACCAAAACATCGTACCAGCGCCGTACAACAACCTGGTTGACATATGGCTGGTTGGCGTTGCTTCTTCTTTTCGCTTGGTTCCTTCGCTTGCAGGGACTTTCCGAGCGCACCTTCTGGCAGGATGAAGGTTTGACGCTCTGGCAAATTCGCCAGCCACTTCGCGTGGTCTGGGCGGGCATTATCGAGGTGCAGGGGGTCCCCACCCAAAATACCCATCCACCTTTCTACTTTCTGTTGTTGTGGGCGGTGCGGCATGCCATTGGCATGAGCCCCTTTGCCGTGCGGCTCTTTTCGGTTTGGTGGAGCGTGCTCACCATCCCCCTGCTCTATGTCGGCACAGCGCGTCTGGCTGGACGGCGTGCCGGATTGGTGTCCGCTACGCTGGTCGCATTCAGCCCGCTCTATCTCTGGTATGCGCAAGAAGTGCGCATGTACGCCATGCTGGTTGCGCTGGCTGCGCTCTCGCTCTACACGTTGGTGCGTTTCGTAGAACACCCGACCCGTCGTACAGCCGCATTGTATCTGTTGAGTGCCGCGGCGCTCGCATGGACACACTACGCGGCGCTCTTCTTCCTGGGGGCGCAATTCGTCTTTCTCTTCTTTACGCTTGGCCGACGCCATATGCGGCTCTACATGCTGGCGGCAGTTGTCGCAGCGGGCGTGGTCGCACCCTTTGTGCCTTTCATCATCAAGCGGCTGGGCGTTGTCGAACGGGATTTCTTCTTCGTGCCCTTGCGTGTCATGGCACGTGATCTCCTGCACGGATTTACGGTTGGGATTTCGTTGCCGATCACCTATTCTACGCCCATCGAAGCTATTGCAGTGCTGGCATGCTTGGGTGGGGCATGGGTGTTAGGGGCGCGTACCCGCCAGTGGTTCCCCCGTCGGAATCGCTGGCTGGCGGCGCTGACGTGGGCGGGATTGGTGGTGTTGCCTGTGCTGGGTATGTACCTGGCGAGCTACATCAAGCCCATGTACCAAGGTGTGCGCCACCTGATGGTCATTAGCCCGGCGTTCTACCTGCTGGCAGGCGTTGGGCTGGCAGCACTGGCGGCACGCCACCGCGTCGGGATGGGAGCTGCCGCCGCACTGCTCACCTGCTGGCTGCTTGCCTTGGGTGTGAGCACAGTAGCATACTTTACCGACCCAACGTATCAGAAGGATGACACCCGTGGCATGTTCGCCTACATTGCCGACTATTTTCGGCCGGGTGATCTCGTCGTGTTGCACGATCCGGTGCTTTCGCATGTACTGGAATACGAACAACCCACTTTACCCTGGACGGCGCTGCCACGCTATGGAACACATGTGGATATGCCTGTCGCTCGCCGTCACTTTTCAGAGACGTTGCAAAGCGCCGAGCGAATTTGGTATGTGTACAGCCCTTCCAACTCGCTTGCCGATCCCGACAACAAGGTGGATACGTGGTTTGCGCAAGCCGCCGATGTGTTGGATGCACGCTTGTTCCACGGTCAGACGGTGACTTTGGGAGTCACCTACTACGATCCACAAGGTGCTATTGCCGAGACACCGCACCCCACGAATGTGCCACTGGGCGTGGTCTATGCCTCTGAGGGCATTCGCTTGGAAGGGGCGCGTGTGCCCGCGCGTGATGTGAGGGCGGGAGAGCGCTTTTTCTTCGACCTGGTGTGGTTCAACGAGCGCCCTATCCAGCGTGATATCAAGGTGAGCGTGCGCCTCTTTGCACCGGATGGGACTCTGTGGGCCCAGGAAGACCAGTTCCCCTTTGCCGGGTTGGCACCTACCACCACCTGGTCGCCTGGATTGTATCGTCGCTCGCCGCACAGCTTGCGTGTGCCTGTGGGCACACCCCCCGCTACGTATGAGGTGCGCATCTTGCTCTACGATGCCGCCACCGGCGAGCCCCTGAACCACGAGGGCGGCGCAGCCGACGTTTCATTGGGGCAGGTGCGTGTATTGGCTAGCACACATCCGGGGGCATGGCAACCCCCCGTGCGCCTGAACGCCGAGACTGGTGCTATTCGCCTGCTGGGTGCTGAGCCGTGGCGTTCCGCGGTGCGGGTGGGGCAAGAATTGCCGCTGAACTTCTACCTGATGGTTCCCCCCGAATACGCCGACGCATTCTTCGATGTGGAGGTGCTGGCAGACAACGGGGCACGGTTGGCACGTGCCGAAGCGCCGCTATTGCCGGCCTATGTGGCGTCGGCGGCGCTCTCCGGTCCCACAATCATCCAGGTGCGACGAACCCTGGACATCTCGCCAGCGGGCCCAGCGGGGACCGCAACGGTGCGCGTCCGCTTGCGTACTGCCCAGGGAGAACCACTTGCCTGGCAGCGATGGTGGGGGCTTCGCCAGCAGGAATGGCTAGATGTCGGCCAGATCGTTGTCGAAGACCGACCACGCCGCTTCGATCTGCCCGAGATTGGCAAGGCAATGAACGTTGCGTGGGCGCAAGGCGTGCGCCTGGCACGTGCCGACTGGCCCGCAGAGGTTGCGCGTGGCGGAATGCTGCCTGTTGTGCTGATCTGGCAGGCGGGTGGTGCAACCGAGGCGCGTTTCAAAGTGTTCGTGCACATGCGGGATGCTGACAATCGTGTGGTGGCACAACACGATGCGGAACCGGCGAACGGCACAGCACCAACCAATGGGTGGCAGCCAGGCGAAAGCATCGTAGACGAACACGAGATCACCGTGCCACTCGATCTCCCAGTGGGGACGTATACGCTCTATGTGGGCTTGTACGACGAGGCAACTGGCGCACGGTTGCCTCTGGCCGATGGCGGTGATGAGTGGCGTTTGGGCATTGTTCGGGTCTATGCGCCATAGTCCATTTGGGTAGGTCTGAACGCTACAAACGGAGGTTGAGAAAACCAGAAGGATGTGTACAATTTTGTGGACTTTCACCTGGCACCGGCGCGACGTAGCCGTGCCGTTTTTTTATGGGAGGGAAAAATGTCAGCAGCATTGGTTTTGTTCCTCACCTTGTCCATCGTCTTGTTGACGGCGAAGGGATTAGGTTGGCTCAGCACACGATTCGACCAGCCGGCTGTGTTGGGGGAATTGCTGGCTGGCCTGATTTTGGGGCCAACGGTGTTGGGCCTGTTGAACTGGCCATTCCTGGCCGAACATCATGAAACGATGCAGGAAACCTTCCGCCTGCTGGCAGAACTGGGTGTGCTGGTGCTCATGTTCCTGGCAGGGCTGGAAATCGAGCCGGAAGAGTTTTTCCGAAGTGGTGCCGTGGCTGCCTGGGCGGGTCTGTCTGGGGTGGTGGTGCCGCTCGTGGGAGGCGCATTGCTGGCGCTCTTGTTTGGCTATCCCGGCATCGAGTCGATCTTCATTGGCATTATCCTGACGGCTACGAGCGTCAGCATCTCGGCACAAACTTTGATGGAACTGGGGTATTTGCGCTCCAAAGTGGGGATTGCCCTGTTGGGAGCGGCTGTGGTGGATGACGTGCTGGGCATTCTCATTTTGAGCCTGTTTGTGGCGTTGGCGGGCGCGGGATCGAGTGGAGCGGGGCTTGCCTGGCTTGTCGTGCGTATGGTGCTCTTCCTGGTAGGGGGCTATGTCGTGGGGCGGGCTGTGCTACCCCGTTTCGTCGAATGGGCGGATGAGATTCCCCTAGCGGAATCCATGGTCGCGGCGGTACTCGCGGTCATGTTCCTCTATGGCTGGGCTGCTGAAACCATTGGGGCCGTGGCGCCAATTACCGGCACGTTTCTGGTGGGGCTGATTCTCACGCAGAGCCGCTTGCAGCACAAAATCGCCGACCGGCTCTTCCCCATTGCGTTTGGCTTTTTGGTGCCCATTTTCCTCGTCAATATCGGGTTGAACGCCAATTTGCGTATCTTGAACCAGCAGCAATGGCTGTTTGGCGGCTTGCTGGTGTTGGTAGCCGTGCTTGGTAAGGTGGTGGGCTGCGGCGCTGGGGCGCGTTTGGGGGGCTTCGAGGCGCGAGAAGCGTTCCAGCTGGGCGTGGGTATGATTTCGCGTGGCGAAGTCGGACTGATCGTCGCGACGATTGGGTTGAGCGAGGGGGTCATTGGTGCGGACATTTTCGCGGTCACGGTGCTCATGGTGCTGGCAACCACGCTCATCACGCCACCATTTTTGCGCTGGGCGCTACGCCTTACCCCCGACGTTGCGCGTGCGCTTCAGCCAGAACGAGATGTGGACGTGGAAAAGGAAGAACTTGCGATGTAATGCGCGGCAACTGCGCGAAGAGACGAACCGGTGCGACGCATGCTCCACGTGCGTCGCATTTTCTTTTGGCAACTTCCTCATGTGCGACGCGATGCCTTTCCATGTCGTACACACAAGTGGTTTGTTGTTGATTGCAGTTGTGCAGGTACAATTTCGCAAACCCCTTTGGCGAGGAATCGAAAGGAGATGCAACGATGCGCATTCTGCATCGCTTTTGGACGTTCACCCTGTTGTTGCTTCTGACCTGGCTGCACGTGGTTCACCCCTTTGTGGCGTTGGCGCAAAGCGAACGCCCCGAAGTATTGGTGCTCACGTTCGAGGGCCCCATTACTCCGGTCTTGCAGACGTACCTGGAACGCGCCGAGGAAGAAGCCTTGCGACGTGATGCCGAACTGATTGTGCTGCGGCTCGACACACCAGGCGGCTCAGTCAATGTGATGGGCGATGTGGTGCGTTTCCTGGATAACGCACGAGTCCCTGTCGCCGTTTTCGTCTGGCCGAGTGGCGCACGGGCGGCGTCGGCGGGGACATTCGTCGTGCTCGCGGCTCATGCAGCAGCGATGGCACCCAAAACCACGATGGGGGCTGCTTCGCCGATCGATGCCAGTGGCGCGGAAATGGGCGAAACGCTGCTCCGTAAAATCACCAACGACTTGGTAGCCAGCATCCGCACACATGCCGAACGGCGCGGCCCCGAAGCTGCCGAATGGGCTGAGATGGCAGTACGGGAAGCCGTCGTGGCCACTGCCGACGAAGCACTCGAAAAAGGGTTGATCGACGCTGTGGCAACCGATGTGCCCGACCTACTGGAACAAATCGACGGGCTGACCGTCTATGTTCGCAACACCCCGCATACCCTACACCTGCGCGATGCCGTCATCGTCGAGATGCCGATGACGCCCTTTGAGCACTTTTTGCACACCATTGCCGACCCCAACATTGCGCTGTTGCTCTTTTCGCTGGCAGGTGTTGCCATTCTCATCGAACTGCAAAGCCCCGGTGGCTATGCAGCGGGCATTTTCGGTGTAATTGCGCTCATTCTAGGCTTCTATGCGCTTGGCGTGCTGGACGCCAATTTCGCCGGGCTGGGATTGCTGGGGTTGGCATTTGTGCTCTTCTTCCTCGAAGTCTTATCCCCTTCGATTGGTGTCTTTGCCGCGGGAGGGGCTGTTGCATTCGTGCTGGGTGGTCTCCTCCTGTTCGACGGGCGCGACTATGCTGCCGTCTCGCTCCCCTTCCTGTTCACATTGGCAGCTCTCTTAGGGCTCTTTTCGGTCTTTGTGCTGACGGTTGTGGCACGCGTGCGCAAAAAACCGCCACTGACCGGACAGGAAGGGATGCTGGGGCTGGTGGGCGTAGTGCGTGAGCCGCTTACCCCGGAAGGTATTGTGCATGTGCATGGGGAAGTCTGGCGCGCACGAAGCATACAGGGCACGCTGGATGTAGGAGCGCGGGTACGTGTCGTGGGGCTGGACGATATGACACTTCTGGTCGAGCCGGTGGACCACACGGCCGATGCAAACGCGTAATTTTTGGGAACAGGGCTCTTCTGGTATGCTCCCTGGTAGTTTGCAAGGCAACAAAGGTCGAGAGGAGCAACGCATGGGTGAGCACAAAGCCAAAATTCTCATCGTGGATGACGAAGATCGCATGCGGCGCTTCATCCGCATGAATCTGGAATCGGAAGGTTTTCTCGTCGAAGAAGCCGCCGACGGCATGGAAGCATTGGAAAAGGTGCGCGATTGGTTGCCAGATTTGGTCCTGCTGGACGTGCGTATGCCCAAACTGGATGGCTTCGAGACGTTGCAATACATTCGCGAGGTGAGTGATGTGCCCGTCATCATGCTGACGGTGCGCAATGATGAAGACGACCGTGTACGTGGGCTTGATTTGGGAGCCGATGATTACCTGGGCAAACCATTCAGCCCGCGTGAATTGGTGAGCCGTATTCGGGCGGTGTTGCGCCGCACACGCCAGACAGAGGCCGAAGATGGGTTGTTGAAGATCGATGATTATCTGACCATCGATATGCGCAATCAGGAAGTGATTGTGGGTGGAAAGCGGGTCAAACTCCGCCCAACCGAGTGGAAGTTGCTGTATCATCTGGTGAAAAACGCTGGTTGGGTGATGACACACGACATGCTGTTGGCGAAGGTCTGGGGGCATGAGTACCAGGGAACACCCGAATATGTGCGGCTCTACATTACCTACTTGCGAAAGAAGATCGAGCCTGACCCCAGCAATCCACGCTACATTCTGACGGAGTATGGAACCGGGTATCGCTTTGTGGATTACAAGCGGTTGCAGAAGGAAAACAAAGAGCAGCAGCAAGACGATACGTCGCACGCATAGCACGTGTGTGGACACATAACGGCCACCAATCCAGAGTGGCCGTTTTTTTATGCCGAATGAGCATTGAGCAGGTGTGTGGCTGCGGTGAGCACCTCTTCCACCGAAATGGCTTCGATGGCGCGATTGGGGCAGCAGTCGGGGCGGGCGCGCCCATGTTCGAAACAGGGATTGCACCCCACGCGATGCCAAAGTACGCGGCTGTGCGGCGTGTAGGGCGCATAGCGTGTGGGATCGCTCGGGCCAAAAAGCGCAACCACAGGCGCCCCACAAGCAGCAGCCAGATGCATGGCACCGGTATCGTTGCCGATGAAGAGGGCGGCACGTTCCAGAAGCGCCCCCGTTTCGTCCCATGACAGTTCGCCAGCAAGCGGTGTCGCCCACGAGCCGGCAACTTCGGCAGCCAGCGTGCGGTCGTTGGGCCCGCCAATGACCACCACGCGGTGTCCCTCTTCGGCCAAGTGGCGTGCCACCGTCGCAAAGTGTGCCGCCGGCCAACGCTTGCTGAGCAACACCATACCGGGGTTTTCGCCACCCGCCGGATGAATGACGATGGGATGGGTTTCGCCGAGAAGTGACCGAATGCGGTGACGTGCCTGCTCGGTGGGGTAAAATTCTGTGCGCACACCGTCGGTTGGCACGCCGACGGCACGTGCCACGTCCAGGTAGAGCTCGGCTTCGTGGCGGGGATGGATGGGGACAGGGGCAGTGTGTGTGTGGAACAGCCCACGCCCTGCCGAGTCCAGTCCGATGCGTTGAGGAATGCCTGCCAGCCATGCTAGAAGCCCCAACAGGGGCGAGCGTTCAAGTACAATGGCAGTATCGTACTGCTGATGGCGGAGGTGCTGCGCCAGCGCCAGAAACTCGCGCCAGGTGTAGGTGCCCCCGCCAAGGACGTTACCGCTTGCAACCAGCGCATGGAGCCGTGGGTTGTTGGCGAGCATCGGACGTGCGTGGGCGCTCACCAGCCATTCGAAACGCGCGTTTGGGAACATGCGGTGAAAGGCTGCCAGGGTTGGCGTGGCAAGCAGAACGTCACCCACGCAGCAGGGTTTGATGATGAGGACGCGGCGTGGTGAGCGGAACGCCCGGTTTTGCCAGGGACGGCGTACCGTAGAGGCAACCCGCAAGGCGATTTCGACCATCTTATGCATTGTAAGGATCCCCTTGCTTGCGGCGTATGTTCCACGCCCAAAGCATTCCCACACACCAGGCAAGCCACGCGATGCCGCTGATCCCCACTCCCAGCAACCAGCGTGGTGGGCGATACGCAAGCGTGAGCGTGTGGTTGCCGGGCGGCACCGGCACACCAAGAATGAAGCCATCGGTGCGCAGCCATTCCACTGGCTCGCCGTTGAGCGTCGCACGCCAACCAGGGTCGGCGATTTCGGCCAGCACCACAAAGGCGGGCGCATCGGCTTGCACCGCCACCTGCAAGAAGCCAGCACGATGGTCGAGCACGTTCACCGTAGCGCGCCCTTCCACAGGTGGCGGGGATGTTTCGACGATTGCGGTTGTGTAAGCATCGAAATCGCGGTCGTCGACACGGTCGGCGATAGCGTCGGCATCGGTCATCTGCACCAGCGTCGCTATCGACCAGGCACGTGGGCGCGGCTCGCGCACCTCCCACAGGAAGAAGCCATCTTCTTCGTATAGCAGGTTGAACGCATTGGGGGCGAGGTTGGGGTCTTGACTGACGACATACTGCACTGCGAGCAGCTTCCATTCGTACCACGAATCGATAGCGTTCAGGAAACGGCGCGTGCGTGCCAGTCGAAGTGGATTGTTACCGCCCAGTCCTTCATAGCCGTAGAGCATGCCGGCATTGCCTTCGGGAGGCAACAGGCTGGCGTCGTTCACCCGGTGATGCCCGGCGGTGTCAGCAATGACGGTGTAGAGCGCACGCGCTGGCCAGAGCGTTTCGGGGGCTGGTCCCTGATGGTAGCGTTGGTTCACACTCATCAGATTGAACATGAGCACAAGCACCAGCAAGAACGTCGGCACGATCGGATGGGGGGTTCCTTCCCCTAGCGTCATCACCAGCCAGATGAGCGAGCTGAAAAGCGCCATCATGAGCATGGCATTGACCCAAGGCCCTTCCAGCGCTATCAGCGCGAAGGCAAGCACCCAGGCAAGCACTGCCAGCCCGCCACTGATACGTGCAGCCGTCGCACGGATGGTGCGGGTTGAGGTCATGAGGGCCAGCAGGCCCCAGCCAGCGAACAGGGCTTGCGCCAGACTGAACCACAACAGCGCACGTTCCTGGTTGCGTACGGCATTCCAGCCGGGGAGAAGCAGATACGCAATCGCGTAGAACGCGCCTGTGCCGCCGAACGCAAGGAACAACGAGAGAATCGCCAGACTCAGCCAGAACCATTTTTCGGCACGGGCGTGGCCGTCTTTGAGTGCTGCGCCCAGAAGAATGAGCACCACAGGCCCCAGGTAGAGGGGAGTGCCAATGTCGGTGTTGGGAACGAACAGGAAAACCACATCGTGCCACCCCAGCCCGGGGCTAACGAATTGGAAATCGAGTTGCTGGCGTTCCGACCGCGCAATGAAATCCAGCGTCGGAAGCAGTTGGACTGCTGCAAGGGCAATGCCCAGTGCAAAGGGAACCAGCAGCACGGACAGGCGATGTTGCCATGTGCGCACCGGGGCACGCCAGAGGCAGAAGAGCGTGTAGGCAAAACCTAGATACGCCATGTACAGGGCGCTTTGTGGGTGCCCAGCCAACAATGCCATGGCGAACACGGCGGCAGCAAGATGGACGAAGCGCAGACGGTCGGCCAGCGTCTGGCTGCGTGCAGCACGTCGCAACGTCCAAACCCACCAGGGTGTCCAGGCAATCGTTTCCATAATAGCGACTTGTTGGACGGGGAAGCCAGTGAGATAGCCCCCCAGCCCGAATGCCAGTGCGGCACCCACAGCAGGCAGGCGTGTGTGGGTGCGCAAAACAGCGCGTGCTAGCACGTACATCCCCACTGTCGCCCATACCACGTGCGCGATGACTTCCCATTCAAGGGCTGTCAGCGGGAGTGTTCCCCCATGCAAAAGGGCGTTCGCAATGGCAGGCGGATACAGCGCAGCCATTTGGGGGTCTGCCAAGCCGGGTTGCCCACCCCAAATGTGCGGGTTCCAGAAGGGCAAGCGGCCAGCGGCGAGTTCGCGCGCGGCAAAGGCTCGCAGCGGCCAGTACTGGTGGGTGAAATCGCCAATAGGGAAGATGCGGCGGTCAGCCGGGTTGGGGGCCCACACGCGCCAGAAAAAGAGCACGACCACCAGCACAAGGCCAAGGACAAGCGCCCAATCGATGTGATAGGATGACAAGAGACGCTTTCGATTCATCATTCGCTCCTCGATTGCAAGCGCCTCATTCTATGAAACTCACGGGGGCTGGCAATTATGCGATTGTTCGAAAAAAGTCGGGTTTGACAAAGGCATCAAACGGGCGATGATAACCTGCACACTCGAAAAAATGGTTCATTCTCGAAGGTTGTTTGCCACGCAAAATTGCCAATCGTAAAAGTGTGAGAGCCGAAAGAAAACAGACGAAAGGAGTTCGACGATGGGCGTTGAATTTGAAATCAAGTTTCGTCTTCCCTCTGGCGGTTGGCCGTTGTTTCACACATTGCAAGAACTAGGTCGCTTTCGGCTCAACTCACTCTCGCCGCTGGATGTTCACGATGTCTATTACGACACGGCAGCACGCGAACTGTTGCATGCTGGGTACGGCTTGCGTCTTCGCACAAGCAAAGGGCGCACGGTTGCCACACTGAAAACATTGGCAACTGTCACCGCGCAGGGCGTGCATCGCCGCAACGAAATTGAGACTCTTCTCCCAACGCCAACCCTTCGTGTGCAGGCATGGCCGCCCTCACGAGCGCGTGATACCTTGCTGCAATTGATTGACACATTGCCCCTCGAAGCGTTGTTCGTTATCGAACAGCATCGTGAACGCAAAGCCGTGATGCAAGGGGGACGTTTTTTGGCTGAATTGTTTCATGACCGGGTCGTGGTGCGTGCCGGCCACTTGACCGAAACATGGTATGAACTTGAACTGGAACGTCGCCTGGATGCCGATGAAGAGCATTTGCAGGAGATAGCGGCCCTCTTACAACGGGAATTTGGCCTGCACATTGAGCGCCGCTCGAAATTCCACCGGGGGCTCCGCTTGCGCGAACAACTTGACCAGACACGTCTCTCATCCGTATGAGCCTGCTGGGGCTTTGTGAATAAAGGCGCTTGCGGTGAAATCAGATTGTGATACAATGCGCAACCGCGCGAGAGGGGGCTGGCCTTTCCCCCTGTTTTTCCCAAGTTCAACTCGTTGGATCCGATGATGGAGGACCTCTAACATGCGCGAATACGCAGTTTTGGGGGCTTTTTTGCTCGTCGGCATTGTCTTGCCGGCCGCGGTCGTGATTGGCGGGTGGTTGTTGGGGCCGAAACGTGCCAACCCCGTCAAGAACTCGACCTATGAGTGTGGTCTTGAAACGGTTGGCGAGACCTGGATTCAGTTCAAAGTCCAGTACTACGTGTATGCCCTGATTTTCGTGATTTTCGATATCGAAGTGGTCTATCTCTACCCGTGGGCGGTCGCGTATAACCGCCTCGGGCTTTTCGCGTTGGTGGAAGCGCTGATTTTCGCCGGTATTCTTGTAGCAGGCCTGTTCTACGCATGGCGAAAAGGCGCGCTGGCGTGGTTCTAAACACCAAACGCGCGTTTTGAATGTCCGAGGGAGGATCCATGCAGCAACTCGATCGCTTGTTCATTCTGATAGGGGATTGGTTCCATTCACTGCTGGCGCAGTGGTTGCCCGAACCGGTGGTGAGCGCCATTGGGATGCTGTTGAGTGCGCTCATCATCATGACGATTGCCGCCGTGACCATGCTCTACATGACGTATCTCGAACGCAAGGTCGTGGCGCGTATTCAAGACCGTATTGGTCCGAACCGCGTCGGTCCGTTTGGGTTGTTGCAACCCCTTGCCGACGGGATCAAGATGTTCACCAAGGAAATGATTGTACCCACGCAGGCACACAAGGTGGTGTACAACATTGCGCCTGTGTTGGCGGTCACGCCCGCCATGATGGCGTTTGCCGTCATTCCGTTTGGGCGTGACATGGTGGCATCGGATCTGGACATTGGTTTGCTCTACCTGATTGCCGTCAGTTCGGTGACCGAAATTGCGATTGTGATGGGGGGCTGGGCAAGCCGCAACAAGTATTCGCTGTTGGGGGGGATGCGTGCCGCCGCGCAGATGTTGTCGTATGAAATTCCCATGGTGTTGGTGTTGCTCAGTCTGGTGCTCATGGTTGGATCGTTGCGGCTGAGTGATTTCGTGGATGTGCAGACCGTGCCATTCATCCTCTTGCAGCCCTTTGCCTTCATCGTCTTCCTGATTTCCGCCGCAGCCGAAGTGGCGCGTTCACCGTTCGATATCCCTGAAGCAGAATCGGAATTGATTGCCGGGTATCATACCGAATATGGTGGCATGCGCTTTGCACTTTTCCAGATGGCGGAATTCGTGGCAGCATTGGGGATGGCCTGCATCATGGTGACGCTCTTCCTGGGTGGGTGGCGTTCGTGGATCATTCCGCTGCCGTCGTGGCTCTGGTTCGTGATCAAGACGTTCATCCTCATCAATGTCTGGTTCTGGTTTCGCGGGACGTTCCCGCGCCTGCGTATCGATCAGTTGCAAGCCCTGGCGTGGAAGTTCCTTGTGCCGGCATCGTTGCTGCACGCCATCATGACAGCGGTGCTGGTGACGTTCTTCCCGCTGGTGAAGGATGGGCAACTGGTGGTGCAGGGGGCTGAGTGGTTGACAACGACAGTTGTCTATTTCGTGGCCAATGTGGTGTTGCTCTTCGTATTGATGTTGCTCTATCGCCCGTATGTGCGCCGCACGGTGCGCCAGTTGCGCGTGGCAACACCTGCCGCAGCGGCACGACAGCAGGAGGTACAGGCGGCATGACACTGGAACAGGGTATCTTCATTCTCGCCAGTCTGCTCATGCTGGGGTCGGCACTGGCTATGGTGACGGCTCGTAGCATGTTTGTGGCCGCGCTTTGGATGATTGGTACTTTCGCCGGCGTGGCGGTGCTCTTCATCCTTTTGAATGCCGGTTTCCTGGGGATTGTGCAGATTTTGATTTACATTGGCGCGATTGCCGTCCTGATTTTGTTCGCGATTATGCTGACCCCCGACGTGATGGGGCTGAAACCTGGCCCGCGCTACACGGGGCAATGGCCACTGGCCGCAGTGATGGCCAGTACACTGGCCGCGGTGATTGTGCTGTTGCTGGTACGTGCTGGCAACGACTGGCATATCGCCGATGCCGCGCCGAATGTGACGGACTTCGCTGTCCAGTTGGGGGAAGCGTTCATGACCACCTATCTGTTGCCGTTTGAAGTGGCATCAGGGGTGTTGTTGGTGGCGCTGATTGGGGCGTTGGTCATTGTCAGGGACGAATAAGCAGAGGCGAGGAGACCTATGTCGAGCATCCCGTTGAACTGGTATCTCATTGTGGCTGCCCTGCTCTTCTGTATCGGCCTATTTGGTGCTCTGTCGCGCCGCAGTGCCATTGGAATTTTGATGGGAATCGAACTCATGCTCAATGCGGTCAACATCAATCTGGTGGCATTTTGGCGCTATGTGGAAGTGGATGGGCTGGCCGGGCAGATGTTTGCCATTGTGGTGATTACGGTGGCCGCGGCCGAAGCGGCTGTGGCGCTGGCGCTGGTGCGTGCGCTCTATCGCTCGCGCGATACCGTCACTGTCGAAGAAATTGATTTGTTGAAGTGGTAATCCGCAAGGCGTGCAGACCATTGAGTTGGTGAGGCGACGATATGGAATCTATTCTGAATTACACGCCGCTTATTCCGGTCTTTCCGATTGTGGCGTTTCTGAGCATCATCCTGCTCACGCGCGATAACAAGCGCCTGAGCTCGACGATTGCGATCGTCGGTGCGGCGCTGGCCTGGTTGCTCTCATGGGCGGTCTTCTTTGCCAGCCTGGGGGCGAAGTTGGCTGAGCACCCATATGTGCAGGAATTGGCGTGGTTGCCCACGGGGAGCAGCATTTTCAAGATGAGTGTGATGGTCGATCCGCTGACGGCCATCATGCTGGTGATGGTGCCGTTCGTGGCAACGCTCATCTTCATTTACAGCACTGGCTACCACAATGTGGGCAAGCGTGAAATCTCCGAAGAGGAATGGCTACGCTTGACCCGCAGTGGTGGCAAGGAGATGCCAGAAGCGCCTTATGTCGAACCGAAGTATTCGCGCTTCTTTGCGTATGTGTCGCTCTTCTTGGCAGGGATGCTCACGCTGGTGGTGAGCGGCAACTTGTTGCTGCTCTTCATTGCGTGGGAAATCATGGGCTTGTGCTCGTACCTGCTCATCGGTTTCTGGTTCTACAAAGATTCGGCGGCCAACGCCGCGAAGAAAGCCTTCTTGACGACGCGCGTTGGCGACGTATTGCTCTTCATGGGGCTGGCGTTGCTCTACAGCAAGACCGGCTCGCTCAACCTGTATGAAATTCTGACGGCTGAGAAGATCGAGTTGCTGAAAGAAGCCACGGTCACACTCGGCTTCATGAGCATCCCCGCACTGCCAACGATTGCATTGCTGATTTTCGGTGGTGCGGTCGGTAAGAGTGCGCAGTTCCCGCTACATGTCTGGTTGCCGGACGCGATGGAAGGTCCAACGCCGGTTTCGGCGATGATTCACGCGGCAACCATGGTGGCTGCTGGTGTCTTCTTGGTGGCACGCATGCTGCCGCTCTTCGAGCCGCTTGAAGGCTCTTGGTGGCTGAACGTCGTCGCGCTGATTGGGGCGTTCACGGCCGTTTTTGCCGCGACGATTGCTGTGGCGCAGAATGACATCAAGCGTGTGTTGGCGTACTCCACCATCTCGCAGCTAGGGTACATGTTTGCGGCGTTGGGCATTGGCGGTTTCATCGCCGGCGTGTTCCACATGCTCACACACGCGTTCTTCAAAGCCCTGCTCTTCCTGGGGTCGGGTTCGGTGATTCATGGCATGGAGCATGGTGTGCACCATGTGGCGCACCACAACCATGGACATGGTGAGCATCACGACCACCCCGACCCGCAGGATATGTGGAACATGGGCAACCTGCGCAAGCATATGCCCGAAACGTTCTGGACATACCTGGTGGGGACGATGGCGCTGGCCGGTATCCCCATCATCACAGCGGGCTTCTGGTCGAAAGACGAAATTCTGGCCGAGGCATATGAGATCTGGACGCATGAAGGCTTGACCCAAGGCGCGATTCCCTTCATCGTCTGGCTGTTGCTGACGATTGGTGCCGTATTGACCGCCTTCTACATGGGGCGTCAGTTGGGGTTGGTCTTCTGGGGCAAGGAACGCACCGAAGCGGCAAAACATGCCCATGAATCGCCGCGTTCGATGACCGTGCCGCTGATGGTGTTGGCCATTTTCTCGATTGGCTTCGGCTGGATCAATATCCCTGACAATACGCCTGTGCTGGGGCCGCTGACCGAAAGCCTGGGGATTGCAGGCTGGTTGCATGAGTTTCTGGCTGAAACGCATATAGCCGCACTTGGCGAAAAATATCATGGCGTGCCGTTTGTGATGCAGGTGGCAGGTCTGTCGAGCTTGCTGGCGATTGCTGGCCTGGTCGGTGGAATTTGGCTCTACAAGGGTGTCACCGGCGATGCGACCGTGTCGGCCTTCGAGCGCGACCCCGTCGCTCGCCTGTTTGCGAAGATTCCGCTTATCGGCAAACCGCTGTGGCGCATGCTGGAAAACAAGTACTACGTGGACGAAATCTACAGCGCGCTGGTGGTGCGACCTGTGGTGGCGTTTGCCGACTTCCTCTTCAAGTTCGATGATGCCTGGATTATCGACCCGATTGTGAACGGGGTGGGGCGCTTCGGGCGCTTCATCGCGGATGTTGGCCGTCTGATCGATGTGTACGTTGTGGACGGAACGGTCAACCTGGTTGGGTTTATGGCTGATGAGCTTTCCGCCGGTCTCCGTCGGTTGCAGACCGGGCGTGTGCAAAACTATCTGGTCATTTTGCTGGCCGGTGTGCTGGCGCTGGCCGGTTTGTTCCTGTCCTAATATCGTAGAAGCGAGGAGGCACTGGCCGAGATGAATGGTCTTCCGATTCTTTCAATCATCACGTTCGCACCGTTGGTCGCTGCGCTCGTGGTTCTTCTGTTGAACAACGAGCGTGCTATCAAAACCTGGTCGGTTGTATCCAGTTTCGTCATCTTCTTGTTGACGCTTTGGCTCTGGTTTGCGGTGGACCCCAAGGCATTGGGACCGGGTGAATTCGCGTTCCTCGAAGAATACAGCTGGATTCCGGCCATCAATGTCTTCTATCGCATGGGGGTGGACGGGCTGAGCGTGCCGCTCATTACGTTGACCGGCTTGCTCACCTTCCTGTCCATTTTCTACAGCACCTATGTCATCAACCATCGTGTGAAAGAATACTTCTTCCTCTTCCTTTTCCTGGAAGTAGGGATGTTCGGTGTCTTCACGTCGCTGGACTACTTCCTGTTCTACGTCTTCTGGGAAATTGGCCTGGTGCCAATGTACTTCCTCATCGGTATCTGGGGTGGTCCGCGTCGTGAATATGCCGCTATTAAGTTCTTCATCTACACGCTGGCCGGTTCGGTGCTGATGTTGTTGGCCATACTGGGGCTCTACTTCAGCACGGGGACGTTCGACCTGACGGCCTTGCCGGGACAGGAACTCTTCGGCGGCAACTTCGTGTTGAAGAGCCTCGCCTTCTGGGGGATTTTCCTGGCGTTCGCCATCAAGGTGCCGATGTGGCCCTTCCACACCTGGTTGCCTGACGCGCACGTGGAAGCACCAACCGCTGGCTCGGTCATTCTGGCTGGTATCTTGCTGAAGCTGGGTGGCTATGGTTTCTTGCGCATCCTCATGCCCATCTTCCCGGATGTGTTCAATGCCTACTGGCCAGTCGTGGCGGTGCTGGCGGTGATAAGCATCGTCTATGGCGCCCTGGTGGCGATGGCGCAGTGGGACTTGAAGAAGCTGATTGCCTACTCGTCGGTCAACCACATGGGCTATGCCATGCTGGGTATTGCGGCAGCCGCCGCCACACTGAACAGCAGCGACCCGGCTGTGCTGGATAGCCGCGCCATTGCTGTCAACGGCGCGATCTTCCAGTTCATCGCGCATGGCTTGATTACGGGCGCCTTGTTCTTCCTGGTGGGTGTGATTTACGAACGTGCCCACACACGCGACCTGAAAGCCTTTGGTGGCTTGGGGGCAGTCGTGCCCAAGTATTATGCCTTCATGGCGGCGGCCACGTTCGCCAGCCTTGGGTTGCCTGGCCTGGCTGGTTTCGTGAGTGAATTTATGGTCTTCCGTGGCGCGTTCGCCCTCATTCCCTACATTGCTGCTATCGGTGTCCTTGGCATTGTGCTGACGGCGGCGATGTACCTCTGGAAGATCATCCAGATGGTCTTCCTGGGGCCGCTCAACGAAAAGTGGAAAGACTTGCCTGATATGCACTGGTGGGAAATTGCCACGTTGACGCCATTGGTCATTCTGTTTACTCTCTTCGGCGTCTATCCGAAACCCATTCTTGACTATGTGAATGCCGGTGTGGTGGCGTTGTTGGATCTGATGAGCTAAGCAACCAACGTGGGGGCGGCTCGCATGCCGCCCCAGGTAAACTTTGTATTGTGGAGGCACGGACGTGCAAATCAACTGGGCTGATACATCATTCTTGCTCGCACCGGAGATTTTGCTGACCGTTGGTGCGCTCATCGTGCTGGTGCTCGATTTGCTCATCGAAGATGACACCAGCCCCGTTCTGCCTGGCTTTACCTTGCTGGCGTTGGTGAGCGCATTTGGAGCGGCGGCTGCACACTTGGTGACGGGCGTCGACGATGTGGCGTTGTTCATGTTCGCCGCTGACCCGTTGACGCACTTCTTCCGCTTGCTGGGGATTGGCACGGCCTTGCTGGTGTTGCTCGTCAGCGTGAATTATGTACAGGCCCGCAGCAAGCACACGGGCGAATTTTACAGTTTGCTCTTGTGGGTAACCTTGGCGGTCGTGCTAGTCGCTGGTGCTCACGACCTGATTTTGCTCTACCTGGCGTTCGAATTTCTCAGTATCACCAGCTATGTGCTTGTTGGCTGGCTACGTGATGACGCCCGCAGCAACGAAGGTGCGATGAAGTATCTCCTGTTCGGAGCGATTTCGTCGGCACTAATGCTCTATGGCATGTCGCTGCTCTATGGTGCGACAGGCACCACACGCCTGACCGAGATTGCTGCTTTCTTCACGATCCCCGAAACGCAGATTACGGGGCTCTACTCGATAGTGGTTCCCGCGCTGGTCTTCTTATTGGCGGGGATTGGATTCAAAATTTCGCTGGTGCCCTTCCACCAATGGGCCCCCGATGCGTATGAAGGTGCACCGACGCCTGTGGCAGCGTTCCTTTCGGTAGGCTCGAAGAGCGCTGGTTTTGCCGTGTTGGCGCGTGTCCTGCTCGAAGCGATGCCTGCTTTCCAGGAACATTGGACGTCGCTGCTGGTGGTGCTGAGTATTCTCACCATGACGCTGGGGAACCTGGTGGCACTCCGCCAGACGAATATGAAGCGCCTGTTGGCATATTCTTCGATTGCGCAGGCAGGCTATATCCTGATGGGGCTGGCTGCGTATTCGGCAGGCGCAACGTTCCCGGCGGATGGTTTGTCGGGGGTCCTGATTTACCTCGTGGCCTACCTCTTTACGAACGTGGGGGTCTTCATTGGTGCGGTTATTTTCGAGCAGGCGACGGGATCGGTGGCAATTTCGGACTACGCCGGGCTGATTCGCCGTTCGCCCTGGCTGGCTTTCACGTTCGTCGTCTTCTTCCTCAGCCTGGCGGGTTTGCCACCTACGGCCGGGTTCGTTGGGAAGCTGGCTGTTTTCTACGCCACAGTGGCCAAAGGGCTCTATTTCTTGGCGATTATCGGTGTGCTGAATAGTGTGGTAAGCGTGTACTACTACTTCAACGTCATTCGCCAGATGTTCTTCATGCCGGCGCCTGAAGGGGCTGAGCGGGTGCGCATGCCCGCCAGCATGGGGTTGGCGCTCGCGATTTCGTTCGTCGGTACGCTGCTGATTGGTTTCTATCCCGAACCATTCCTGAATCTGGCGAATATGAGTCGCGATTTCATCTCGGCCTTGCCTTTGCTCTAATCGAATCTGTCTCTTGCGAGCCAAACCGCCTCGGACAGTCCCGAGGCGGTTTTTGGTTTCATGGTTGTCGAGCGGGGAACCGTTGCGGACAGAGCGTTTCTGCTGTGAAGGTAGGGGTGTTGTAGCCAAAGTCGTTCAACTGTTGAAGGCTCTTTTCGCCTTCGCGTGCCAGGAATGCTTGTACAGCCGCGCACCCACTGGCGATCTCACCGGTGCGTTCCCACGTTTGCCGAAAGCGTTTTGCAGCGCGAGTGAAGATGTGGGTTGGCGCTTCGCGTTGCAGACGGGCAAGTATTTGCTGCACGGAGAAGGGGCGTTGTTCAGCGGTATAGAGCACGACGAGGTGGAATCCGGCAAACGCCCGCAAAAGTTGGCGTTCGGTTGCGGCGTCGTAGGTGTCGTCGAATGTTCCGTGCCATGTGCGTAGGGTGTCGTCGTTCAGCACACGCAACAACAGACGTTCAGCGCGTGACCATTCACCTTGTTGGAGGGCTTCGTAGCCATCGAAGGCAGCCAGCGGGAGCCATTCGCTTTCAACGCGCAGGCTGCTTTGGAGAATGTAGGTTGTTCCGTTCCAGTCCCAAATCTCACGGCGAGGGTGGATGAGCTGGTTGGGAGCATCCTCGCTTTCCAACAAAATTTCAAGTTCGGGGTCAGTATCCCATGCCACCAAGGCAACGCGGCGTGCAAAGGCGATTTCAACAGGACGTGTCAGCAATGAAACGAAGGTTTGCCCGTTCCAGCGTTCGATATGCACAGATGTGACGCATCCGAATTGTGTGCACTTGATGGTGGTGTAGGCGAGTTCGGTCAGACGGTCTTGGTTGATGTCGCCGATGTCCAGTAGAGAGGCGGACGGTTCGCCTTGCACAAAGGTGTCGAGCAGGATGCGGTGGGTGGTTTGTTTGCGGCTGAGGATGAGAAGCGAGCGCTCGTGGGGTGCATTCGGGTTGACATAATTTACGATGAGTTCGGGCGTGATATCGTGTGTCACGTCAGCGGCGCGCACATGGCTGGTTTCGTCGAGAGCGCCCCATTGGGCGAGTATCGCGCGCAGGGCGGCGGCATCACCATTGACAAC
>WFOS01000055.1 GCA_015487975.1 Ardenticatena sp.
ATGTGGGACTGTCTGTGCAGGCCGTGTGGCGGCTGCGGTGGGTGTGGTGCGTGCGACTGGTTTTGCCATGACGATGGGGTAGGGATAGGGTGTTGGTGAAGGCGCACACGGATTGTCAGGTTCTGGATAGGGACCAGGATAGGTGGTGGTTGTGTTGGCAAGCGCAGCAGGAGTGCCGCTGTTCTGCAAGGCATCGACAGCCCGAATGGTGAAAAGCAACACGATGACCATGGCCAGTGCGACCATGCCGAAGGGGCGAAAGCGGTTCATGACAAACTCCTTGTATGCTGTTTCGAATGCCTGTATAGTTGCCTGTTCATATTTTAGTTTAGTCTTTTTATGCTTGGACGGTATCCCCCCGTAGTCCTACTGATATTGACAAACGTATGTGCGTCCATAAGAGTGGGCTATTGTCCGACACCCTTCTCACGTTCGAACGAGCATCTTGCGCCCCACCTTATCGTGCTTGCCTGGCGGAACTGGCATAAAGGGGGGCTCCCATGAAATTGTGGTATCTGACCGTTGTGCTTCTTCTGGTTGTGTTGAGTGCTTGCAATGAAACGAGCACGCTTCCCGTTGTTTCCACTGCTACGCCAGCACCACCCTCTACGCCGGCTTCGCGCATGGTCGTTCCCACGGGCGAACCAGGAACAGCCCGTATTCACGAGCCTGGATGGCAGACACCTCTCGAACTCGCGTTCAATGACGATGGATGGGAAGATTCCCCATACATCACGCGTGATGGCAGTCGAATTCTTTTCTTCTACTACATTGTGCAGCACGTGATGAACTCTGGTTCGATTGCCCCGGCGATGCCAACATCTGTATCATGCGCAATGCTGTGGCAAGCGGGTTTCAGGCGCCCGTCACATTCGCGCCTTATCCAGTCGATGCCCACGATCTTGACCGCGTTCAGGATTCACGCCAATACGCTTGACGGGTAGGAGAATGCTGCGCCTATGCTCTTCGAGATGCAAGTGGAGAGCGAATATCAGGTTGCTTCTCTTGATCTCTGCGCAGCGACTCCCATGCCAATCCCAGAACCGGCTGATGCATTTCCCCCGAAACTGTTGGCCTTTTACTATCAGTGGTGGCGTGCCGAAAGTGAAACATGTGGTGAAGACCTTTCGGGGGGGATGGCGTGAAAGAAACGGCCAGCGTCTGCTCGTCAGTGCGCATACGCCTATTTTTCGCGATGGCGACGCAGTGATTTACCGTGAAACAACCTGCTGGCGAGAGGTCACGGATTATCGCGTCCGCTGGGAAGATGCGCTCGAGCAATTCCCTGAGTGGGTGTTGATTACGTCCTGGAATGAATGGGCTGAGGGCACCGAATTGGAACCTTCCGACACGTATCCCCCATCACGGTTCGATTGTCTCCAAACGACGTGGGCATATGGGTGCCAATGGCGCAGAATGGCGTGTAGCCCCTGATTCTGAAAAAAGCGCATATTACCTGTTTGCATTTGCTCGCGTGGGCGAGGCTTCCCTGGAAAGCCGCACGATTGGCAGCGCATCCTCTTCCCCTGGAATCGTGGCGCTGGCTTGTTCGATACGCCACCCTTCTCGGGGAATGGAGAGCGTTTCGAACACGGCATACGGCAAGACGAGTTCGTTGCCACGGCTCTGACGCTCCAGTTTGGCAGCCAGATTGACCGTACTTCCGAAGTAATCAAGCTGTCCATTGAGCGTCACCACCAGCGCTGGACCACTGTTCAGCCCAAGGCGCAGGTTGAGTGGCCAGTCGGGGTGAGCGGTGTTGTAGGTTTCGATGTCGCGCAGGATGTTGAGCGCTGCCTGTACGCCTGCTTCCGGGGTGGGAAACGCCCCCATGATGGCGTCACCAATGGTTTTGACAATCGTGCCACCTACGGCTTCGACGTTGCGCCGCAAAATCTCGAAGTGAGCAGCGACGCGATCGAATGCGGGCCCATCGCCCACCTGGCGATAGAAGGCTGTCGAGCCGCGCAGGTCGGTGAACAGGATAGTAATGGACGAGACGTGGATGTGCATGCCTTTGCGCAAGGCTTCGAAGGGGAAGAGGTCGCGGAAGGATTGCAGGGTGAGGGCGCGAGCGGCTGTCAGGACGTGGTTTGCCCAATGCAACCGTTCGATGCCAACAAGATGTGGTTCGGTGTCATGGTTGGTGATGTTCAGACGAACGCGCCCTTCGTCCAGATGGATGTGTGCGGGGTTGAGGGCGGCAGCCAACACGAAACTGGCGTTGGTGCGTTGGGGGCCGTTTTCTGTCTCGGATGGCGCCACCACCAGGCGGGCTTGCCAGGGGCGTGGGGTTTGCCATTCTTGAAACGAATGCACTGCTTCTTGCCAGTCGGGATGTGTCGGCCAGCGAAGGCGGTACTCGCCCGCTTCGAGCGTCAGTTCGATCGTGCGGGTTTCACCTGGTGCGAGCCATTGTTGTGCCAGCAGGTGAGGCGTGTTGCGTGGTCCCCCAATGCAATAGATGGGAATATCCACCTGGCGCACGGATGGGTGAGGGCGAAATGTCACCTGCACAGCGTGCTCGAAGTCGGCTTCGTAGGTGATGTGGCAGTATGGGCAGTGGGCCTGTTCTTCCAACTGGTTCAGATGATTTAGGCTGACAGGTGTGCCCTGGCAGGCAGGACAGGCAACATCCCATTGCAGTTCCAGCAAGCCAATGCGCGAGGCATACAGAAAGAGGCGAATGACGGTTTGTTCGTCCACTTGCCAGCGGTGTGCGTAGAGAATGGGGTGCATGTGCGCCAAGTCATCATCGGGAGCGGTGCGGATGAGTGTGGTGAGGCGGTGCACCAGGTCGGTATCGAAACCGAGTTCGACCAGGCGCGTGGCAAGTGTTTCCAGCAGGGCTGGCGATTGCACCTGTGTGCGTGGGGAAAGGGGCACACGTTCGTCGGCAGCAGTGTGTTGGGCGATTGCATCCAGTGTACGAAAAACGCGCTCGAAACGTATGCGGCTGAACAGGCCAATGTGAATGGGAATGACGAGATAGCCGAGTAGATTGGCGGGTTCGGCTTCGACAGTGTAGGTGAGCAGGCTTCCGCCTGTTTGGTCGGGTTCCAGGCGCAGGGTAACGACCATGCGTGCGAGAGGGCCCCGCCGATAGGTGCGCACGATGCGAAACCAGTGAGGGCTGACCCATTCGAAGGGGGGTTCTTCCCATTCGATGGTTTGCCCGAAGGTGCGCATGCGCAAGAGATGCGTGGGGGCTTGCACACTCTCGTCGTCCACGATTTCGACGGCAGGGACGCCTGCAAGCGCGTTGAAGCGGTCGGTGTCGCTCACAAGCGGCCAGAGCTGTTCGGGCGGTGTGTGCAGATGCCATTGCCATGTAAAGGTGAAAGCCATGTGTGCCTCGTACTTCCCTTGGTTGAAAAACGCCACACGTTCGTTGGTGTGGCGTTTTGGGTGAAAAGTATCGTCAGGTTATTCGGTTTCATCGAGGAATCGTCGTGCTGCCGCCGCCATTGCTTTTTCGACAGGGGGCTGAGCAAAAACAGTTTTGAGTGGTTCTGCCAGCCAGGGATACGCGTCGGTAATCTCTTTGCGCAGCTGTTTGATGGTGGCCAGGTTGGCCTCAGGTTTGCTAAGTTCGACTTCGAGTGCAGCAAGTCGTTGCAGAATCGTGTTGCGCTCATCTTGTGGTATGGCGAGCTGTTGCTGCACAAGCAATTCCAGGGGTGTAAAGGCCTGTTCGACGGTTTGTGGCCCTTGGGGGGGGGTGTTGGTTGGCTGCCCTTGTTGGGCTGCACCCTGGAATGATTGCCCCAACAGCTGGGCCATCATGGCGCCCAGCCCAGCCCCAGCGCCCAATCCGAAGCCAGCGCCAGCCAGCCCCGCACCAAGACCGCCGCCTTCGCCTTCACCGCTCCCACCGCCCAGTGCGGCATCGCCCAGCGCACGGGCAGCTTTGAATTGCAAGTAGGCTTGCATGTCGCCAATGGCGCCCATGGCCGCGCGTTCGTCCATCGCTTTTTGGGTCTCTTCGGTCGGCGTGATGCTTTCCAGGAAGAAGCCGTGCAGCTCCAGTCCCAATGCGGTGAAGTCATCGCGGAGTTTGGCACGCATGGCAGCGTTGATTTCGTCGAACTGGCGTGCAATCGTCAGGATACTGCTCGCAACCGAGGCCACGAGGTCGGTAAAGCGCGAGACGATGATGCCGCGCAGGTATTGCTCGATGTCGCGTGTGGTGTAAAGCCCCTGCGTGCCAACAATGGCGTTGACGAAGAGTTGGGGGTCGGCGACGCGCATGGCATAGCGCCCAAAGGCACGCAATTGCACCATGCCGAATTCGCTATCGCGCATGGGGATGGGCTGGGAGGTGCCCCATTTCATGTCAGTAAACTGCTTCAGATTGACGAACACGACTTCGGCGCGGAAGGGGGATGTTCCGCCAAATGGCAGGCTGATCAGGCGGGTGAGCAAGGGTAAGTTGGCAGTGGTAAGCGTGTGCCGCCCGGGCCCAAAAACGTCCAGGGCTTTGCCGTCGCGAAAGAAGACAGCGGCCTGACTTTCGCGCACGATGAGTTGTGAGCCAAGCCGAAATTCCCCCGAGCCGTTTTCGGGAATACGCTGGATGATGTCTTTGCCTGTGGGGTCGAACCATTCGATGACACTCAAAGCCATGTGAAACTCCTTTCACGTTTGTACAGATGCCGAAAGAAACCTGCGTCTTACGCTTCGACTTCATCGTTCTCGTTCATGGGTGAGGGTTCTTCTGTCTCATCTCCGAGCATTTCGACCGTGCGAGTGCGCTGATCCAAAATGTGGTGCAATTCATCGATAGTTTTGAGCAGGGTTTCTGCACGCTCACGCGCCTGTGCACCAAGCCCGAATTGTGCAATCAGGTCGCCCATTTTTTCCACACCTTGCGCCAGTTTCACGTCGAATTCATACAGACGGCGCAATTCGGCTTCATCGAATTGCTTGACGCGGTCGAAGAAGCCTGTGTAGCCATAGGTGGCCGTGCGCAGGCGGTCGCTCAGGTGTTGCAGGCGGGTGATGACCTTGTCGAGCACTTCCATAGTACCGAAATCACCCTGATTGAGCAGGCGCTCTTGCACACGTGACAGTCGTTCAACCTGGCTTCCGAACGCATTCGCAATCGCCTGGCGTAGTTCGCGGTCGGCGTCGCGGCGGTGCTCGCGTTGCGCATACCCTTTGTAGCCAGGAATTTTCTCCATCAAGTCTTGCAGTTGTTGACGAAAATCTCTCATTGTATGCCTCCTGTACACGCATTATGTGCTGATGAAAATCGTCGTCCCACAGTAGGGACATTCAACTACACCACGTCCTGCCAGTTCGAGCGTAGCACCACAGTTGGGGCAGGTGTTGTTGGCAGTCAGCTCGGCTGCTTCGCGGGCGTAGAGGATACCTTCTTCCCAATTCACATAGCCGCTGAAGAGCCGTTTGCCAACCAGGTCGCGCACGTCTTGGCGGATCGTTTCCAATGGTGCATTGAGTTCGAGTGCAGCCTGGCGTAGTGAGACTTTGCCAGCCGTTTCGACCATGTTGAGCAGTGCCCGTTGCCGTGCCATAACCGCTTGTTGGGCGCTTTCCTGGCGAGCACGCATGAGAATGAGCCCACCACCGCCTGTGAAGACAAGTACCACCGGGGTGATGAGCACCAATGCAAACAGCAACCCCGTGAGTTGGAGTTGTTCTTCACGCATGTTGGCGATGCCCCAGAGCAGGGTGCAACCAAACAGCGCCCCCCCAAGGCCAATGAGTGTCAGCCCAAGGATGAGACCACTGGTATTGAATGAGCGCATAGGCGTTCCTTTCGATGTCGTTTCTTGCAGCATTTTGTGTGGCGCAGGCTGGCGC
>WFOS01000056.1 GCA_015487975.1 Ardenticatena sp.
GCTTCATCACATCTTTTTCGGGTGGTTCGACGCCCAGCGCCAGCGCAGGGAGCCCATCGGTCACAAGGTTGATCCAGAGAATTTGAAGCGGCAACAATGGTACAGGGAGCCCCAAAAGGGGGGCCAGCAACATCACCCAGAGTTCGCCACTGTTGCTGGTGAGCAGGTAGCGCACAAATTTGCGGATGTTGTCGTAGATGGTGCGACCTTCTTCGATGGCTGCGACGATGGTGGCGTAATTGTCGTCCAGCAGCACCATGTCGGCGGCTTCTCTGGCAACATCGGTCCCCGTGATGCCCATGGCAATCCCGATATCGGCTTTTTTGAGCGCGGGGGCATCATTCACACCATCGCCTGTCATGGCTGTGTTGTGGCGGTGCGCCTGCAACGCCGACACAATGCGCAACTTGTGTTCGGGGCTGACACGCGCAAAGACGCGCACGTCTTCGACAATCTCGACCAATTCTGCATCGCTCATCTGTTCGAGCTCACGCCCCGTCAGGGTGCGCGTGCCCGCCTCGGCAATGCCCAACTGGCGAGCAATCGCCTCAGCCGTTAGTGCATGGTCGCCCGTAATCATCACGGTGCGAATGCCCGCCTGTTTGGCTTTGGCAACCGCATCTTTGGCTTCGGGGCGTGGTGGATCGATCATGCCAAACAAGCCCACAAAAATCAGGTCGTGTTCGACGAGCTCGGGCGTCATGGAAGCGGGCAGCGTGTCCAGGGGGCGGAACGCGAGTGCCAACACACGCTGACCATGCGATGCCAGGTCTGTGTTGGCAGCTTCGATGCGTGCCCGCCATTCGTCTGTGAGCGGTTCGGTGTGGTCTTCGTTCCAGATGTGAGTGCAAAGCGGCAACAAGACATCTACCGCCCCTTTGGTGAAGACGACGAAGGGTGTCGTCAGCATGGGCAGCCAGCGGTGCTGCGGCGGCACCTGATGAATGGTGCTCATGCGCTTGCGTTCGGATGAAAACGGCACTTCGCCCACGCGCGGCCATTCGGCTTCGAGGTCGGGTTTGGGCAGGTGGTACTGCAATACCGCCATCACCAACGCCCCTTCGGTGGGGTCGCCGACGGTGAAATAGCGGTCGGGTTGGCTGTGATCGCGGCGGAGTTCAGCATCGTTGCAGAGCGCTCCGCCAACGAGCATGAGTTGCAAGGCGGGGGGAAGCGCATCAGGCGGCGCATCGGTGAGCGTGTGGGTACGTTGCGTTTGCAAATCGATGCGTTGGTTGGCAATATCGAGCACCGTCACGGTCATGCGATTTTCGGTGAGTGTGCCCGTTTTGTCGGAGCAAATCACCGTCACAGAGCCTAGGGTTTCCACAGCGGGCAAACGCCGAATGAGCGCATTGCGCTGTACCATGCGGCGTGCCCCCAGCGCCAACGCAATCGTGACCACGGCGGGCAACCCTTCAGGCACAGCCGCGACCGCCAGGCTAATCGCGGTGAGCAACATCTCGGTGAAGTCGCCACCGCGCCACACCCCCAGCACGAACACCAGCGCCACCAGCAAAAGCGCCACCACCGCCAGCCGCTTGCCCAGGTGGTCCATGCGACGTTGCAGCGGAGTTTGTTCTTCTTCGACAGATTGGAGCATCGTGGCAATCTTGCCCAGTTCCGTCGCCATGCCCGTCGCCACCACGATGGCTTTGCCGCGCCCATAGGTCACGGTTGTGCCCATGTAGATCATGTTGCGGCGGTCACCAAGCGGGGTTTCAGGGTCCGACAGGGGGGCGGTCTGTTTGTCCACAGGGACAGATTCGCCTGTGAGGGCGGCTTCCTGCACCTGCAAATTGACCGCCTCGAACAAACGAGCATCGGCGGGCACGGCATTGCCCGCTTCCAGGCGGATGATATCGCCAGGCACAAGGTTGGTGGCCTCGATTTCCTGCCATTCCCCATCGCGCAGCACCTGCACATGGGGCACAGCCATTTTCTGCAATGCCTCGATGGCTTTCTCGGCACGGTATTCCTGAAAAAACCCCAAGGCAGCATTCAAGACCACAATAGCCAGAATCACAATCGTATCTTTGAGATCGCCGACGACATACGAAATCAGTGCCGCTGCCAACAAAATCAACACCATGGTTTCTTTGAATTGCCCCAACAACATACGCCAGGCTGTGCGTCCACTGGCCGCTTCCAGCTGGTTGGGACCATATTCACCCAAGCGGCGATCTGCTTCGGCACTGGAAAGCCCGCGTTGCCTGTCGGTGTGCAACAGGCGTGCGACTGCATCGACATCGAGGGTATGCCATGGGTGTGGTGCCATATATGCGCTCCCTGAAAGGGGGTGGTTGACAACCAAATGACAAAGTGCGCTCAGTGGCTTTCTGACACCGAGAACATCGAGCGAGAAAAATCACTCCCTTTCGTTCAGTCTATCAGAAAGATGGGGGCGAGCAAGCCTTTTGCGAACAAGAGTACCACAAAGCCAGACATTTGCTTCGGGCGAAGGCGATCAATCTGCTGATAAAAATTTTCTTACCCTAACACCCCAAAATCTCTTTATAATGCACACTTTTGGGCGCACTCGCCTTTTTTTCCTATTGCCAGAGAGGCATATTTTTGTGCATACTACATGCTGGCATCTCGAAGCAAGCAGGAGACATGTTCGATGAATGGGTGGAACGAAAGCAACGCTTCACCGACACAACCCGGCATCGCCAGCCTGGTCAGACGTTTGTGGCATGCTTTTCGCGCACTTGGGGCATTGCCCTGGCTGGCGATTGCATCATCGCCCTCTCCCCCATCCCTCGAAGCCTTGCGTGCCCTCATTTCCACGCTTCCAGGGGCAATTTTTCTGATGAATGCAGATGCCCACCTGGTGGCATGGACGCCAGCCGTCCCCACGTTGCTCAACGCCTCACCAGATGCTCTGGCGACGATGCCGCTCTTCACCTTCTTCGCTCCCAAATACCATGCAAACATTCGCCGCGCTATGCAGCACGCCCGAACCAAAGGCGAAATCGAGACGCTCATCGAAGTGTTCCCACAAGAGGCCGAAACGTCGCGCCTGTTACACCTGCACCTGAAATGCCACACCCTTGCCGAGGGAGCATACTTTACGGGTACATGCTACGACGCCACGAGCAAGCGCTTGGCTCGCGAATGGCAAACCCGCAGCATACACCTGTACGAGGCATTGGATGCTTTTGTGCAAACCATTGAAAACGGTTCCCGTTCTGCCCAAGACCTTGAATCCGCGCTTGCGACGCTCCTCTCTCACCTGGACGCTTCCGGTAGCGTGCTGGTCACCCCCACGGCCACGGTAGCCCTCGCAGTTCCCGATGCACTTGTCGCCCAGGTGCAAGCGCTGCGCACTCGGCTGGCTACACTCGAAGACGTGTATGTCGATAGGCGCTTGCGTGCTGACCATCCCGATATTGCCACACAACTCGACCAGGCGTGTGATGACCACACGACCAGGCGTTATGTGATTCTGCCAATGGGGCTCCACGAGAGTGAGAGCACCATGCTCTTGCTCTATGAAGCCAATACCATTTTCAGTGCCCCCGAAAAAGCCGCCTGGCACGTCATACGCTGTGTTCTACGACGTGCCATTCCGGTGGGCAACACCCTCGACACTGCCACACAGCAACGCCGCGACCTCACCATTCTCTATCAGGTGCACAACATTGCACAGGAGAGCCCATCACCTACAACCTTAGCGGAGCACCTTTCCCCCACACTTGCGACGCTGCTTGGCGCCCAGCGTGTAACGATTTGGCAACATGTTGCCCATCCAACCACTCCAACGTTTACCTGCCTCTCGGACAAATCGAAGTCTGCTTCACTTTCCGAAGAAGCCCTGACCGCCATCGAAGCCTGGCTTGCCACTTCAAACACAACAGTGTTGCAGGGTCACGAAATTGCGCCCATTCGTGCACTCTGTCATCCAGAAACACGCATGGTTGTTCTCCAATCGCTGTACAATGGTCAACTGGAAGGGTTTTTACTGTTCGAATTTGCTCATCCTGTATTGTGGATGCCCAACGACAAACTGCTCTTTTCCACATTGGGCAAAACCATTGGCAATATACTCGCTACATACCATCTTTTGCACGAAACCGAACACCGCTTGCGCGTCCTGGAAAGTGTCCACGACGTTTCACGCGCCTTACGAGAAGCCACAACCCCCGAAGAATTGCTGTCGCGCCTGCTCAACGAAGTCCTGAGCATCCTCCGCCTCGACGTTGGAAGTATCTGGTTGTACAACGCAGAAGATGAACACATGTACCCCGTGGCTGCACGGGGCTGGCTGGAGATGTTTGCGCATACCCCCATCCACCCGCAAGGCACCATTGGTGGGCTGGCACTCACACACAAACAAACCATCTTCAGCCCGGAATTTGCCACCGATCCACGCACGAACCCCGATTTGCGCGATCAGGTGCCACGCGGGTGGGGTGGATTGTGCATCCCATTACGCCACGAGGAGCATATCGCTGGTGTCATGTACCTTGTCACTCCCACAACACGCCATCTCTCCGAAGAAGAGATCCTTATTGCCGAAACATTGGCAGAAATTGGTGCAACAGCGCTCAACCGGATGCGCCTGCATCACGAAACCCGGCAACGCCTGCGCCAGCTAGAAACCTTGCGTGCCATCGACCGGGCAATCACGGGGAGCATGGACTTGACCCTCATCCTCCAAGTCATCCTCGATCACCTGCTGCAATACACGCAAGGCGACGCCGCCACTGTGCTCCTCTACAACACCGATGCCAACCTGTTCGAAGTCGGCGTTGAGCAAGGTTTCCACTCACGCAACATTCGCAGCATGTTGCTGCACCTTTCCGAAGGGTTGGCATTTCAAGCCCTACGCCACCAACGTCCGTATTTCGTCGAACATCTGCACGACAATCCAACGTTTCTGAAAACCAGCAAAACCTTGTTGACACAAGAAAACTTTATCAGTGGGTGTTTCATTCCCCTCTTTGCCAAAGGGAATCCCAAAGGCGTGATCGAACTTTACTTCCGTCGCCAAACAACCTTACCAGCAGACACGCTCGAATTCATTGACACAATCGCTCGACAAACTGCCCTTGCCATTGAAACCGCCCAACTTTTCGAAAACCTGCAACGCTCGAACGTCGAGCTCGCACTTGCCTACGATGCCACGATCGAAGGATGGGCACGGGCGCTCGAACTACGTGATGAAGAGACAGAAGGGCACAGCCAACGTGTCACCGAAATGACGCTCTTGCTGGCACGTGCGATGGGGATTCGCGGAGAAGCGTTGGTGCATATTCGCCGTGGAGCGCTTCTGCATGATATTGGCAAAATGGGTATTCCCGATCGTATTCTGCTCAAACCAGGCCCCCTCACCAATGAAGAATGGGAGATCATGCGCCAACATCCAGTGTTGGCCTACAAACTCCTCTCGCCGATTCCGTTTTTGCGCCCTGCACTCGATATTCCCTATTGCCACCACGAAAAATGGGATGGCACTGGCTATCCGCGCGGTCTGAAAGGGGAAGAAATTCCACTTGCAGCGCGTATCTTCGCCGTGGTAGACGTGTGGGACGCCCTGCTCTCCGACCGTCCATATCGCAAAGGGTGGCCCCCCGAAAAGGTCTACGCCTTCATCCAGGAACAATCCGGCACACACTTCGACCCCAAGGTCGTGGATGTCTTCCTCGAACTCTGGAAACCAGAGATGGGGCACACCGTGCCATCGGAACTCCCGTCCGAATTTATCGAACCACTGATACATTCACGCTAAACCATCAGCTATACCAGGTGGCACGTCTCTTTGCAGGCGTGCCGCACGCCCTCTCTCTGCAACTTGCTTCTTCCGCCCCTTTGTTCACAATACACGTTGCACCCAACATCCCAAGAAGGACGAAGGAAACTATGCTGACCGAAGGCTTTGCATTCGAAACCGTGCATCGTCACGGGGCGGCACGCATTGGGCGTTTGCACACGCCGCACGGCCTCGTCGAAACACCTGCATTCGTTGCCGTTGGGACACAAGCGACTGTCAAAAGCTTGACCCCCGAAGACTTACGCGACATTGGCACACAAATCATCTTCGCCAACACCTACCACCTCTACCTGCGGCCCAGTGCCGAGATCGTGGCCGAAATGGGTGGCTTGCACCGTTTCATGCGCTGGGATGGCCCCATCATGACCGACTCCGGGGGGTTTCAGGTGTTCAGTCTCGGGGCCAGCATCGAGCAAGGTGTTGGCAAAGTCGCCTCGATCTTCCCGGATGAAGACCCCAACGCCCCACGTCCCAAACGCAAACCCACCGAGGGCCATTCCCTCGTCAAGATTACCGAAGAAGGCGTTTACTTCCGCAGCCATCTCGATGGCTCGCGCCACTTTTTCACCCCTGAACTTTCCATCCAAATTCAGCGTCAACTGGGCGCCGACATCATCCTGGCATTCGACGAATGCACATCCCCCCTGCATGACGAAGCCTACACCCGCCGTGCAATGGAACGCACACACCGCTGGGCATTGCGCTCATTGGAAGCATTTCGCAACAGCCAGCCGCTGCACGGTTACCCGCAAGCCCTCTACGGCATCGTTCAGGGCGGGGCATACCACGACCTACGCATAGAAAGTGCCCGCTTCATTGCCGAACAACCATTCGACGGTATCGCCATCGGCGGCTCGCTGGGGCGCACCAAAGATGACATGCGTGCCGTCCTCGACTGGACGATTCCCCTGCTGCCCGACGACAAACCGCGCCACTTGCTCGGCATCGGTGAAATCCCCGACATTTTCGACGCCGTGCAACGTGGCGTGGACACGTTCGACTGTGTCGCCCCGACGCGCATGGCCCGCAACGCCGGCATCCTGGCACGTACCCTCGACGGCAAACGTCTTCCGAAATTTCGCCTGAATCTGCGCAACGCTCGCTTCAAACGCGACCCACGTCCGCTCGTCGAAGGGTGTACCTGCTACACCTGCCGCACCTACTCGCGAGCCTATCTGCATCACCTGTTTCGCGCCAATGAATTGCTGGCGTATCGGCTTGCCACCATCCACAACCTGCACTACCTGAACGACCTGATGCGGCAGATCCGCGCGGCACTCCTGCAAGGAACGTTCGATGAATTGCGCCACCATTGGTTGGGGGAATGAACACACCATGCATCCATCGATCGTCCTGTCGCACTATCAAACCAAACCACTGGAACGTGCCTGGCAGGCACGCCAACGCGAAGCCACCACCTCGCTCGACCTGGGGCTGACGACAACCACCGTCCAACTGGACGAAGAAGGCATCCATCTGCCCGACGGCACCCTGCTCACCTGGGAACAGGTTGCCACTATCAGTGCCACCCCCAACAACGTCTTTCGTCTCGAAGAGGGCGAACCAGTCAAAATCCAAACCTTTTCGACGCTGACCAACCGGCAATACAGCCTCATGCCCACCAAACGCGCCCCCACTATGCTCGTGTCGGGCATTCCCATGCATCGCATCAAAGGCACCGACCCCGTCGCCGATACACGCGCCAAAATTCGCGCCGTCGCGCCCGTCAAAGGCATGGTGCTCGATACAGCCACTGGGTTGGGCTACACCGCCATCGCGGCCGCCCGTACTGCCGAGCACGTCATCACCATCGAACTCGACCCCGCTGCGCTGGAAATGGCCCGCGCCAACCCGTGGTCGCAGGCGTTGTTTACCACACCCAACATCGAGCAACGCATCGGCGATGCATTCGACGTGGTGGAAACCCTGGAAGACGAGACCTTCCACCGCATCATCCACGACCCGCCCGCCTTCAGCCTGGCCGGGCATCTCTATTCAACCGACTTCTACCGCGAACTTTACCGCATTTTGCGCCCTGGGGGGCGGTTGTTCCACTACATTGGTGACCCCAACAGCAAATCGGGGCGCAACATCACACGCGGTGTCCTGCAACGGCTCGAACAAGCCGGTTTTCGCCGCACTGCTCGCCGCCCCAATGCCTTTGGCGTGGTTGCGTGGAAATGAAAGAGGAACGACGCCATGATCGAACGAGCGCGTCCCATCGGCATCCACCTTGCCATGTGGCTCTACATCGCCACGCTGGCATACACGGCGTTGCGCACGCCCTTGCATCTGCCCCTGCTCGTCTTCGTCTTCCCGCTGTCGGCGCTGGCATTCGTGGCATTTTCGGCCCTGCACGCCTGGGCAATCGAGGGGGGGAAACGCGCGCTTCTCTTTGCGCTCATCGCCGTCGGTATCGGCTTTCTAGCAGAGTGGGTTGGTGTTCAGACCGGTTGGCCATTTGGTGCCTACACGTACAGTAACCGCATGGGTGGACAAGTGTTGGGCGTTTCGCCCTTCGTGCCGCCCGCATGGTTCATGATGGGCTACGTGGCTTGGCGGCTGGGTGAATGGCTTGCCGGAAACGCCCATCGGCGCTGGCATCTGCTCCTGGCGGCATGGAGCATGACTGCCTGGGATTTGCTCATCGATCCCATCATGGTCAACCAGCGCCACTGGACCTGGCTGGAACCAGGGGCCTATTTCGGCATTCCTGTGCAAAATTTCGTCGGCTGGTTCTTCACAGCCGGCCTCATCTACACCCTCTACACCTTCATTGCCCGCCCCGCCCGGCAGGCAAGCGCGTCTCGTGTTCGTCTGCCTCTGTTGGTCTACACCGCCACCTGGCTCTTCGATACCCTGATCGCATGGGAAGCTGGGCTACAAGGCGCTGCCCTTGCCGGCTGGTGGGGAATGGGTGGATTGGTACTCGTCGCATGGGCACACCTGACCACATCATCACATCGAGGTGAACAATGAACGACCTGACAATCGCCTACACTATCGCCATGCCAGAACCCTGGACGCATGAATACCACGTGCGCCTCGACATCACGGGCTGGCAGGGCGATACGCTCGACCTGGCCATGCCCGTTTGGACGCCTGGTTCGTATCTGGTGCGTGAATTTGGGCGGCACGTGAGCCACTTCACAGCCACCGCCGCCGACGGTACGCCGCTGCCCTGGGAACGGCTGGACAAAGCGACCTGGCGCGTTCACTCCCTGGGGCATGCGGCCATCAGTGTGCGCTATCGCGTCTATGCATTCGAGTGGACGGTGCGCACGAGCCATCTCACCAGCGAACATGGCTACTTCAATGGCACCAATGTCTTCATGTACGTGGTGGGGCAGACACACCAGCCAGTCTCACTGCGCATTCAGCCCTACGAAGGCTGGCACGTTTCGATTGCCCTACCACGCGATGAACAAGGGCGCTACCAGGCTTGCTCCTACGACGAGCTCGCCGACAGCCCCGCCGAAATTGGCACACACCGCCGACGGCGGTTCGAGGTGTTGGGCCGCCCCCACGAAATCGCCCTCTTTGGGCACGGCAACGAAGATCCCGACCGTCTGGTCGCCGACATGCAGCGTCTTGTAGAAACGGTGGCGGCTTTCTTCCACAACGATATTCCCTACCAGCAATACCTCTTCATTGTCCATCTGGGCGATGGCATTCGTGGCGGGCTGGAACATCGCCACTCGACCACGCTGGCCGTCGATCGCTGGTCGTTTCAAGACGAAGAACGCTACACCGACGTTCTCCGGTTGGTCGCCCACGAGTACTTCCACACGTGGCACGTCAAGCGCATTCGCCCCTACAACTTCGACCCCTTCGACTACTCGCGCGAAGTGTACACCCCGTTGCTCTGGGTGATGGAAGGCTTCACATCCTACTACGACGCGCTGTTCGTGCGCCGTGCTGGATTGACATCACCCGAAGCCTACCTCAACTACCTGGGAGAACGCATTGCCACCTACCTGAACATCCCTGGGCGGCACGCAATGTCGGTGGCCGAATCGAGCCTGCTGGCATGGGTGAAACTCTACCGACGCGACGAAAACACCGACAACAGCACCATCAGCTACTACCTGAAAGGAAGCCTGTTGGCATTGCTGCTCGATCTGGATATGCGCGTGCGCACCAATGGGCAACGTTCTCTCGACGACTTGGAATGGACACTCTGGGAACGCTACGGTCGCCACGATCGCGGCTTCACCCCCGATGAATTCCGCGCGCTTTTGGCAGAAGTTGGCGGACGCACCTATGACGACTTCTTCACGCGCTATGTCGAAGGGACGGACGAATTGCCGCTCGCCGAGACGTTGCGTGCCATCGGCCTTCATCTCGAACTCGGTGTGAAAGAAGGGACACCACGTGCCTGGCTGGGGATCGAAACGCGCGCCGACGCCCACGGGGTGCGCCTTGCTTCTGTGCGGCGCGACAGCCCCGCTGCCCAACACGACCTCAACGCAGGCGACATTTTGCTGGCGTGGAACGGGTTTCACGTGCGCGATAGCGACTTCTTGCGTGCGCGCCTGCGCGAAAGTGCGCCGGGCGATGTGGCACACTTGCATCTCATCCGCGATGGACGGCTCATCGAGCGACACGTGGTGCTGGGCAACACACCACCCGACCACGCGACCCTCACCATTGCCGACGACGCGACGCCCGAACAACGTGCCTTGCTGACGGCATGGCTTGGGAAGAGATCTTGAACGAAAGGAGCTGCAAATGCCTGCTGAAATTCTCCGTTGGCTTGTTTTTGTGGTGTATAGTGTGCTGTTCTGGTTGGCCATGGCCTCTGGTGTTGTGATGACCATCGCCGTCATTCGCGCTGTCTGGGAAGGACTGAAAGGACTACGCCATAGCGACGACGCAGAACAGGATACAACATGATGTGCAACGAGGGGGTGACACACATTCATCCTGGTCGCCCCCTTGCTGTGCCATTCTTTTTTCACGGCCCACCCACGGGAGGCTGAGCAATGTCCGCTCCGTCTCGTGAAGAAGTGAACGCCATCCTCGAACGCTTGGATGCCCTAGAAGCCGAGATCCAATCCTTGCGGCAACGGGTCGCGGCGTGGACGGAGGAAGCCGAGCAGCCGGTGGAAGAACACGCTGCCGACACGGCTCGTTCCGCATCACCACCACAAGCCACCGACACAGCCCCTTCGCATGAGTGGCACGTCTCACTCGACCCGCAGGTCTGGCTGGCACGGCTTGGGGTGCTGCTCATCTTTCTGGGGATGGCCTTTTTCTTCACCTATGCGGTGCAACAAGGCTGGCTCATACCAGTGGTACGCATCATCCTGGGGCTGACGACGGGGTTTGTGCTTCTGGCGCTGGGCTGGCAACGTGCGCCTCGCCACCCCCACACGGCAGCCCTGCTAGCCGGGGGCGGGTTGGCGCTCTGGTATCTTTCCTGGTTTGCGGCGCATGCGTTATACGATCTTGTTCCTTTCGCCGTCGCATTTGGAGCGGCAACACTCACGACAGCACTCACCTATGCACTGGCATGGCTACGGTTTCATCCCTCGATCGCTGTGCTGGGCATCATTGGGGGCATGTTGACACCCATGGTGCTCTCCTCGCAAGGGGGATCTTTCTTCGCCCTGAACGCATACGTCTTGCTTGTCCTTGCTGGGGGCGCGGGGATTTACGTGCGCTCTGGGAGTTTCGCCGTCCTGCTCGCCATGTGGACTGCCGGTTGGGGAATGTACGCCTGGCAAGTGAGCACCGTTGGCGATTTTCCGCGAGCGGTCGTCAACCAGCGCTTGCTGGTTCAATTCTCGCTCACCGCATTCGTGTTGCAACTCTGGTGGCTCCCCCTTTGGCGGCTAGCACTCACCCCCACCCGACGGCTGGCGCAACTGGCTGCGGGGGCCGGTGCCACCATCGCGCCGCTCCTTTGGATTGCGCAGACGCTCATTTTGTGGGACATGTCGGAAGAGACAGCGGGGATCGTGTTTCTGGGTGTTGCCCTCACATCTGCGTCGATGGCATGGGGCTTGCGTGATGACCGCAGCCGCCCCTATACCGCCCTTGCACATGGCATAACCGCCATGTTCGCTTCACTGCCGGGTTGGGCACTTCTGTTCAACGATTCACCTTTCCTGCTCTCGATCACAATCACAGCCTACACCGTGCAAGCTGCCATCTTGCATATCGTGGCATGGCAACGCCGCTCCACCCTCGTTGCACTGGGCGCTCACATCATGACCGGCATCACTGCGCTGGTGGTCTGGATAGGCTTCATCCTCTTTGGGACGGAGATAGACGCTGCCGATCCAGAAGTCTGGGCAAGCCTGCTCTTCATTGCCTTGCTGGTGGGCGCAACACGGGGGCGAGGAAATGCCAACATGCGCATAGCCTACGAAATCGCCGCCCATCTGTTCACGCTGGGGTGGCTCGCCCGCGAAACCCTGCTGTTCGATTGGGGGATTGGCAGCATCTCGTTTCTGTGGGCCCTCGTCGGTGCAGTGGAATACGGGCTGGCACTGGCGAACAGGAACCGTCGGCTCTACCGGTATGGCTTCGCGGTGCTGGTGGTGGTCGGCATCAAACTGCTGCTGGTGGATATGCAAGCCGTCTCGTTGCTCTGGCGTGCCATCTTGTTCATGGTGCTCGGTGTGCTCTATGTGGCTCTGGGGGTGCTGGGGCAACGGCATCTCGGCAGCGCCGATACGATGCCGTAACCCCAGCCACTTCCCGTTTACGCTGCCTGGAATCCGTCTCGGGGCTCGCACATGCCCGGCAAGCAAAGGGCTTCTCAACTGTCATCGGATTTCGAGGATGCCAACAACCGGTTCGCAAAACGCCAGTTGCGCACCACCATCCCAATGACGCCCCCTATGACCACAACGCACCAGGCCAGAACCTCGAACCAGACAGCCATGTCGATGGCGTAGATGAGCCCCCCCACAAGTATGATACTCACGGCCAGCCACAACAAATCCTTTCCCATTTGCGCATTGGCTTCATACCAGACGGTTTCATCTGCAAATGTGGCCGGAATGCGCAAGCTATACCAGTGATTGGGAGCAACGCGCTTTTGCACAAGAGGAAGTGCCAGCCCGACGAACAGAGCGCCGAGAAAAACCGAAGCAGCCAGTAGAACAGTGTTCGTATCCATCATACTCCCCCAGGGTGTCTTTCGATGAGAGCCTTTGCCAACACACCATCGTCGAGGCAGAAGCAGCGGAACCACTGTATCTCGACATCGTCTGATACGCCGTGCATCGCCAACTGTTGCAGCCAGAACATGCCCACACCAAGGGCTGCATTTCCCACCCTTTTGGCCCATGTGCTCCTGTCGTTGCGAAAAAGTTGAAAGGGCCCTTACGTGTAGGTATACTATCAACACGCCAGCGAACAGAGCCCGAACAAGCCCGGAGGGACGCATATGCAATCAGGCAATCTGTTGAACGCCTATTACGAGTTGGGGCGTGTGGCCGAAGAAATCGTGCAGACACTTGGCGAACTGCTCACACGGGGGCATCTGCCAGCCGAGCGCAAACGCTGGCTGAGTGAAGCCCTCGAACAGTTGGCCGAAGCCCGCGAAGGGTTCATTGTGACGCTGCGCACCTCTTCGGTAGAAGATCTGCTCGAACTCGAAGGGCTTGTACGCCACGTTTTATTCGAGTGGGACTGGCTCGCCGACGAAATGGGGGTGGACATCATGCCCGAACATATCGTTCACCTGCCACGTCGTCAATTGCTTACATTCGCACATAGTTATCTCACGCTGGCGCTCATGCCGCGTCTCCCACGCGACCAGGTCACATTCCCGCAGCCACGCACCTATGCCGACATCCCCTCGCCTCGGCGTCCCGGGGAAGTCTTGGCGCGGCTCGAAGAAGTCGAAGAAACATTGGCACGGCTCCACATCGCACGCAACCGCCCCGAACACGGGCGCTTGCGCCGCACGTATGGCTTCTTCGAAACCAGCGCCTGGCTTGTGCGCGACCACCGCCGCATGTTTGGGGGTTGATCGAAAGCGCGTATCATGCACGCCATCTTAGCGCAGCATCTGTGCTGCGCTTTCTCATTTGAAGATGCGCAACATAGTGTTATAATGACACCAAATCGGGTATTGTGAGGATAGTGGAATGAATCAGGGTGGATTTTTCGACGAAGCCCGCATTTACGTCGAAGGCGGCAGAGGCGGCAATGGCGTCGTCGCCTTTCGGCGCGAAAAATTCGTGCCCAAGGGTGGCCCCGCCGGCGGCAGCGGCGGGCGCGGGGGGCACGTTTACCTGCGTGTCGATCCGCAAAAAAGCACATTGCGCTCTCTGCATCAACAAACGCACTACCGCGCTGGCCGTGGGCAACATGGGAGCGGCAATAACAAAACGGGGGCGTCTGGCGAAGACATCTACATCGACGTGCCCCCCGGCACCGTCGTCCGCGATGCCGAAACGGGCGAAGTGCTGGGCGACCTGACCGAGCCAGGGCAAACATTGCTCGTTGCACGTGGGGGGCGCGGCGGGCGAGGCAACGCGGCCTTCAAAAGCAGTACCAACCAGGCGCCACGCATCGCCGAAAAAGGTGAACCCGGTGAAGCACGCTGGCTCATCCTGGAATTGAAACTGCTCGCTGACGTGGGGCTGGTCGGTAAACCCAACGCTGGCAAAAGTACCCTGCTCAGCGTTATCAGCCGAGCACGCCCCAAAATCGCCGATTACCCCTTCACCACCTTGGAACCCAACCTAGGCGTGGTAGACCTCGGCGACGAATACGAACCGTTCGTCGTTGCCGACATTCCCGGCCTCATCGAAGGAGCGCATGAAGGGCGCGGGCTGGGCGATCAGTTCTTGCGCCATATCGAACGCACACGCTTGCTGGTGCATTTGCTGGATGGCCTTTCACCCGACCCACTGGCGGACTTCGATGCCATCGATGCAGAACTGGCTGCCTACGATGAGCGACTGGCCGAGCGTCCCCAAATCGTCGTGTTGACCAAAATGGACATTCCCGACGTGCGCGAACGCTGGCCGCTGATCCGCGAAGAGATCGAAGCCCGTGGCTACCCCGTGCGTGCCATTTCAGCCGCCACCGGCGAAGGGGTGCGCGACCTGCTCTACCTGGTGGCAGAACAGCTCGAAACATTGCCCTCGCCAGCACCCACCGAAGCGCCGGTCAAGGTGTACCGCCCGCTCGAAGAAGACGAAACACGCTTCCATATCTGGCGCGACGAAGACGGTACATGGGTCGTCGAAGGGCGCGAACTGGAACGCATCGTTCACATGACCAACTTCGATTTGTACGAAGCTGTCGCACGTTTCCAACGCCAGTTGCAAGCACGGGGGGTTCACGAAGCCCTCGAAGCCGCCGGCATCCAACCGGGGGATACCGTCCGCATTGGAGAGGTCGAGTTCGAATGGTACGAGTAAACCAGCGCGTCGGTATTTTTGGCGGCACGTTCGACCCACCGCACCTAGGGCATCTTCTTGTCGCCGAGCTGGCACGCGATGCCCTGCAACTTGACATGGTCTCCTTCATGCCGGCGGGAAAGCCACCCCACAAATACCGCTCAACCCCGTCGGCGGGGCATCACCGCGTGGCCATGCTCCAATTGGCCATCGCTGGCAACCCGGCATTCGACATTCTCACCCTCGAAGTCGAAGCCAACCGCATCAGCTATACCGCCGACACGCTGGCAACGCTACGACACACCATCTTCACCCACGACGAAACGCTTTACTTCATCATGGGTGGCGATTCGCTGGCCTACTTTCACACCTGGCGCGAACCTGGCCGCATTCTGCATCTTGCCCGGCTGGCGGTGATCGCCCGCCCAGGCTGGACGATCGACTTGGAGACCTTGGAACGCCACCTGCCCGCAGCGCGCGGGCGCGTGGACATTGTCGAGGCCCCGCTGATTGAAATCAGCAGCAGCGACATTCGTCGCCGCGTGCGCGAAGGGCGTACCATTCGCTACTTCGTGCCCGATGCCGTCGCCGACTACATCTATCAGCAGCACCTTTACATAGGCATGCCCTCACCAGAAACCGAAGGGGGGCATTTCTAGCCCCCCTCGTAGCGGAACCCATGACCGCGCACCGTGACGATGAAGGTATGGTTGGGCGCATACTCTGCCAGGCGGCGACGCAAGCGCCGAATCAACGCATCCAGTGCCTGTTCGGTCACACCTTCGCTGGCTTCATCCCCCCACACAGCAGCGATAATCTCATCACGCGAGAGTGTACGCCCTTGCGCCTGATACAGCGTGTAGAGCAGCTGGAACTGCTGGGGGCTCAGTGGTGGTTCCACCAAACGCCCTGCCACCCACACCTCGCGACGTTCGGGGTCGATGCGTAAGCGGCGTTCGTCGGCCATCTCAATGTGCACCGGGATTGTGCCTTCGCGATCGACGAACGAAAAGCGATACGCAAGCCCAATTTGCACAATATCGCCATCATGGAGCACACGTGGCGCATTCACCTGCTCGCCATTCACGAAGGTGTGATTTTTGCTTCCCAGGTCTTCGATGAAGAACCCTGCATCCGTATGGCGAATCATGGCATGCCGTCGTGAAACCTGCCGATTGGGAAGATGAATATCCGCCGTTGGTTCGCGCCCGATGAGCATTTGGGGCTTGTCGAGATACCAGCGGTCGCGTGGGGCGGTACCAAGGCTTTCTTTCAGCAAAATCAACATCGCGTATTCAGTGGTCATAGCGCACCTTCCTGCTCAACATGCTTGACAAGCCTATTCCACAGCACTACGCTTCATTCAGGAGGAGAAAAGCCGTGAGCCGATTACTTGCTCCAAACACCATTTTACGCCAACGCTACAAAATCATCGACTTGATTGGGCAGGGAGGCATGGGTGCTGTCTATCTGGCAGAGGATTTGCGCCTGCCTGGTCGGTGTACCGCCATCAAAGAAATTGCCCTGGACAAAGTTGCCATGGGCGACGAAACACTCATGCAACAGGCTCGCGAGCAATTTCAGCGTGAAGCGAGCATTCTCGCCCAGCTCGATCACCCATCGTTGCCCAAAGTATCGGACTATTTCGAAGACAACGGGCATGATTACCTTGTGATGGATTACGTGCCCGGCGATGATTTGCGCGTGGTGCTCGAACGGACACGTGCCGAAGGGCGCTTTCTGAATGAGCGTGACGTGCTGCGTTGGGTCGATGAAATCGCCGATGCGCTCATTTATCTGCATTCGTTGCCACAACCAGTGCTACACCGCGACATCAAGCCCAGCAACATCAAACTGACGCCTTCTGGCCGCATCAAACTGGTTGATTTTGGCCTTGTCAAACTGCTGGCGCTGGATGATACTGCCACTGTTACCGTCATTCAAGGGCGTGGCACGGTGGCGTACACCCCCATCGAACAGTACGGCGGCGATACTGGCCATACGGATGTGCGCTCGGACATTTACGCGCTGGGCGCCACCATCTACCACCTGCTCACCGGTCGCCAGCCCGCAGACGCCAAGCAACGCTTCTTGCAGGCCGAAGCCCTGACGCCGCCACGCGAACTCAATCCCGCTATTTCGCGTCGTGTGGAACGAGCGATCTTGTGGGCCATGGCGCTCCACCCCACCAACCGTCCACCCGACGTGGCGACATTCGTTGCCGCGTTGCATGGTCGTATTGCGCCACCACTGCACGATCCGCCTCTGGCCCCCTCCTCGTGGCGCACGTTGCTAGCCCATCAGGCGCCTTTGGCAGCACTCGCCGGTGCCACATTCCTGCTTGCACTCTGGCTGACAGCGCTTGTTGCGGGCTAACGCACACCTGGTTGCCGCATCCCCACAACCAGTGAGAGGAGCATCCCTACAATTGCGGCAAAGAGCGCCCCTTGCGCCGCCCCCCAGGAAGCGGGCAAGAGGCCTACGCCCCACAACGCCACATACGCCGCATACGCCCCTAGCCCAAGGCTGAACGAAAGCAAAAACTGGCGAAAACGCATTTCCAGTGGCCACCCTTCTTGCGAGGCGGCCAGCAAAACCCCACCCACCACCACAATCACAAGCGCCAACCAGAATGTGCGCCATGTTAGTGCACCAGGCGGAATATGCGCCACCGGCCATGGAGACGTAGGCGCAGGCGTGGGTGTTGGCGAGGGTTCTGGTGTCACTGACGGGGTTGGCGAGGGCGACGGTGTCGCCGTTGGCAATGGTGTCGGGGTGGGGGGAATTTCCGTGGCAATCACGGCGGGTGCTTCTTCATCCTGAATGGTTAGCAGCAGGCTGGTGCTCCGCCGCGCTGGTGGTGCTTCGGCACGAATGACAAGCAAGCCGGGACGTTCGAGCATGACCACTGTTTCGGCAATACCGTTGTGTGTGATGCGTTCATGGCGCGGCAATTCAATGCCTTCATTGGGATAGCTCAGAATGAACGTCACTGGCGTTCCATCGGGCACAGGGTTGCCGTTATGGTCGAGAATCACCCCCGTACGCACGATGATGGAATCGCCAAAACGCACCAGCGGGGGCACCAGGGTCGCACCACCTTCTGGGGTGATGGTCGGTAAGGGGGTGGGCGTTGCCGTGCTGGTGTCGCGCCCGTTTTGGATGACGCCCACGAGGCGCAAACTGATGAGTTGATCGGGGTTCGGTTCGAGAATGCGCAACAAATCGTACCCAATACCGGGGACACTCACAGGTGGCGCCCCCTTGGGGGTGTATTCACCAAAGAGCAACCGTGCCGCTGTGGTGATGAACGTGCGCGACGGTGTGTAAAGCGCAAAATAGGCGGTGAGCTTGCTAATGTCGGTTGCGTCGAGGTAATAAGGCGCCCCCAGGGCGAAGACCACCAATCGCTTTTGCAACAACTGGTCACCTGCTTCGTTCAAAAAACGCGGCAGAGTCTCGCTACTAGGGTTGGTTGTCGGGTCGATGCGGTCAATCAGGAAAATCACCCAATCGGCTGAATCGATAGCTTCTGCCACAGTCGCTACTGGTTCGGTATCCAGGCCTTCACCCGTTTGGCGGGCATCGAGATACGCATTCAGATCAGCTAGCGTCAGGCTGATGATGTTTTCATCGCGCAGTTGCTGGCTGGCATTAGGACCATAGAGCTGCAACAACGCATCTTCGAGGGCACGCGGGCGAATGAATGGGCGCGGCTCACAGGTGGGACAATCACGCACCAGGTGCGCGTCGCTGAACACCACGATGGTTTCATCGAGCAGAGGCGGGCCTGGCAAACGGGCCGCCAGGTCTTGCCAGTCGGGATAGAGCAGGGTGGTCGCCTCTTCGGCAATCCGCACCACTTCGGGCATGGAAGCCCGCAAGGGGGTATCGCCACGGTCGCTCAGGGGCACGGGGACCACCTGGTTCAAGGCAAACACGTTACCACTGATAGCGAGCTTGGCACGCAAAATACGCCGTAACGAGATATCAACCCGTTCAGCAAAGGCGGGGTCGGTGCGGTAGCGTTCTGCAAACCAGGCGAGTGTCGTTTCGATATTGTCGTAGTGGCTTTCCCAGTCGTCCGATTGTCCAAAATCAGCCAGGAAGAGCAGGTCGTGCCCAGCGATGAAGGCTTCCTGTGCCACCTGACGCGGCAGAAAAGTGCCAATCTGGTCTTCGTAGAAGCGACGCACAGCCGGAACCCCCAGAGCATCACTCACCAGCAATCCATTGGTGCGCCAGGTGTCGAGTGGAGGGATGGCAAGGATAGTCGGCAAGTTCTGCGCATCGAGGCTGATGGGGCGCGTCAACTGACGTATGTTGACTTGCCAGCCGCGGTAGCGAATGTGGGCGGTCTGCAAGCCATCTACCACACCTTCGGGGTCGTCTTCGTCCAAGCGCGTGACGGTGAAATAGGGCTGTAATTCAACACGCTGCAAATCGTCGAGCGACTTTTGCACGGTGGCTATCTCTTCTTCGGGGCGACGGTCACTGGATCCCAGGCCGGGAAAGTGTTTGGCAATCACCAAAAGTGAGCCATTGCTTCCGACATGGACACCACGGGTAAATGCACGCCCCATCTGTCCGACCCAGTAGGGATCTCCCCCAAAAGCAGCATTATCGAGCTGGCTGGGCAGGCCATACTGCGGCGTGGTGAGCACATCCAGCCCCGGATCGAGCAACATGTTGACCCCGACGGCGTGCAGTTCGCGCCCCACAATCATCCCCATCGTTTCGGCATTGGCGGGATTCCAGGTGGCGCCAATCGCCATCGGGCTGGGCAGATCGGTAAAGCCTTCGGGAGGAATCCCATCGGCGGCACGTGATGGGAGTGGCCAATACTCCATGGCGATGAAGAGCGGCACAAAAGACTGGTTGTTTTGCCGGCTCGCCTCAAACGCCAACGACTGCAAGGCGGTCGTCAGGGTGGCGATTTGCGTAGGGGCGGTTGCATCGCGTGTGTAATTGCCATTGGAAGCCCGCAGAACGACGCCACCAACATGCAAATCACGCACAAGACGGGCGGCGATACTCGCTTCGTTCACATCACGCCCAGGGAATGTGACCAGGAAGAGCTGCCCGACGCGCTGCTCGACGGACATCGAAGCCAGCAACGCCTCGACCGAGTCTTGTGCCATGACAGGCGCGGCACGTCCCATCCCAAAGAGACAAGCCACCAGGGTAACGTACCAAATTGCGAATCGCAGGAGAAAGGTTGTGCAAAGAGGCTTCTGCTTCATGGTTTCCTGGTCAACTTTGGTTGTGGTGGCTTTGGCTGGATTGTACTCATCTTTCGAAGCGTTGGGAAACCGTCAACAAAGCGTTGGCAGAACGTAGGGAAAGCGTCCAGCCGAAACGAGGGAAAAGACGTACACTCAAAACACCTTCTCCTCCTTGCGTGAGAGGAACAAGAGGTTGACAGGGGACACGGCCGCCAGCAGGCAGCGAGCAAAAGGCTTCTCTTTCTCCTCCTTTTGCGGGGGCACTGTGAAACAACAGTGCCCTTTTTTTGTCTCCACGCGCCAACAAAAAAAGCGGTAGTTGTTGACAACCACCGCTCTGTTGGCTTCGAAACGGCCACCCCACGGTGCCGTGTGCCGCCCCGCGCGAGAACCCGCGCAAACCAGGTGGGGTCCTGCCCGGCAGATCACCCGTCGTACACGAGATCACCGCCATCGTGGAGCGCGGACCCCTTTCGTGTGGTGTAGGGTCTGTGCGTATCAGACGGCATCACGCACACCGTCGGGTGCCGCGCAGAAGATGATAGCACGAATGGAGATGCCAACCAAACCCTGGTTCAAACAAGGTAACGCATCTCGTCGGTTGCGGGGATCACAGGAACACCGGTCTCGGCTTGCGCCTGAGCAGCCAGAGTCGCGGCCATTTCTTCGTCGTAGGGCAGATGCACAAGCACCACACGCGACACACCTGCATCACGGGCAACCATCACGGCTTCTTCCACGGTGCTATGCCCGTCGTAGGCGCCTGTGGCTTCGTGAACCAGCAGGTCCGCACCGCGTGCCAGTTCAACGACAGTGAGCGCAGGCGCTGTATCACTGCTGTACACGAGCACACCATGCTCACTTTCAAAGCGAAGCGCGACGGTGGGGCGGCTATGTTGGGCTGGCGCGGCCATCACACGCACAGCGGATGACGCACATACAGAGACCCGCGGCTCCAGGGGAATGGTGTGCCATTCGATCTCGAAAAGCCCTTCCCAGCCGCTTGTGTCGAACGTTTCCAACAAACGGCGTGCGGTGACTACCGTTTCGGACGGCGCATAGACGGGCAACGGCGCCTGACGCCCCGCCAGCCACAACTGTTGCACAAGCAGCGGAAAGCCCACCACGTGGTCGGGGTGGTTATGGGTGAGGAAGAGCCGCGCCACATGTGCGGGGTCGCCACCCATACGAATGAAAGTGGCCAACGCATTCCCCCCACAATCCACCAGCGAGACATCATTGCCCACCGCGACCGCCAACATGGTGGCTTCACGCCCCACTGGATTGTATGACGAGCCACTTCCCAGTATGGAAAGGGACATCATGGGCCGTTCGCTCCGTTCGGGTCGGTTTCAGCCATACAAGGCGACGATGATGCGCGGGGTTACAAAAACTTCAAGCACGGCGGCCAGTGCCAGCAGTGGCAGTACCACAAAGAGAAGCACTCGCAAAAAGTCGGTAATGGCAAGCAAAACCCCTTCGCTCACGCTAAAATCGCGCGGCGGGCCCAAAATCATCGCCCCAATCCGTATGGCATACGCAAGGCCAATCACCACAGCAGGTATTTCGACCACACCATGTGGCAGGATGAAGGCCACGAGAAAGCGTACCCAATCCTGCCCACCCGCTGCCAGGACACTCGTCATGCCACCAATCAGCACGAAGGGCGCAAGAATACTCAGTGCGGGCACGACGCCAACAGTGAAAGGACTCAACACGCCACTGATCAAGACCACGCGCATATTGTGCACGAGGATGGCTCGTGCGCTGAAACGTGGCAACATTGCCAGGCCTGTCTGGTTGGCCTGCAATTGGGCTTGCAGCCGGTTCACGTCCAGGCGGTCGAGTGCGAGGATTTGAGGGGGAATGTGCCACGCACGCGCCAGATACCATCCCAGCACAAAACCCCCGACAACCAGAAGGCTCCCAACGGCAAGTGCTAGCCAATCACGGCGCAACATAGCGGGAAGTGCCTGCGTGTAAAAGCGACGCAAGCGAAATGGCGGGGCTTCTTCGGGCACCTGCCGCAAACGGGGAGCTTCGTCGGGGGGGGCGCACCAAAAGGCTTTGATCAACGTCCAGGCGCGTTCCAGATTGAGGAAATCAATCTCGCGAGCGAGAATGTGCTCGCGGTTGAACGAGCGGATACCAACGCGCAGAAGCGCGACCGTTAGCACCAGCACCCCCAGGAAGAGCCACCAGAGGGCGCCAGTTTTGTTCCAGAAGAGGATCAAGCCCTCAACTTGCAGAAGCAGCGCCACAGGCACGATGATGAAACTGGCAAGCAGGTTGGCGGCACGCACGCTGGTGGTATGACTGCTGACGATGACCGCAGCGGACACCATGAGCACACCTTCGGCGGTGTTCAACATCCAGATCATCGCCAACGTCGTGCCATCCAGCGCCCACATGTCAGCGCGGATCATTGCCAGAATGTACACCACCATGCCGAACCAGCTGGCGACCAGTGGCAAAACGAGCGAGGCAATCAACTTCCCCACGTACAGGTCCAGGTCGCTGGCCGGCGTGGAGAAGAGCGCTTCGAGGCTGTTGCGTTCACGTTCTCCCACAAACGTTTCCAGCGCAATCACCAGCGAAAAACTCATGGGAAAGAAGCCAACAGTCAGTAAGCCAAACGGCACCATTTGCTCGCCAATGATGGTGGCGCCGTACTGCTCCAAAAAATCAAACAGGACCGCACCAATGAGCAGCATGATGAAGGGAAAAACCAGCGTCAACAAGCCAATCGGGATAAGAATGCGCCAGTCGCGCAGGCTGTCGCGCAGTTCGCGGCGTGCCAACGTCCAGACGAGCGCGGGTGAGAGTGTGCGTTCGACGTACACGTCGGCACGCGGGGTTTCGACTGGCGTGGCGGAAAGCGACGTCTCACGCATAGGGAGCGCTCCTGACAAACCATTTTCGGGCTGCAAAAAGGGAAAGCATGCCAGTGATGAAGAAGGGAGTATGCAACATGTAGATGCGCCATGCAACGATCCGCCAGTCGGCAAGTGTGCCGCCCATGACTACCAGGCGCAAGGCTGCTTTCCACACCAGTGCAATGGGTGTGAAGAGCAACAATAGACCAAGCCCCCACAACGCCAACCCGATTCCCCAACGCACCCAGACATAGCCACGCGTGCGAGGCAAGGGGCGCACAGGCGTCAGCAGGTAGCCCAACAAGAAGAGCGCGAAAGCAATGGGGAGCACCCAGTAGAAGAGTACATAGCGCACCAGTGCCACCATGGTGGCATCGAGCCCCTCCACCCGGCCCGGGGGCAAGACGGTGAGCACTGCCATGGTAGCGGCAGCACCAAGTGCGACAAACCAGAATGTGCGAGCAAGCCAGACAACAGGTTTCATACGACCGTCCCCATCAAATGCAGATAGACATCTTCGAGGCGGCGTGGTTCTTCGGTGAGGGCCACGATGTCGCCACCGTGGTCGAGAATGCGACGCACGAGTGCAGGGTTCGTGGTGTCGGGCGTCCTGGTGCGAAAACGCACCCAGGTATCGCCAATGGCTTCGATTTCGGCCATTTCGCCTACGAGAGATGCCAGGGCTTCGAGTGGCTGAGCAAGGCGCAATGTGAACAACGGCGCTCCTAACACCTGCTCGCGCAGTTCGTCAGGTGTGCCCATTGCCAGTACACGCCCCACCCCCATGATGACGATGCGATCGGCTAGGAGTTCGGCTTCGACAAGGTTGTGTGTGCAGAGCACGATCGTATGCCCCTGCGTGCGCAAATCAGCGATAGCGGAACGTACCTGGAATGCACCTTCGGGGTCCAGTGCGGATGTGGGTTCGTCGAGGAACAGGACCAATGGGCGGTGCAAGAGCGCCCGCACGAGTGCCATTTTCTGACGCATGCCCTTGCTGAATTGCCCCAGGCGGCGAGTACGGGCTTCCCACAGACCAAAATGGCGCAAGAGCACCTCGGCACGGTGTTGGCGCTCAGACGGCGACATGCCATGCATCGCCCCAAAAAAGTCTAGGTACTCCAACGGTGTCAGGCGACCATACAGACCGGGGAACTCGGTCAGCAAGCCGACGTGGCGGCGTACCAACTGTGCATGATGGCGCACATCATAGCCGGCAACGAGAGCAAGGCCGGCAGTGGGTTGCAAAATCCCTGCCAGGCAGCGAATGGTGGTGGTTTTGCCGGCACCGTTGGGCCCCAACAGAGCCAGCACTTCGCCTTGCCGGACATCGAACGTGATGTCGCGAATGGCAGTAAAGGTGCCAAATTGTTTGACCAATCCTTGGGCCTGTACGATAGACACGGTGGTTTTCCTGTTTTCGGCAATTCGATCCGGTGATGAGAGCACACGCCGTAGCGTGCAAAGTATAGACGAGGGTGGCCTGGAATTCAAATAATTGCGCATGGGTTTCCCTCAGGAGTACACAGTCTGCTCTGAAAAGTTAGAATTCACAAAAAGCGATGAGTACAAATGTACTCATAAATTGAGTACACGTGTACCTATACAAACGCATTTCAAGTTGCTATACTGTGTATGCACACCTACC
>WFOS01000057.1 GCA_015487975.1 Ardenticatena sp.
GGCCCAGCGGCCCTACCCTGCCCCCAGCGTGTCGGCGGCCGAGGCCCCCTCGTGAGTCCTCACGCGCGAGAAGCGACCGACACCAGCACGGCATACGCCCAGGCGTTCCAATCCCCTTCTCCCCACCCCACGGTCATCAGCAACGCCGTGACGGTGTGGCACCCGAAACGCAGCACCTCAGCTACCAACCACCCGCCTGTTTCCAGACCGACGGCGCCACGCTCCGTCTCGTCTCTTCCCCCCACCACGTTTTGGGTCATCACCAGACTGAATACCAAAGCGCACTGCTCACCCAAGCACAATCCCCAACGCCAGCAACAGACTGAACACCAGCGCCAGCTGCGCCGTCCCTGCCAATATGGTATTCAGGGCAGGCCCCTGCAATTGGGCAACACCCCGCACCAATCGCAATGCCCGCGGAAAAGTCAACCAGGGCAGCAACACAGCCGGCGACAACCCACCCACCAGCCACAAGAACGGCAGCATCCCATACGCGCCCCCCACCAGCAACGCATATTCGCGCCGTGTTCCCCGCTCCCCCAGCATCACCGCAAGCGTCCGTTTGCCCGCCTGCGCATCCGTGCGAATATCTCGCAGATTGTTGACCACCAGAATCGCGGTAATCAGCAAGCCAGGCGGCACCGAGACAGCAACCGCAAGGGGCGAAAGGGTCCACGCCTGCACGTAATAGGTGCCAGCCACTGCCACCAGGCCGAAGAAGATGAAGACGAACACATCCCCCAGCCCCACATAGCCATAGGGCAACGGGCCACCAGTGTAGAGCACTGCTGCAACAATCGCCGCTGCGCCCACCCACAGCAAATGCCACCCCGCCGTGGCTGCCAGGTACAGCCCCGCCAACGCCGCGATCCCAAACACAACCACCATGCCCACTTGCAACGCACGCAGCGAGAGCAAGCCACTTGCCGCCACACGCACCGGTCCTACCCGATCCGGCGTGTCTGCCCCCTTGATGAAGTCGAAGTAGTCGTTGGCAAAATTGGAACCAATCTGCAAAAAGATCGCCACTACCAACGCCGCCAGCGCCGCTGGCAGGCGAAGCACCCCATCGTGATACGCCAGGGCACACCCCACCAGCACAGGTGCAACCGACGCAGGCAACGTTTTCGGACGTGCTGCCAACACCCATGCTCGCCACTTGGATACCACCAGTGTGTTGTCTGCCATGCACTGCCTCCTTCGCTTCCCACGACGTGGCATGTTTCCATAAACGTGTGGCGGGGCGAGCAGTGTACCACAACCCACTCGCGCGTCAATGTGTTCTGGCGACAAAAGCCATACCTTGCGCACACCACCCCCGCCTCCCTCCTTGCTTTCTCATCCACATCGCATATCCTTTTCCACAGCCAAAAACCCAACCAAAAACAACCGAGGCAACAAGTATGGGCACTCAACTCACTTTCCAGGATATGATTTTGCGCCTGCAAGCATACTGGGCGCAAACAGGCTGCCTGCTGTGGCAACCCTATAACACCGAAGTCGGCGCGGGAACGATGAATCCCGCCACCTTCCTGCGCGTGTTGGGCCCCGAGCCGTGGAACGTCGGCTACGTCGAACCCAGTGTGCGCCCCGACGATAGCCGCTACGGCGACAACCCCAACCGCATTCAAATGCACACGCAATACCAGGTCATTCTCAAACCCGACCCAGGCAACCCGCAGGAACTCTACCTTGGCAGTCTCGAAGCGCTGGGCATCGACCTGAGCGAAAACGACGTGCGCTTCGTCGAAGACAACTGGGAATCCCCTGCCCTCGGCGCCTGGGGATTGGGCTGGGAAGTCTGGCTGAACGGGCTGGAAATCACGCAATTCACCTACTTCCAGCAGGCTGGTGGTTTCAACCTCGACCCCGTCGCCGTCGAAATCACCTACGGGCTGGAACGCATCATCATGGCGTTGCAGGGGGTTGACCACTTCAAGAAAATCATCTACGCCCCTGGCATCACCTACGATGAAGTCCTGGGGCAAAACGAATACGAGATGAGCGTTTACAACCTCGATGCGGCCAACGTGGAGCGGGTCGCGCAGCTCTTCGACCTCTACGAAGCCGAAGCCAAAATGCTCATCGAACAACGCCTGCCTATTCCCGCCTACTCCTACATGTTGAAGACATCGCACACCTTCAACATTCTGGATGCCCGCGGCGCCATCGGCGTGACCGAACGCCAGCGCTACTTCCAGCGCATGCGCGACCTGGCCCGCGAAGTCGCACGGCTCTGGCTCGAAAAGCGCGAGGAAATGGGCTTCCCGCTGGGTACGGTTTCCCCACCCAAGGTGACTGTACCACCGCGCCCCACCTGGGTGCTCGACACGCCACAAACCTTCGTGCTCGAAATCGGCTCCGAAGAACTGCCCGCCGACAACGTACCGCTGGCTGTCGCCCAATTGCGCGAACGTGTCCCTACGCTGCTCAACGACCTGCGCCTCGACTACGAGCAGCTGCGTGTCGAAGGGACACCGCGCCGTCTCGCCGTCATTGTCGAAGGGCTTTCGCCACGCCAGCGTGACGAAGAAAAAGTGGTGAAAGGGCCGCCTGCACGCATCGCCTTCGACGCCGATGGGGCCCCCACCAAAGCCGCGTTGGGCTTCGCCCGCTCGCAAGGAGTGGATGTCAACACCCTTGAACGGCGCGAGATCGACGGGGGCGAATACGTGGTCGCCCATGTGCGTGAAGAAGGCCGCCCCGCCGGCGACGTTCTCGCCGAAACCTTACCATCGCTCATTGCAGGCATCTCCTTCCCCAAGAGCATGCGCTGGAACTGGACCAACGTCGCCTATGCCCGCCCCCTGCGCTGGATTGTGGCATTGCTCGGCGAGCAGATCATCCCGTTCGAATATGCGGGGGTTGTCAGTGGGCGCACCACCCGCAACGTGCGCCGTGCCACCCCGCAAGAGCTCGACATTGCCAGCGCCGACGTGTACGAGCGTACACTCGCCTCGCACGGCATCATGCTCGAGATGAACGAGCGCCGCGAGACTATTTGGGAAGCCGCCCAAACGCTCGCTGCCGAAGTGGGCGGGCGCGTGCCCGAAGAAGCCAAAGGCGACCTGCTCGACGAAGTCGCCAACCTGAACGAAGCGCCCACCCCGTTGCGCGGTACGTTCGACGAACAATACCTCAGCCTGCCGCGCGAAGTGCTGGTCACGGTCATGCGTAAACACCAGCGCTATTTCCCCGTGGAAGATGAACAAGGCAATCTCTTGCCCTATTTCATCACCGTCGCCAATGGGCGCGTGGACATTCCCACCGTCCGTGCAGGCAACGAAGCCGTCATTCGCGCCCGCTACGCCGATGCCGCCTTCTTCTGGGAACAGGACATCGCCCAACCGTTGGAAGCCTTCCGCCCCAAACTCAGCGGGCTGACCTTCCAGGCCAAACTCGGGTCCATGCTCGACAAAAACGAGCGCATCGAGCGGCTCACCCCCACCTTTGCAGCCATGCTCGGCTTGAACGACGATGAACGCGCCATTGCCGAACGCGCTGCCTACCTCTGCAAAGCCGATCTGGTGACGCAAATGGTGATCGAATTTACGTCGCTAGCGGGCATCATGGGGCGCTACTACGCGCTGCACAGTGGCGAACGCCCCGCCGTCGCCGACGCTATTTTCGAACACACGCTGCCGCGCTACGCGGGCGATGCGCTCCCCACCAGCAAGCCTGGCATCGTGCTGGCACTGGCCGACCGCTTCGACAGCCTGGTGGGCTTGTTTGCCGTGGGCTTGCAACCCAAAGCCACCGCCGACCCCTTCGCCCTGCGCCGTGCCGCCTTGGGCGTGGTGCAAACACTGGTCGAAAACGGCATTCGGCTCGACTTGCGGGCGGCAATTCGCGCCGCCGCCGAGGTGCAACCTGTGCCCGTCAGCGAAGAGGTGCAGACCGACGTGCTGGCGTTCATCACCCGCCGCCTGGAACAATGGTTGCTCGAACAGGGCTGGCGGCATGATTTGGTGCAAGCCGTCCTCGCGACCCGCGCCCACGACCCCGCCTGGGCTGTCGCCACACTGCGCGATCTGGCCGCACTTGTGGAAACCGAACGCTTCCAGCGCGTTCTCACTGCCTACTCACGTCCCGCGCGTATCGTGCGTGGCCGTCAGGTGGAACCCCGCGTCAACCCCGACCTCTTCGAGCAGGACGAGGAACGCGCTTTGTGGGATGCCTATCTCGCCGCGCGTGCATGCCTCTCGCCCGAAAGCAGTGTGCGCGACTTCGTGGACGCTTTCGAGCCATTGATTGCGCCTATCGATACCTTCTTCGACAACGTCTTCGTCATGGCGGAAGATGAAACAGTACGAGCCAACCGTCTGGCACTCATGGCAGCCATTGCAGGGCTGGCCGACGGCATTGTAGACCTGTCACACATCCAAGGCTTCTAACCAAACTGTGCACAGCATGGAGGACGATCATGCGTATCGCCGTCATGAGTGATACACACGACAACATCTGGAATCTGGCTGAAGCATTGCGGCTGGTGAACGCAGAGCAAGCCAACGTCTTGCTCTTTCTGGGTGATTTCTGCGCCCCCTTCACCCTGGCCCACATTGCCGAAGGCTTCAGCGGCCCCATTCACGCGGTTTTTGGCAACAACGACGGCGACCCCTTCCTGCTGGCGCAAGTCGCATCCCGTTTCACCCATGTGCACCTGCATGGGCAATACGCCGAACTCGAATACGGCGGGCGATCCATCGCCATCAACCACTACCCCGACATCGCCCGCCGTATCGCCCAAAGCGGTGTATTCGACGCGGCGTTCTACGGCCACGACCACACACGCCACAGCGAAATGGTAGGACGCACGCTGCTGGCCAACCCGGGCGAGGTCATGGGGCGCTTCGGCGACCCAACATTTGGTCTCTACGACACCGAAAGCGGAACATTCACCCATGTCCACATCCCCCACAACCACGCCTGACAACGAAACGCTGGCACGCTGGCGTTTCATCGGCAATGCTCACGCAGTGCGCTTGCTGGCACATGCCGCCCATACACAGCCCGGGCATGCCTATCTTTTCATCGGCGCCCCCCACAGCGGGCGCAAAACGCTTGCCCGCCGATTCGCCCAGGCGCTGCTCTGCCAACAGCGCGACGCTGCTCCCTGTGGCGTTTGCCGCGCCTGTGCTCTTGTCGAGCATGAGCACCATCCCGACGTGCTCATGCTCACGCCCGAAACACAGCGCGACTTGTTGGGCGAAAAGGCACTCGCCAACACCTACAAGGTCGATACCATCCGCGCCCTGCAAGCCGAGCTGGCACGCCGCCCCGTCGAAGGGCGCTACAAGGTGCTCATCGTCGCCAACGCCGAACGCCTGACGACACAAGCTGCCAATGCGTTCCTCAAAACGTTGGAAGAACCGCCTTCGTTCGTCGTCATCATCCTCACCACCACCGACGAAGCCTTGCTCCTCCCCACCATTCGTTCACGCTGTCAGGTGCTCACTTTGCGCCCTGTGCCGCGTGCCGACATCGAAGCCCTGGTGCGCGAACAGACCAGTACGCCCGAAGAAGCCGCCCTCATCGCGCGGTTGAGTGCGGGGCGTGTCGGGTGGGCCTTGCAAGCTGCCACTACTCCCAACCTGCTGAACGCCCGCCATCAAGCCATCGAGCTGCTGCACACGCTCCTGACGGCTTCGTACACCGACCGCCTCGAACACGCAGCCACACTGGCACAGGCCGAACGGTTGGACATGCTGCACATCTGGGCCACCTGGTGGCACGATGTGCTGCTCGTCGCGGCCAACGCCGAAACAGCGATCACCAACATCGACGACATCGCAACGCTGCGCCACGCCGCTCAACACATCTCCCGCGAGCAGGTGCTCGTGGTGTTGCGCAAGGTGCAAACCACGCTGCGGCTCTTGCACGAAACCAACGTCCAGCCGCAACTCGCATGGGAAACGCTGCTGCTGACGTTTCCCCGCCTGACGTCCTGACCACCTGACCGCTTAGGGGGAAACCCGTGGCCGACACCATGCGCCTACTCACCTGGAGCGACCCCGAAAGCCGCGACCCCGAAAGCCGCGACCCCGCACGTGTGGGGGCCAAGGCCGCACGGCTGGCCACTCTTGCCGCCGAGGGGTGGCCTGTGCCGCCCGCCATCATCATTCCCCCCACTGCGCCCTGCACCCCTGCCCACCTTGCCGACGCCTTCGCACAAGCGGGGATTGCCCCCGACGCCACTGTCGCGGTACGCTCCTCAGCCATACACGAAGACAGCGAAACCACCAGCCTGGCGGGGCAATTTCCCACCTACCTGCACGTGCGCGGGTTCGATGCCATCTGCCGCGCTATCGAAGCGGTGCGTAAGGCGACGTCGAACAGAGACGAGATGACGGTCCTTGTGCAACAGCAGGTGGATGCGCGTGTGGCAGGCGTCGCCTTTGGGCGTCATCCCACAACAGGTGATGCGATCGTCATCGAAATGGTGGAAGGGCTAGCGGATACCTTGCTTGGCGGGACAAGCGACGGTGTGCGGCTGACCATACACGGCGATACCATCACATGGGACGGTGTGCCCCTCCTTCCCGAACCTGTCGTGCGTGAACTGGTGGCGCGCGTTCGACAAGCAGAAGAACGCTTCGGCACCCCCCAAGACATCGAATGGGCATGGGACGGCGAACAGCTCTGGATTGTGCAGGTACGCCCCATCACCGCTTTCAGTACGGGCTTCTTCACCCACATCTACGGTGATGACGACTGGCTTTGGACAGCAGCGTTTCTCAACGAACGTCTGCCACACCCTGTCTCCCCCTTTGGGTGGAGCCTGGTTGCCGACGGATTGGAATGGCATGCCTTGCGTTGGCCACTCATTCTCCTCGGCGCAGACGACGTGGACGGTCCCCTCTGGAAACTCTGGAATGGCCACCCCTATGTGCGGGTTGCTGTCTGGCAGCGGCTCTACAAACTCTTCCCCGAGTGGCTGCTTCCCGACGATGCCCATCGCTACTTTCCCAACGGCGACACATCCCAACGACGCAACACGCCGACCCCTCGCTGGGGGATGCACCTCATACGCAACGCCTGGCGAGCTTTTCGCACCGACGGGCGCATGGTTTTCCCCTGGGCAAACGCGGCACGCTGGGCAGCGTTCGAGCAGCATTTGCAAGCCCGTATGGTCGAATGGCGCGTGCGCATCGACGCGCTGGCGCTGCTCGAACCGGAAGACGCCATACAAGCCGCCCGCCAACTGCTCAGCGAAACCCAAAGCGAAGCCCATACCCTCTTGCGCCTCCATCGGTGGAGCCTGCTCTACGCCGAAATCGGGTACACCCTGCTCTTGCGGCTGTTGCGTCTGCGGTATCGCCCCCATCAGGCGACAGAACGCGCTGCCGCGCTCACCCGCGGGCTGGACACATCCACCACTCGTCTCAACAAAGCCCTGGCGCACCTTGCCACACTGGCCACCCCAGAAACGCTTGCCATCCTGCGCCAATCCCAAACATGCGACGAAGCCATTGCCCGCGTGGGAGAAACACCATTTTCCGCCGCCCTGCGCGACTTCATCCACCGTTTCGGACATCGCTTCTTCACGCTCGACTGTGCCGCCCCCCCACTGGCGGAAGCCCCCGCCACCCTGGCTGACCTGCTGACAAGCGCACGTGACACGCCGCTCCCGCCGCCCGAAGCACCTCCCTTCTGGCTGCGCAACTTTGTGCGTTGGTTGCGTGCCATCCTGCGCCTGCGCGAAGAACAACGTTTCACCTGGCAACGCATTCTCGCACGCCAACGGCGATTGGCGCTGCTCATCTGGCAGGCATGGCACACCGCCGCTCCCACCGACGCTCCCGCCATGGCCGAACACATCTTTGGCCTCACACTGGGCGAACTGCTCGCTGCCGACCTTTCCCCTGCGCTTGCCCACCTGGCCACAGCGCGAACACGCGAACGCAAGCGGCTCATGGCAGCGTGGCAACGAGCGCCCCAAGCCCACTTCCCCACCTTCCTGCAAGGAAACACCCCCCTCGTTGCCTCTCACAATGGCGAAACCTGGCAAGGCCGCCCTGTCAGCCCTGGCATTGCCCAAGGGCCCGCGCGGCTGGTGCGCACCCAACAAGACCTTGCCCGCATCCAGTCAGGCGACATCGTGGTTGCCCCCACCGCTGACCCAGGCTGGGCCCCCATGTTCGAACACATCGCCGCCCTGATTACCGAACATGGCGGTCTGCTCAGCCACGCCGCTGTCCTCGCCCGCGAATATGGCGTTCCCACCATCATGGGTGTTGCTGGCATCATCGAACAGATACACGAAGGTGAAACGCTTCTGGTGGACGCCTACGAAGGCCACATCACACGACTGCAAAGCCCCTAAACGCTTTTGTGGTGTATTTCACAAACTGGCGATATTCGCGCAAAAACGCGAATTGTGATAGACTGCGTGCCGCTGGCAACGGCGCCACTACACGCGGTGCAACCTTTCAAAATGAAGGAGGAACCCCCATGCAGCAAGAGACGATGATCGAAGATGTCGTGGCGCGTCAAATTCTCGATTCTCGCGGCAATCCCACCGTCGAAGTCGAAGTTTTGCTAGCCGACGGCACCATCGGGCGCGCAGCTGTACCGAGTGGCGCCAGCACAGGGGCCTACGAAGCCGTCGAACTCCGCGACAACGACCCCTCGCGCTACAAGGGGAAAGGCGTCGAGCAAGCCGTCGAAAACGTGAACCAAACCATCGCCCCCGAACTCATCGGTTGGAACGCGCTCGACCAGTACGAAATCGACAACATGCTCATCGAACTCGATGGGACACCCAACAAGAGCAATCTTGGCGCAAACGCCATTTTGGGGGTCTCGCTGGCGGTGGCGCATGCCGCAGCCAATTCGCTTGGCTTGCCACTCTATCGCTATCTGGGCGGTGTCAATGGTCACGTGTTGCCTGTCCCCATGATGAACATTCTCAACGGTGGTAAACATGCCGCCGACAGCGCCGACTTCCAGGAATTCATGGTGATGCCTGTCGGTGCCGAAACCTTTTCCGAGGCCCTGCGCATGGGTGTCGAAGTCTATCATTCGCTCAAATCGGTGCTCAAAAAATATGGCTACGCCACCAACGTGGGTGATGAAGGCGGCTTTGCCCCCTCGCTCAAAACCAACGCCGAAGCCTTCGACCTCATTATGGAAGCCATCGAAGACGCCGGCTATCACCCAGGACAGGACATCATGCTGGCGCTGGACGCTGCTGCCAGTGAACTCTACCAGGATGGCAAATACCACCTGCCCAAAGAAGGTCGCGCCCTCACCAGCGACGAAATGATCGACTTCCTCGCGGAATGGGTCGATCGCTACCCCATTATCAGCATCGAAGATGGGCTCAGCGAAGATGATTGGGATGGCTGGGTCAACCTGACGGAACGCCTGGGCAACCGCGTTCAGTTGGTGGGCGACGACTTGCTGGTGACGAATGTGACCCGCCTGGAAGAAGCCATTGAGCGCCGCGCCGCGAACGCCATCCTCATCAAAGTCAACCAGATTGGCACGTTGAGCGAAACCATTGCTGCTGTGCAAATGGCGCAACGCGCTGGCTGGACTGCGGTCATCAGCCATCGGAGCGGCGAAACCGAAGATACCACCATCGCCGACCTGGCCGTCGCACTCAACGCGGGGCAAATCAAAACTGGCGCGCCTGCCCGTACCGACCGCGTGGCGAAGTACAACCAGCTGCTCCGCATCGAAGAAATGCTGGACGAAGGCGCGGTGTACCTTGGCCGCGACGCGTTCTACAACCTGCACTAACGTCCTCGCCCACACCTAAGACCACCAATCGAAAAGCGGAGACCGAGTGGGTCTCCGCTTTTTTGCATGCCAATCGAACCGGGCTCACACCAGCAAATGCCCATCGCGCACCACTAGTGTTTCGTCGGCCAACAACGTTGCCGCGCCTAGGGGCAAATCAATGTTGAGCGAACTGGCATTGTGCCCACCCATGTAGCGGTTCTCGCCCAACGAAATGAAAACAGCCCCTGCCACATGTTCATCGATGACCGTCCAGCGAATGGAGCGGTCGAGGGCAGGGTTGACCCCGATACCCACATGCCCCACACGGCGGCAATCGCCGGTGTGGCGTTCCAACAGCGCCAGGAACGCGTCCGCGCCACGGCCTTCCACCGCCACGATCTCGCCCCGATCGAACGTCAGCACGACTGGTTGCCCGTTGTAGTGCACCTGCACATGCCCAACCGTCGCCGTTTCTATGACCGTGGTATAGACTGAGCCCGCAGGCAGGTTGCTGGTTATCGCCCCCGTAATGCGGTCTTCTTCATCCACAAAGCCATCGTCGGTGAGCCAGCGACGGCGGCCACGCTGCACATGCAGCTCGAACCCATCGGTCGAAATCGTCAGCGTGTGTGCTTGATAGACCTGGTTCAACACAGCCTGAATGCGCTCGCGCAACGTTTCCACAGGCACCACCAGCGCAGGCAAGACGTAGGCTTCTAGCTCGCGAAGCGACATCCCCAGACGCTGTGCCCGCTCCACCGTGGGCACAGCCACCAGCATGTAGGGCAAATGGCGCTCTTCTTCCAGCGCCGTCAACCGCTGAACAGCACTACTCCACGCATCGAGCGCGTCGGGGTCGAGATCATCGGCGTTCACGCCAGCCCCCTGAAGCACCAGCACGCGGTCAACATCTTCCATCCAGCGAAGGCGGTGTTCGTCCCAATTCAGCAGGTACGAAAGTGGTGCTTCGTCCAGCAGACGTTTGAGATATGCAGGCGGGGTCAATTCCAACAAGGGGGTTGCACCAGCCCGCTCGATCGCAAGCAGCATTTCGGTGACTACGTCCAGGCGGCCTGTATGCTCGCGAACCTGAATCAATTCGCCTGGGCGAACGCCCAAACCACGAATGGCTTGTTCGGCTACATCGCGCCACATTGTCATGATGATTTCCAGAGTGATGGTTGGCTCGGACGGCGGCCATGCTAGCGCGGTGGGGCATGGGTGTCAAGTGCCTTCGTAGGGTGCACGCACCGGTGGCGACGAACTGACAAGACAATTGACAAGACAGCAAAAAAGTGTACCCTACACACTATCAACGCGATGATACAGACAGAGGAGCATCATGGACAAACACCGTACAAACTTGCTCGACGACATCATCCGCCGTGCGCTGGACGAAGACATTGGCGATGGCGACATCACCACACAATGCACCATCCCCCCCGACATGTGGCTCTCCGCCACTATTCGTGCCAAGGCCGATGGCGTGGTAGCAGGGCAGGCCGTTGCAGCACGCACATTCACCTTGCTGGACGAACGTGTGCGCTACACGCCCCATGTCCCAGACGGTGCAGCCATCACGCGTGGCACCGACGTCGCCACGATCGAAGGGCCAGGACATGCGCTGCTGTTGGGTGAACGAACCGCGCTCAACTTCATGCAACGTATGTCGGGGATTGCGACCCTCACCCGCCGCTTCGTGGACGCCGTCGCACACACTCGTACCGTCATCCTCGACACGCGAAAAACCGCGCCAGGCCTGCGCCTGATCGATAAGTGGGCGGTACGCCTGGGGGGTGGGCAGAACCACCGCATGGGCCTGTACGATATGGTGCTCATCAAGGAAAACCACATCGCCGCTGCTGGCAGCATCACCGCCGCCGTTCAGCGTGTGCGTGCCGGCGACCCTCGACACCGCCCAATCGAAGTGGAAACACGCACGCTCGACGACGTGCGCGAAGCACTGGCACTGAACGTCGATCGCATTTTGCTGGACAACATGCCACTCGATGCCATTCGTGCTGCCGTCGAGATGGTGGCAGGGCGCATCCCGCTAGAAGCCTCTGGCAACGTCTCGCTGGAAACGGTGGCGCAGATTGCCGAAACAGGTGTGGACTTCATCTCCGTAGGCGCACTCACCCATTCCGCGCCAGCCTTCGACCTCAGCATGCTGGTTCATATGCCAACCAACATTCGACAACAGGAGCGTACCCTATGACAACCACCATCCAAACCCCAACCGTCGAAGAGATTTACGCCGACCTGAAAGCCAAACTAGGGGCTTTTACCCCCGACGCCGAACTCTGGTACAAAGCCGAACTGGCGGCGCACATTTTGCCACTCAAAAAAGAGCGCAACGCCATCATCCTGGGGCACAACTACATGGAACCAGCACTCTTCCACACCATCCCAGACTTCGTGGGGGATTCGCTGGAATTGAGCCGCCGCGCCGCTCAAACCGACAGCGACATCATCGTCTTCTGTGGTGTGGAATTCATGGCCGAAACCGCCAAAATCCTCAACCCCGAAAAAACCGTGCTCATCCCCTCGCGCAAAGCTGGGTGCTCGCTGGCTGAAAGCATCACTGCCGAAGACGTGCGCCGCCTGCGCGAGCAGTTTCCTGGTGTTCCCATCGTGGCATACATCAACACCTACGCTGACGTGAAAGCCGAAGTGGATATGTGCTGCACATCGAGCAACGCCGTCGAAGTGGTCGAATCGTTGCAGAGCGACACAGTCATCTTCTTGCCAGACGAGTATCTGGCACGCAACGTTGCCCGCGAAACAGGCAAGCATGTCATTTTCCCCACTCAAATCCCGCGCGACGGGCACGACACCACGCTCGATTACCATATCATCGCCTGGCATGGGCGTTGTGAAGTGCATGAACGCTTCACCGTCGAGGACATCGAAAACGTGCGTGCCACCTTCCCTGACGTGGTCGTGCTCGCCCACCCTGAATGTAGCCCCGAAGTGGTCGCGGCTGCGGATTTTTCGGGCAGCACCAGCGCCATGATTCGTTTTGTGAAAGAAACCAACGCGCCGCGGTATCTTCTGCTGACCGAATGCGCCATGGGCGACAACATCGCCGCCGCCCATCCCGACAAAGAAATGGTGCGGCTCTGCTCCATCCGGTGCCGCCACATGAACCAGATTCGCCTGGAAGATACGCTCGCCGCCCTGCAAAACATCCAGTACGAAGTCCACGTTCCCGAAGAGATTCGCGTGCGGGCACTCCGTGCGGTGCAACGCATGCTTGAAATCGGGTAAACGAGGCCGACCATGGAGATCATCCACACACCCGTGCTGGTCATTGGAAGCGGTGTTGCAGGCGGTATCACGGCGCTATGCCTCGCCGATGCCGGCATACCTGTGGTGCTTGCCACAAAAGCTCGTGATCCCCACGAATGCAACACGTTTTACGCACAAGGCGGCATTGTCTATCGGGGCGAGGATGACTCGCCCCGTTTGCTCGCCGAAGACATTTTGCGTGCTGGAAGCCACCAGAACCGCGCCGAGGCCGTTCATCTCCTCGCCAGCGAAGGCCCCACCGCCGTAGAGCGCTTGCTGCTCGAACGGCTGAACGTCCCCTTCGATCGAACATCCAACGGAGACCTTGCGCGCACGCTCGAAGGGGGACATTCCCGCCCACGCATCATCCACGCCACCGACGCCACGGGGCGTGCTATTCACATCGCCCTGCTGAATGCGCTGCGCGACCATCCACGCATAACGCTGCTAACAGCGCACATGGCGGCAATGCTTGTCCGCACCGCCGACGCCACCGCCTGTGCAGGAGCGCTCTTTTGGGTCGAAAGCGAAGCACGTTGGCGGCTGGTGATGGCAGGGGCAACCGTGCTGGCTACGGGCGGGCTGGCAGCGCTCTATGCCCGCACCACCAACCCGCCTGGCACCCTTGGCGATGGAATGGCTATGGCGCACGCCTTGGGCGCCACCCTCGCCGACCTCGAATTCGTGCAATTCCACCCCACCGCCTTCGCCGCGCCCAACGCCCCCGCCTTTCTCATCTCCGAAGCAGTGCGCGGCGCAGGGGCACGTCTGCTGAACGATGAGGGAGACGCCTTCATGGCGCGCTACGCCCCTCGATGGCGCGACCTTGCCCCGCGCGATGTGGTGGCACGCGCCATCTTCACCGAAATGCAGCGACGCGGCCTTCCACACGTCTGGCTCGACCTGGCATCAGTGATGCCACCTGAGCGCATTCGCGAACGCTTTCCCACCATCACCGAAACCTGCGCCACCTACGGCGTGGACATCACACGCGAGCCGATTCCCGTAGCGCCAGCCGCACACTACACCTGCGGCGGCGTCGTCGCCGATGCATGGGGGCGCACCAATGTGCCCCACCTCTACGCCGTGGGGGAAGTTGCCTGCACGGGGCTGCATGGCGCGAACCGCCTTGCCAGCACATCGCTCCTCGAAGGCGTCGTCTGGGGCGCACGGGTGGCGCATCACCTCACGCAAGAACGTCCGCGCCCACCGGCACATTTGCACATACCCGAAATGCCGCATGGCACATCCCCCAGCACCCACGAAGCAGAGACCCTGTTGGAACATATCCACGCCCTCATGTGGCAACACGTCGGGTTGGTGCGCACCTCGGCAGGGCTGCACCATGCCGTCGAAACATTCGCGCGCTTGCGAAAAGAAGCGGCTTCCATGTATCATGAAAGCCATCCCAGCCTGGCAACCATTCGCACCTGGCACGCGGCAACTGCCGCCTTCCTTGTTGCTCATGCTGCTTTGAACAACACGCAAAGCGTAGGGTGCCATATTCGTCTGGAAAGCGAAGAAATGGAGGTCGCATGGCACAAAGAAGTCCCCACCACACCAACACCTCAACCGAAGAGCGTCGGCGTGCAATCGTAAAGGTGTTGCGGCAAGCCAAGGCGCCCCTCACAGGGACGACGCTGGCGGAGATGTTTGGCGTCAGCCGTCAAGTCATCGTGCAGGATATTGCGGTATTGCGGGCAGCTGGTGAAGAAATTCATGCCAGCCCACGCGGCTACTACGTCTATCCACCAGGCCGTACCGTCTGGCGCATTGTGGTGGCGGTACGCCACACACCCGAACAGACCGAGGACGAGTTGCTGGCGCTGGTAGATGCAGGTGTGGAAGTGGTGGATGTCATTGTCGAGCATCCCATTTATGGGGAGTTGCGTGGCAATTTGCACATTGCTTCACGTGCCGACGTCGCCCAATTCATGCAACAGTTGCGCGAAACCAAGGCCCACCTACTCAGCGAACTCACTGACGGGCTGCATTTGCACACCCTCGAAGCCCAAACCAACGACGCCCTGACACGCGCCCGCGAAGTACTCCGTCAAAAAGGCTATCTTGTGGAATGAGGGCACGGCGCTTCACCGGCGCCGTGCCCGCCACTGCTCGCGAATCGCGTTGATTTCTCCCGCGTGATACAGGTCGTGTTCCGCTAGAATGTTCCCAATTCGTTCCACCGACAACGTCCAGCGGAAGAACGCACGCTCCTCATCTAGCATGACATCTTCGGCAAATCCGAATGCCAGGCGCAGGCGCTCTTGCGTCTCGGCAATCCAGTGTAGCAGGTCGGGAATGCTCTGGGGCGGATGCACCGCGTCCCACGTCAGCGAGCCATCCCCAAACAGGCAGTTCTCGTACACCACTTTCCCAGTGCCAATATGCTGAATCAAAAAGCGGATCGTGCGCATCCCTTCCACAGGGTGCCAGTCGGCTTCTTCCTCACTCAGATCGCGCACGTTGCGCGTAAAGGCCATCACACTTTCGTTGTACGCCCAATCCAGGCGCTGCAACATCGCGGTAACACGCGGCTCCGCCGCCCGACGCTGGAAGTGCACACGCAAGCCACGCACCATCGGCTTGATGGCTTCCCAATCGGGAGACGCTTCGGCCTGCAGGTGCTGCACAAACCCGTCCACCTGAGCCAACAGCGCATCCACTTCGATCGCGTAGGGGCGCGTGCCCGCATACGGGCGCAGATACTCCAACGCGGATGTCCATTTTGCCAGCGCCCCATGCAGGTTGCGTCGGCGCACGTGATAGGCCCCAACCCCCGTCAGCAAAATCCCCTTGAACACGTCGCGCACGGGTTCATCCGTGGCACGCCAGAGCCATTCCAAGGTTTCATGCTGCTCGTACCAAAACCCCCCGTTCAACTGTTCCATGCCACGAATGAGCAAGGGGGGTTGTGGTCGCGCCTCGATGTCGGCAATGTACTCGGACGAAAGCGGTGCTGTCGTCGCGCGGCGGTTGGGGACAACGCGCTGGCGGATGTAGTCGAGGTGCTGTTGCAAATCGTTGCGCATACGACCTCCTGTTCGTGTTCGTTGTGGCGAGCATCTCTGGCTGGATTGAAGCCCAAGGCCAAGACATTGTCAACCACTCTTGCGCCGGCTACAATCTCTTGCACCTTTGTGAAACAATGCACAGGCAAGGCGTGCTGGTATGATTACACTCGACCGCATTACCAAAACATTTCGAGAAGGCGACCGCACCCGCGTCATTCTCGACGATGTGTCACACACGTTTCCCACAGGGCGCATCTCGGCACTTCTGGGGCGAAGCGGCACAGGCAAAAGTACGCTCCTCAACCTGGTGGCGGGGCTGGACACACCCGACCACGGCACCATTCGCATCGGTGACGTGAACATGACCGCCCTGGACGAGCGCGCTCGCACGCTTTTCCGCCGCGAACAGGTGGGGTTTGTCTTCCAATTTTTCAATCTCATCCCCACGCTGACCGTGCTGGAAAACGTCACGCTTCCACTGGAACTCCGGCATGTGCCACTCCGTGAAGCCCGCGCCCGCGCTCGCGAGTTGCTGGCACAGGTGGGGCTAGCTGGACGCGAAGCGGCGTTCCCCGACACGCTGTCGGGTGGGGAACAGCAGCGCGTGGCGATTGCACGGGCGCTCGTGCATGCGCCTCGTCTGGTGCTTGCCGACGAACCCACAGGGAACCTCGACCTGGAAACAGGCGAGCAGGTGCTCGACCTGCTGGAAATGCTGGTGCGCGACCGTGGGGTGACCATGCTCATGGCGACCCACAGCCGCGCTGCGGTGCGCCGTGCCGATGCCGTGTGGCGCATTGTGCAGGGTAAACTCGTCCCCGAAGCGGAAGCGGTGTTGCATGAATGAGCGTTTGACCTGGCAATGGCGGTACATTCTGCGGGCACTCTGGCGGCGGCGCTGGCTGAGTGTGCTGACGGTTGTGGGCATTGCGCTGGGCGTAGCAGTCGTCGTGGCGGTTGATTTGGCGAATGCCAGTGCTGCACGTGCTTTCACGCTTTCAACCGAAAGCATTACCGGGCGTGCGACCCACCACATTGTGGGTGGCCCAGGCGGTGTGGACGAACGCCTCTACACACGCCTACGCACGGAGTTGGGCGAACGGCTCATCGCGCCTGTGGTAGAAGGCTACGTGCGCGTGGACGAACTCGGCGAGACGCCTCTGCGCCTGTTGGGAGTCGATCCCTTTGCCGAAGCCCCCTTCCGCCCCTACCTCGCCACGTCGCCCAACCTGCCGCCCGACCTGCTCGTCCCCTTCTTGCGGGGCGATCCCGTGGTCGTGCTGGCGCGTGATGTGGCGGTGCAAGCGGGTATCGCACCAGGCGAGAGACTGCACTTGCGCTACGGCACCCGCGGCATGGCTGTTCAGGTGGCTGGCCTGCTTGAACCCGCCGATGCGTTTACCCGCCGTGCTCTGGATGGCATCGTGCTGGCGGATATCAGCATGGCGCAACAGGTCCTGGGCATGGAAGGGCGACTGAGCCGCATCGACCTGCTCGCCCCCGACGACGATCCCACCAGCGCTGCCCGTCTGGAACGCATCCGCGCCCTTCTGCCACCCGACGTCACGCTGACAACTGCCGCCCGCCAGGCGCAAAGCGTGCGTCAGTTGAGTGCCGCGTTCGAACTCAACCTGACGGCGCTCAGCCTGCTGGCGCTGGTGGTGGGGATGTTCCTCATCTACAACACGATGACCTTTTCGGTGGTGCAACGCCGTCCTGTGCTGGGAACGCTACGGGCGCTCGGCATCACCCGCGAAGGGCTTTTTGGGTTGATTGCAGGCGAGGCGTTGGTGCTAGGGGCGATCGGGAGCGTGCTGGGTGTTCTGTTCGGTATCCTGCTGGCGCGCGAGCTGGTGCGCCTTGTGACCCAAACCATCAACGACCTCTATTTCGTGGTGTCGGTGCGTGACGTTGCCATACCACCGCTGGTCTTGCTGAAAGGGCTGGCGCTGGGCATGGCGGCCACCTTGCTAGCGACACTCTTCCCCGCGTATGAAGCCGCCACTCCCCCCCCTGCGGGTACCATGCGCCGATCCAGCCTGGAACGCCGCACGCGCCACATCGCCCCCTGCCTGGCAGCCGTAGGGGGGCTCTTGTTCGTGCTGTCGTGGGGAATGCTCCAATGGCCATCGCGTGCGCTCCCACCAGCATTTGCCGGCGTGTTCGGCGTGGTGTTGGGGTTTGCCGCTTTTACCCCCACCACCATCCTGCTGATGGCGCGGCTGGGAAGTCCACTCCTTGGGCAGATCCTAGGCCCAGTGGGGCGCATGGCCCCACGCACCATTGCCAACGCACTCAGCCGCACGGGGCTGGCCATTGCCGCGCTCATGGTCGCAGTCTCGGTCAGCATCGGCGTCGCGCTCATGGTGGACGCCTTCCGCCTGACAGTGGAACGCTGGCTCGATTCGACGCTGCGTGCCGATGTGTACGTCTCGGCCCCCGCGCTTGCGGGCAACCGTGCCGATGCCCCCCTCGATCCCACGCTGGGTGAGCGAATAGCCACTGTCGAAGGCGTCGCCGTCGTCGAAGCAGCCCGCAACGTCCTCATCGACAGCCCCGACATGGGCCCGTTGTTGCTGGTGGCGGTGGAGTGGAAGCGCCCACGCGACCCTGCTCTCTTCATTTGTCGCAACGGCACGCTGGACGACGTGGCAACGGCAGTACGCGCAGGAGCGGTGATCGTGTCGGAACCGTTTGCGTATCGGCATGGCGTTTCGTGCGGCGATACGCTGACATTGCGCACACGGCAAGGCGAAGAACATGTGCCCATTGTGGGCGTTTTTTACGACTACTCCGCCGACCAGGGCGTGGTGCTGATGGACTTGCAAACATACCGCATCCGTTGGAATGATCCGTGGGTGTCCTCGTACAGCATCTACACCAGCCCCGACGCCGATGTCTCCACCGTGGCAGATGGCATCCGCGCGGTGCTCGCGGGGGAAAATGTGCTGGTGCGTACCAACCGCACCCTGCGCGAAGCAGCCCTGGCCGTGTTCGACCGCACGTTTGCCATCACGCGGGCGCTGCAATTGTTGGCGGTCGTCGTCGCGTTCATTGGCGTTCTCAGTGCGTTGATGGCGCTACAAATCGAACGCACGCGCGAGCTGGCAACGCTACGCGCTATTGGGCTCACACCTCGCCAACTCTGGCAGCTCACCGTGCTGGAAACAAGTTTGATGGGCGCACTGGCCGGCGTGCTCTCGTGGCCGACGGGCATCACGCTGGCAGCCATCCTGGTCTTCATCATCAACAAACGCTCTTTCGGTTGGACAATTCAGTTTGCACTTTCGCCCTCGGCGCTCTGGCAAGCGCTGGTAGTGGCGATTGTGGCTGCAATTGTGGCGGGGCTCTTTCCTGCCTGGCGGTTGACCCGTTTGCATGTGGCGGCCGCCATACGCAACGAATAATCAGGCCTTATGGAGAACCAAACCCGATGAACATGCACCGCGTGCTGCTGCTTGTTTTCCTGCTGTTGGCAATGGGGGGTGGCTGGGTCCTGACCCGTCGTGAGCCCCGCCCATCTGCCACAATGCGCCTCGACGTAGCCGAATCGCTTGCCGCCCCCGCTGATGAGGGGTTCGAGCGAGCACTTGCACCACGCCCGTTCGACTTTCCACGCGACCACGGGGCGCATCCCTCGTTCCAAACCGAATGGTGGTACTACACGGGCAACCTGTTGGCCGAAAATGGCGACCGCTTTGGCTTCCAGCTCACGTTCTTCCGCCGTGGGCTGACCCCTCAGCCACCCGAACCACGCTCAGCGTGGCAAACCAACCAGGTCTATTTCGCGCATTTCGCCATGACCGACCGCGCCCGTCAACGCTTCCACGCCGAAGAACGCTGGGCACGTGGTGCCGCTGGGCTGGCAGGAGCAGAAGCGCCCCCCTACCGTGTCTGGCTCGATGATTGGCGGGTGGAAGCGATTGGCGAGGATGCGGACCATGTCCGCCTGTTTGCCACCCATGCCGACGGCGCGCTCCTCGACCTGGTGGCACAGGCGCAGAAACCGCTTGTTCTGCATGGGGAAGCGGGATGGAGCCCCAAAGACGATGCCCCTGGCAACGCCTCGTACTACTACTCGTTCACGCGCCTGCTGGCGGAAGGTCGCATCACGCGCCCCGATGGCACGGCGCTTGCTGTGCGTGGCACAGCGTGGATGGACCACGAATTCAGCACCAGCGCCCTCGGCGAAGACCAGGTGGGGTGGGATTGGTTTGCCATTCAATTGGATGACGGCTGGGAGCTGATGTACTTCCAGCTCCGGCGTACCGACGGCACGATCGACACCGTTTCAGGCGGAACGCTGGTTGCCCCCGACGGGAGCACCACCATGCTCACACGGGACGATGTGCAACTGGATGTGGAAGCCACGTGGGAAAGCCCCCACACGGCCGCGGTCTACCCCGCGGCATGGCGATTGCGCGTGCCGGCTCACGCGCTGGATGTGCGCATCACCCCCGTCCTTCCCGACCAGGAATTGCTGGTTTCGGTGCAGTATTGGGAAGGCGCGGTGGATGTGCGCGGCACGCATGGAGAGCGCCCCGTGCAGGGGGTTGGGTATGTGGAATTGACGGGCTACGCCCAAAGCATGCGTGGGCGGTTTTAGGCCATCGTTCACTGCTTACACTTCGCCTTCGCGAAACTGCCTGAACCAGCGTGTCAGCGTGAGTTGGGGTGCCGCTCGCAAGGCTTCGATATCCACGTCGAGGGGGCGCAAGGCCGTTTTGTCGGCGGCAAACGTCGCATCGCGCCACACCTGCACGGCTTCTTTTTCGCGCCCATCGCTGGCGAGCAAGCCCATGAATCGCGGGCGAATGGCCGTGTCGAAGGGTGGTGTTTCCCAAAAGGCGGGGGGAACGTCAGCAAAGGTGGCATTCACCAGCCAGGGCACGTCGCTTTTGCCCAAGGTTTCGAACAGCGCCTGCCAGATGTGCGCCTGCACGCTTTCGTGGGGCAGGTGAATAGAAATCGGCGGGCTCTCTTCGCACTCGGTGGGCACAAGCAGGGTGTACTCGCGTTCACGGTTGGGGGCAGTCGCCATACCGACCAGCACGCCAGGCGCGGTTTCAGCGACGGTGCGCCATAGATGCGCCATGAACGTGACGAAATCAGCGGGGGCCTCTTCGGCGGCGGGAGAGGTATGCGGATAACTTTCAACCAAGATATGTAGATGCTCGCGCGTCAAATCCCACGCCCAGGGCAAGAAGGCAAGCAACACTGCGGTATCGGGCAGTGTCAACCAGATGGGATGACGGCCTGCTTCGGCTTCGGCGGCGGTTTCACGGAGCAGCGCCGCCCATTCCACCAGAGCGTCGGGGGTGCGCGGCGGTACATAGGCGGGCAGCCCATTGCCGCTGAGGTCCCACGCTTGAATGGCGGGGTGTTCGCCAAAATACCCCACCACTTCGGTGATGAGGCGCCGCTGCGCATCGAGCAAGTGGCGATTCTCATAGATGTTTTTCACCAGCGCATGCGGCTGTTCACGCCCCTCGCTGACCGTGCGGGCAAACGGGCGTGCAGTGGGGTCGAGTTGCAATACCCAGCGTGGCAAAAACCGCTGCCCAAACAACACCCCTGTAAAGAGCACGGGCACGACACCCACCTTGCACTCGTGCGCCACATCAAGCACACGCCCCAACACATCCAACGCCTTGGTATTGATGCGCTCGGCATTGGGCTGAAACGTCTCCCAAGGCAGAAGAAGCCGTACGAAGGCGCCACCCATGTCGGAAAAATGCGCGAGCTCGTCGGTGATTTCGCCATCATCGGGGTCGTTCCAGAAGAAAATCCCCTGCCTTGTTGGCCAGTACGTGCATCCGAGTAACGGTGTCGGCGCGTGGTTCACGGGTCTTCTGCCTCCTTGCGCGTCATCGTTGGAGTACACTTTGCATGAAAAAAGGCCGACCGGCAAAAGCGATCGGCCTTGTGCGCGGCCATGCCTCTTACTTCTTGGCAGCGGCGTAGTATTCAGCCACCTTTTCCCAGTTGACCACGTTCCACCAGTTGCCGATGTAGTCGCCACGGCGGTTCTGATAATTCAGGTAGTAGGCGTGTTCCCACACGTCCAATCCCAGAATGGGCGTATGCCCGAACATGTAGGGGCTGTCCTGGTTGGGCGTCGAGTAGACTTTCAGCTCGCCGAATGCCGTCACCACCAACCAGGCCCAGCCGCTTCCAAAGCGAGTCGCAGCTGCTTTCGAGAAGGTTTCCTTGAATGCGTCGAACGAGCCAAAGGCGGCGTCGATCGCAGCAGCCAGATCGCCCGTGGGCGCACCGCCTGCATTCGGCGCCATAATCGTCCAGAAGAGCGAGTGGTTGGCGTGCCCACCACCGTTGTTGCGCACAGCCGTGCGGATGTCTTCGGGCACACTTTCGATGTTGCGCAGCACTTCTTCGACCGACTTGTCTTGCAAATGCGGGTAGGCTTCGAGCGCTTTGTTCAGGTTGTTGACGTAGCCTTGGTGGTGTTTCGTGTGGTGAATTTCCATCGTGCGCGCGTCGATGTACGGTTCGAGCGCATCATAGGCATACGGCAGAGCGGGCAATTCGTGGGCCATGGTTCTACCTCCCTTGGCAGTTGTTGACAGACTTTACCAACAAAGAAAACTTTAACTGGTTCAACTATTTTGTCAACCGACGATGACTGGTGATGACCCAAAACGTGGTGGGGAGGAAGAGACGAGACGGAGCGTGGCGCCGTCGGTCTGAAAACAGACGGGTGGTTGGTGGCGGAGGTGCTGCGTTTCGGGTGCCACACCGTCACGCCGTTGCTGATGGTCTTGGAGCGGGGAGAACGGGATTGGAGCGCTGGGCCTATGCCGTGCTGGTGTTGGCCGCTTATCGCGCGTGGTGGCTCACGAGGGAACCTCAGCCGCCGACACGCTGGGAGCAGGAGTAGGAGCCGCTGGGCCTGAGGCGCGACGCACCTGCTAGGTGCGTCGCGCCTCGAAGTCACGTCAGGCGTGCGTGCCTCTCGAGGTCAGGCGGGGTGCGTTTGTATCCCTCGCTGCGCTGGCGCCGTCGGTCTGAAAAC
>WFOS01000058.1 GCA_015487975.1 Ardenticatena sp.
TCGCTCAGGGGACGGGGGGCAAGCGGCTGTGTGGGGGGGACGGCCGGGCAGCCCACAAGTGTGGTGGCAGGGTCGAGGCGGGCAATCGGCACCGGCTGACTGCTTGTGCTTTGCGCATGGAGCAACAAGGTTCCGTCTTCTGGCCCCAGTTTGGCAAGAATGCGGCCATCGGGGCACATGATGGCATTCCAGATCGGGATGTTTTCGGTTTCCAAGATGAATTGTGTGGCATTGGGCTGGGTCACATTGGCGGCACGCAAGGTGTAGGTTTCGCCTGGTCTTTGCACCACGAAGAGCAGACGGGGATCTTCCAGGCGTTGTGACCAGGTGAGCGAGGAGACCCATTCCCCTTGGGGCAGTGGAAGCGTGTAGATGGTTTGACCATTCGTCAGGTCGAGCACGAGCAAGATGGTTGGGGGGCCATCTTGCTGTGTTGGTTGTGCGCTATATGCCAGGTAGCGCCCGTCAGGGCTGAGGGCATGTAGTCGTAGGCGGTCGTTGAGCGTGAAAGTGCGGCGCTCGCCGCTGGTCATGTCCACCAATGCAATTTCTGTCTCGGTGCGCGTGTTGCGCACCACCAGACGTCGGGTGGCTGCGCTCCACCCAATCGGCCATTCGCCGGGCGCCAGCGGAATGGGCGCGGGTCTGAATTCGCTGATGGTGGGCGTTTCCTGAGGGATGAAGACGGTGTAGCGTGTGCCGAAGCCGCGTGCCAGCGGCTGGCCTTGAATGAGTAGGGGCGCGGCTTCATCGGGTTGCCAGTGGGTGTAGGTAACGCCGATGTTGGGGGCTTGCTGGCGAGGGCTGAACCAACCGTGCAGTTCGCCGGTGTAGGCATCGAAGAGCAGAAACCAGAAGCGCTGGCACGGTTCCAGCCAGGTGAAAAAGAGAAAACGTGGGTCTTCGTCGCCACGGTGTGGAATTTGGCGGAAACGCACGCTGGTGTGTGCCACGTGGAGCAGCGGTGTTGTGTCGCCGTTCTCGTTGAGCGCGAGCAGGGTTGTGGTTTGGGCATCTTTCTGGGTGAGGAAGGCGATGGTGTTGGGGGACGCTGTACCAAAAGGCGGCCAGACGCCCCCCAGTGGTTCACGCACGGTGATGCGTGAGGCGAGCAGGTGTCGCCCCTCGCTTTGCCATGTGCCATCTACTTCGACGAGGGCACCTGTGGGGACACAGGTGGGTGGAATGTCTACACCCATGCCACTGCTGACACGCGCTTCTGGGCTCAGTTCGGCGATGATAGGGGTTTCGCGCGTCTCACTGTCGAGGATGAAACCTGGCAAACTGCTATCGTAGAGCGTCACGTGGGCGTAAAGGGGGAGTGTGTCCCCAAGAAGCGTGCGCTTCGAGGGGGGGCGACCTTCGACGAAAGCAATCAGTTCGGTTTCGAGCTGGCGTGCCGTGCGTTGGTAGAAGGTTTGCAAGCGTTCGTCCCATGAGTCGGTGGGCGCGTTGAGCATACGCACGAGTGTGGCGGGGGAATCTTGTTCGATGAGATAGGCGGCGGCGACATGGGCAGCAGCATCGAGCGTTTCTGGTGTGATGAGAACGCCAGCACGCAGGGGGGGATAGAAGGGAGCGCCGAGCACCAGTCGCAATGAGGCTTCATCACGCAAGCGGTCTCGCCATCTGTTCACGTATGCGCGGTACGCTTCTGGCGGCATCGCCCAGTGGGCAGCAAGCATGTCGGTAGCCGCACGCACCAGCGTGTCGCGGGGCGTTTCACCTTGGGCAGGGGGCAACACACGGGCCAGGAGCGTCTCCGCCAGCGCCATGCGAACCCGTTCGGCACCATCGCCGTCGGGGGGAAGCAAGAGTGGCGAATTGAGGACGATGCGGCGTTCGCCTGCAAAGAGCAGGGGGGGGTGCAATTCGTGCGGTTCGATTTCGATTTGCTCGACCGATACAGTGCGATCGCTGGCGGCCAGCAGGTCGAAGAGAGCCGGCAAGTCGTGGGCGAGTGTGGTGCCAAAGGCGCGGTCACGTGGGCGGTAGATGACATAGACGCCATTGGGCAATTGGCGGGCGAGACGTTCATCACCCCATGCTTCTGGGGGGACTTCGGTACGCCGCCAGGCACCGCGCCAGATACGGTATGCTCGCACGTAGGGCACGCCATCGAGCGTGAGCACAACCAGCGCCTGGTCGCCGTCGATGGTGATGTTCTGAATGGCGACATCGACGGGGCGTGGGACGTCGGGACGGGTGAAGGTTTGCTCGTAGGCTTTCCACCAGGTGTACGAAACGCCTTCGGCGATGAGGTAGGGTGTGCGCTCCACACGACCAAACAGGCGGTCGCGTTCTTCATCGAGGATAAAGGTGCGCAAATCGGCTTCCATGCGTTCAAGGCGGCGTTCCCACCAGAGACGGGCGGCGATACCGCCCACAATGAATACGAGCAGAACGCCAAGCGTCAACCAAACGATGGTGCGGCGTGTTCGACGCCGTGCAGGGGCTGACGGCAGGTCTGGCAAGAGTTCATCTTCTTCGGTGAAACGCCAATCGAACATGCGTCCTCAACTGAATGGGGTGATGCGTTGAAGAGAGTATAGCAGAAAATCAGCCAGGAAGCATGCCGCCCGCCTCGTGTGTCAGTGCATTCAGGATGTTCCACACGCATCGCGGCCAGCTTTGCGGCGGCGCTTGTCTTCGTACATGCGTTCATCGGCGCGTTTGATGGCGGCTTCGAGCGTTTATGTTCGAGGGTCTGGGCATCGATGAAAGGCACTTCCTCGCAGCCTGGGATCGCCAAGCACGGCACACGATCGTGTTCAGGATAGAGTGGGAATGGCGAGCAGTATGCAGAGCGATGACGAAAGCGCTGTTGAGGACCAGGGGACAGTCCCCAATCCCACCGACCGGGCATCAAACGGAGTTTGTTGACTGAGGGCGGGGGAATTCCCCTGGCTGGAGCAGTGGCAGGTGTACATGGGCACGATGCAGATGGCGCTTCCCGTCAACAGTACGGGGGATGCCACTGTGGAGTAGGAGTGGTCATATGATCAAAAGCGAAGCCGGCACCAGGGCCATCCACCACATCATATCAGAGGGTAGAGAGGATTGCCTGGTCATGCTTCACCCCGCAGCTCTGGTAATGCTCGCAGATCTTCCGACAGTCACCAGCAGTTCCCCGTCTTCCACCCTTTCCACGTCCGTTATCACGGACTGGTCCGCTAACAAAAAGCGACGCAGTGGTGTGGCCGTGCAAAAGCAATTGCGGATTATGGGGTTCGGTATCCTGGCTACTCGATCGAGCAAAGCCGCCCGTGCTTCGGCAACGTATTGTTTGGCAGCCGAGTGGCAACCCTCTGCATGTGCAATCACCGCGAGAAGAGCCAGGCAGGCGACCCGGCGGCGCTCCTCCCCCGACCGTTCCAGTTCGGCCAGGGCCTGAACAATTGCTTCCTGCGCCAATGCGTACTGGCCTTCCAGCAAGTGCACATGGGTCTTCAGGATGAGCACGGCTGCCCGGTATCGCCGTCCCCCTTCGAGTGCCTGAAGCGGTTCGAGTTGATCATACCAGTCGCGCACGGTTTTCAAGTTGCCTTGAAGACAAGCCGTATATCCTAACACGAGCCCAGCCTCTACCTGGGCGGTGATGTTGGAGGCTTGTGTGCTCAGGTTCCACGCCTGCGTGGCCCACAGCCGGGCATGGGCGATCTCGCCTATTTGCGCGTACAGGTGAGCAGCCCGTCCGGCCAGCCAAGCCTTCAACTCCTGAGCACCAAGCATGTTCGCGACGGCCTGAGCCTGGCGCACGTGACGAATGGCGGCGTCATAGTCCCCCAAGATGCGTTCCACGTTTGCCAGATTACCCAAAGCCAGCGCTTTCAGGGGATTGGGAGGTGTTTCGGGAATGAGCGCGAGGGCAGCCTGGGCATGTTCCAAGGCCTTCCAGTCATTGCCTGCAAACGTGTACACGCTGCACAGGTTCAGGTGATCGAGCCGTCGCCATTCCGGAAACTGTTCGTCTTGTGCCAGGGCACGCTCGTGATAATCACGAGCTACCAAATAATCCCCCTGCATCTCGTAACTGCTTCCCAACAAGCGCAGGGCCTGTGCGCGCAGGCGCCTGTCCTCTCCGGCCAGATCGAGTGCTGCTTGGGCCCACTGAATAGCCTCGCTCAGCTTGCCTTCTCGCTGGGCGACCCAACAGAGGCGGGCGCAGACTTCACTTTGTGCGGCGGTGTCGTTCAGGTCTTGAGCAATCCGAAGGGCTCTGCACAAGTTCTCGCGCTGCGCCGACCGACACGCCATCAAATCGTACACTCGATCGCCGCGCAAGCGCAATGTGAGTTCCCATTGACGACGCTCCGGATTGGGCGCCAAGTGGAGCAAAACCGCCCAAGCCATTTCGTAAGCCTGGCGGGCCACCGCCCACCGGCCGGCCGATTCGGCCTCTTCGGCCAGATGTTCGGCAGATTGAACAACACGACGACCGAACGCCTCGATTTCGGGCACACGCTGGTTGTGGGACAACGCCAACAGAGGCATGAGGTGGTCTTGCACAGCACCGAGCACAGACGACGGGGAAGAAGCACTGCTCGCTTCTTGCTGGATGAGGTCGGTCGGTGGAAGCCCCAGTTCCTCTTGCCAAAGGTGAGCATAGCGCTGGTAGGCAGCCTGCACCTTAGCGGGCCGGTTCAAAGCCAGGTTGAGCCGCACGAGTGCCCTGTGGCCCGATTCCTGATACGGCTCCGCCTCCACCAGCCGTTGAGCCCACACCAGCGCTGTTTCGGGCTGACCGATCTGCTCGTACCCGGTTATCAGCCATTCCAACGCCAGCACATAGCGCTCGTGGTAGAACGCCCGTGGCGCGACGCACCATTCGGCGTCCATGTTGGCTAGCAGCGGGCCTCGATAAATCTGGACAGCCTGTTGAAGATCGGGCAGTGTTTCTTCAGGCGCTGCTTGATGCAAGGTGGGTTCTTCCAACCACAGCGTCAAGGTTTCGAATGCCACCACGTCAATCCAACACCCTGGTGGAGATGACCAGCGGACTGTGTGGCGGGAGAGGTGTAGACCGGCAGCCAGACATCCATTCCCTACCTGTTGAAAGCGCCAGAGCAGCGTGTTGAGGGCGCGCCGCGCCTGGGCGTCCTCCTTTTCAGGCCAAAATGCGCCGGCTACTTGCCAGCGTGCGAGCGTCTGGTCCCGGTGAAGCACGAAATAACCGAGTAATGCTTGTAAGGTGGGCGACCGGTGGAGATCATGTAGGGGGACCCCGTTGACTGTCACGTTCAGTTGGGCAAAGCAACGAATGCGTAGCCAGTTCATACAGATTCCAACAGAAGGGCCTTTCGGCATCTGGGTGTGATAGTTGTGTGATAGAGAGAGTGTAGTGTTGAACGCAAAAGGAGCAAGGAGGTCCGCTGAGGGAAGAAGGAGGTTCCGTTGAAACAAAGCCATCATTTGCCACGCCCAGGATGCGAAAAGGTCGCGAAACATCTTCGAGAGGTGTCATCGAAGAAATCAACATTCAAGGAGGTGGAACCATGAAACAGTGGTGGATCGGTCTGATCGTGATGGTGGTGATGCTGGGCCTGGTGGCCGGAGGGGCTGCTAGGGTGCAGGCTGAAAGGAGCCGCGCAGGGGCCCCTGTTTATCGGAATGAGATTCTCGGCGTCTCCTTGCAGATTCTTCCACCGGAAACACACGTTGTGGTCGATCAGTATCTCTCCGATACTTTCGGCTTCACCGTCGTAGACCGGGGAGGACGCATGGTCCTGCGGGTAGCATGGCGCCATCGCGATACACCGAACCAGATGGCACAGCGCGCTCAGGAATTGGTCCGAGGATTTTCAGACCTGAACCTGCGGGCCCGGCCAGTCTCGGTGGGTTCCCACGAGGGGATCATGATCGCCGATGTGCCCGGCATGGATCCTAGTCTTTACCTCTACCTGGCCGCTCACGGGAGGCTCTACGAAATTATTTGCCCCCAGCGCCCCGGAGACGGACAGAGGTGTGAAACTCTTCTGACTCTGCTTTCGTTCGATCCAGCTACCCGCTCGCTCAGCGAACTGCGCCTCATCCGGGCAGAGGACGCCCTGTACGAAACGCCACCGGTTCTGGAATTCCCTCAGCCGAAGGGGCCAGGTCGGATGGAGAGTCCGGAGGGCAAATCCCCTCACTCCGTAGGGAATGACGTCTTCTCTGTAGAACCTCAGGCTGCACCGGGCTGTGCCGATTGGCCGACTTGGAAGTTCCTCCAGACACCCTGGGCTTCGACAGCGAATGGGCCCGGCACGTCCTGGCCTCAGGGATGGTCACAGGCAGGTCCGTCATACTACGGGGAGCGCTTCCATCGATATTGCAATCGGACAAATGGACTGAACGATTATCATGCCCTGGACTTTCCCTTGAAGGAATGGGACAGTGTTTATCCCCCCGCATCGGGACAGGTCCTTTATGCTGGCTGGGCCAGGGGCGGTTGGGCTGGATTAGGGCGAGTAGTGATTGTGGACTTGGGGAACGGCTACTGGAGCATGGCGGCTCACCTGCGGCGCCTCGACGTATCCGCTGGGCAACAGGTGGGGATCAGCACCGTGATCGGCTATGCTGGCCGCAGTGGTTACTATCAGGATGGCTCCTGGCCTTCCAATCACCTTCATCAGGGCCTTTACCTGAACGCTCAACTGTACCAGCCCGATGGGAGTGTCTATGGCGGCCAAAGCGTAGAACCCCACCACGTGCGGTATTTTGGCAACGGCGGAGGGTATTATGAGACCATCAGGCACTATCAGTGGATGAGCTGGTAAAGGAGGAGAACGGTGAGATCCCTTATATTGTACTTGGGAATCCTGTGGCTGGTTATCGGTGTGAGCGGTTGCGCGGCGGGGAGAGGGGGGACCTCCTCCCCGTCTGTCCCCCCTAGAACCGAAACCCGGTGGGTTCCGCAGACTGTAACACCCGTTTCATCTCCCACAACGACTTCGAAGGCCGTGGAAGGAACATCGACGCCGCCCTCTACCTTGACGCCGCTTGCATCTGTTGAAGGGAAACCTACTCCACCGGGAGGAGTGAAGCCTTCGACACCTCCTCCTACCTTTACACTTCCCGCTGTTCAGACCTCATGGCAGGTTCACGAGTTTCCGGAGCTCGGGGTGCGCCTTCAGATTCCGAGCGAATGGAAAGTTTTTCGGGAGCCTGGTGGATACTTGGGCGTGGTCACCGGCCCAGGCGAGTATTACGAGTACCGGGTGATGGTCGCTTTCTGCTGCGAGGAATTGCCCCGTTCATTGGACGAATTCCAAGAGGCTATCGTTCCTTACTGGCAAACCCTCCACGCTGAGAACTTTGTGGTGAATCGTCTTGAGGGGAAAGGATGGCAGGGGGTAGCCGTCTGGCACCTCCCTCATTCCTGCCTAAATCTCTACCTTCCCTCGCTGGAAATCATACGGCAGATTACATTCTGGCCCATTCTTTGCGAGCCCGACATGGAACACTTAGGGCCCATAGGGCAGAAAATCCTGGATTCGATAGAGATTTTCCCACCTATTCGGGGATGGTAATAAGGACCTGCTCACTGCTGTTGAGCGTGATTTTGACCCGTATCCCATTTTTTTAGAGCCTGTCCGAAAAATGCTTTCTGTGGTGTACTGTTATTGAAGGGAGGCAGGCGGGGTGAGCGACACATTGCTCCCACCAAAGCATTCATATCCCAAGGGTGGGCGTCTTTGTATGCCCGATCGCCGGGCCATGAATGCCATCGTCTATGTTGGGCATCGGTGGAAGGCACTTCCTCGCAGCCTGAGATCGCCAAGCACGGTACACGACCACGTTCAGGGGGTGCTAACTAAAAGCATCCCGGCCAGCTTTGCGGCGGCGCTTGTCTTCGTACATGCGTTCATCGGCGCGTTTGATGGCGGCTTCGAGCAGCGTACTAGTGCGGGCAAATGCTCCACCGATGGACATGCTGAGCGGAATGGGGTGTTGGGTTTCTTCATTGTGGCGACGGATGTTGTGCCGTAGGCGGTACATGGCTTTTTGCACGATGTCGGGGGACGTGTTGGGCAGCAACACAATGAACTCGTCGCCACCCAGGCGTGCGACAATATCGTTCTTGCGGAACGAGGCTTGCAGAACCTGCGCAGCACGTTTGATGAGCTCATCGCCGGCTTCGTGCCCGTATGTGTCATTGGCGGCTTTCAGCCCGTCCAGGTCAACAACGACGACACCCACAGATCTGTCACTTTGTTGCAGGGCGGCACACACGTCTTCAAAATACGCTCGGTTGTGAAGCCCCGTCATCGCGTCGTGGGTGCTTTGGTAGCGCAGTTTCTCTTGTTCGCGACGCAACGCGGTGATGTCGGTCAACGTGATGACGACCCCCGTTGGCGTGTAGCTGTTTCCGGTACCGAGCGGGCGTGTGCTCAGGGTGAACCAGAGAATATCGCCGTTGGGGTGAATGTATTGCACCACTTCATCTTCCAGCGCTTCTCCCGAGCGCAATGTTTTGAGTGCGGGGATGTTCTTGCCCCTCAGGGGGATGCCATGCTCGTCCAGAAACGGCATGCTCCCGACGAAGAGGCGGCGTGCTTCGATATCGAGCGGGTTCAGCCCTAGCATCTCGATAGCGGTTGGATTGGCATCACGGATAAAGCCGCGTGCATCGAGCGTGAGAATGCCCTGGGCGACGGCAGCGATGAGTTCGTTGGCCTTGTTGGCTTTGCGGCGTAGGGCTTGTTCTGCCCATTTTTGTATGGTGATGTCGCGCCACGTCCCTTGCCAGCCACGTAGGTCTCCCTGCTCATCGTACCAGGGGAGTGCACGTTCTTGCAGCCAGATGGTGCGCCCATCGCCAGTGTGGATTTGGTACGTGGCGACGAATGGGCGTGTGTCGCCGTTTTGCCAGCGTTCGTACTGTTCGATACGGTGCAGGGTGTACGCATTGTGGGGTTGTGATTCGCGAATGATGAACTCGAAGCCTTTTTCATTTAGCGTGTCCGAGGTGTAACTCAGCACTTGTTCGACATTGGGGCTCAAATACTCGAACGCCATGGTCTGGCGCGATTGACGAAAATAGACATCACCGCTTCCTTCCACCAGGGCGCGGGTTTGTTCGGCGGCGTTGTGGAGTGATTGCATCATGTGGTGCCATTCGCTTATGTCTGTGAGGGTGAACACCAGCACATGTTGGTTGTGGAACGAAAGGGCGCGTGCCATCAGTCGCAGGGTCGTTGTCTCGAAGGCCAATTCTTCCTGCAAGATGTCGTGCGTGCCTGTCAGTAAGCCGCCGATCTGTTCCAGAAAGCGTTGCAGGCGTTCATGCTGGTGACGATGGGCGTATTCGACCAGCAGACGCAGGTAGGGTTGTCCGATGAAGGCCCTTGGCATGGGGGGCGTGGCTGCGGCTGCGAGGTCGTTCCACCGCGTGTTGACACGCACCACGTGCCCTTCCAGATCGAGCAGGAGTAGGCCATGCCCCAGCGTACTCAGGACGCTGTGTACGAAATCATCGCGTGCCTGCACCCGAGTGTGTGAGGCACGCCAATCGTGTGTGGTGCGGTGAAGTGCCCACTGCGCCAGCGATGGCGTGATGAGCAGAACAGGAAGCATCCAGAGCGGGGCGCCCGTATACCACGCCAATGCTGCGAGCACAAGGCCAACGCCGACACTGAGTGCCAGGGCGTTCCGCAGGCACGACATGGGAAGTGCGAGCACAGGTAGCCAAGCAAGTGTGAGCCAGGCCAGGGGGTGGAGTGTGCGTTGCCAGAGGCTCAGCCCGATGCCCGAGAGAGCGAACAGGGCAAACGCCCCCCACTCGGACGAAAAGTGGCGCTGTTGAGATGATGGCGCCGCTTTGTTGGTCATGGCTCGTGTCCGTCTCCTGTGTTGCCCCCTCTCTCTTCCCAATACTGAACGGCGTGCCTGATATGCCAGATGCAGAACAGGCTGCTTATAGCAAACATGGCGGCAACGCTTGTGTGAATAGCGAATTGTTCCCATTGCCACAACCAACTTCCCAAAAATCCCCCTAACGTGCGTCCCATTTGCAACCCCATGCCGACGAGCCCAACGACGGCGGCCCGTTGTTGGGGGACTGCTTCGCTGGCAATAGGGAGGAGTGAAACCAACCCAAATTCAAGCCCGAAAATGCTCAGCGAAAGAATGAGAACCGCTATGGTGAGTGAACGCCCCGCCAACCAAGGCAGTGCCGCCACTGCCCCGGCCAGCAGGAGAATGCCAAGGGCAACACTGGTGAGTTTGCCCAGGCGGTCGGTGAAGAGTGCCGAGGCGAGTTCGGCTGCTCCTTCGGCAAGCCCAAAGAAGGTTGAAGCGAACCCTAGCGTGGCGATGGAGATGGCATGCAGATCTTGCAACCAGACGCTGTATACGATGAAGGGGGTTTCGATGGCAGCGCTCAGGAAGAAAGCACCCAAAAAGAGCCAGCGCACGGTCGGAATGCGCCAGACTGTGTGCCACAAGTGCCACAAGGCGCGGCCATCCAACGCCGATTGCGGGTGTGAGGTGCCGGCCGGTGTCTGGGCGGGGGGGAGCATGGTTTGTACGAGCAATGCTCCCAGGGCTGTGAGCACCGCAAATGCCAGCCAGGGAGTGCGCCATGAAAAGCGCAGCATCAACCATGTGCTCATTGGAACGCCAATGAGCCAGGCGAGCGCCCATGCCAATTCGTTCAACCCCGTGATGGTTCCCCGCCTGGCATACGGAACGCGGTCGCCGATGTAGGCATACATGGCTGGGCCGAATGTCGTGAGCGCCAGCCCCATGCCGAGGAAAGACAGGGCTGCTACCGGGGGGAGTGGTACCAGCGCCAGCAACGCGAATGTGGCGGCGCCCGTGATGAGCGAGATGCTCATGATACGGCGGCGCCCGTAGGTGTCGGAGAGCGGTGCCAGGATGGGTGCGGCAAAACCGGCAATCGTTCGCAATGTGACCAGCGCGCCGGTTTGTTCCACTGAAAGCCCCAGCCCGGTGGCGAGGACCCCCAAAAATGGGTATACAATGCGCCCCCCGGCAGAAAGCCACAATCGCGCCATGAAAATGACGCCCATGTCACGCCAGAAAGGGGATGGAGATGGGGTCTGTTGTTGCGTCATCGCCAAATCATTCCTCGCGTTGTAACATGAAAGCGTGCGTCAGTCTACGCCTAAATATGCGAAAGGCCAATTGCTCGGTGCGCATGTTTTCGTGTGCAAAAAAGAACGTGTCTGCTGAATGACGAAACTGGTTCGTTTAGTAGAGCGCAGGCTCTTTTCTTTCCCCCATGTATTGAGAGGTGTTGTTATGACGATTGTTCCACAGGAATGGGCTGAGGCTTTGCGAGCCGCCCCCGATCGGCGTGTGGCTGCCCTGGTGCGTGTGCGCTCCAATGCGCCCGATGATGACGCCGTCTGGCTAGCACATGGCGTGCATGTGCGACGGCGATACCGGTTGCTGAACGCGGTGGCTGTCGAGGGAAGCGCAGCCGCTTTGTTGGCTCTGGCGGATGAGCCTTGGGTGGAGCGTATCGAACCCGACCTGGATATCCGCCTTCGATGAGAAGGAGATGGCGAAAGGAGCAAGCACATGAACCCTGAGAAGATTCATCCCCGATTGCAGGCCGTTTTGCAAGCCGAAACTGGTATGCGCGACGTGCGCGAACTCGCTACACGGACTGACCGACGGGTACCCGTCATCTGCAAGTATCATGCAGCCGACGCCGCAACGCGGCGGATGCAAGCGTTGTCGGTCAGGCGTACGTACCGACTGGTGCCGGCTGTCGCCCTGGAGATGACACCCGCAGAGGTGGCGGCGCTGAGTGACGATCCCGAGGTGGAGGTCATCTGGTATGATGAAGAAGTGCAGACCTGCCTGGATGTGAGCGTCCCCAACATCAAAGCGCCACAGGTCTGGACAGATGGTGGTGTACGTGGCGCTGGCATCAAAATTGCCATTGTGGATACGGGCATTGACCCCAACCACCCCGACTTCGCGGGGCGCATTGTGGCGATGACCGATTTTACGGGAGAAGGAGCGGCTGATAATCATGGGCATGGCACGCATGTCGCCAGCATTGCGGCAGGCAGTGGCGCGGCAAGCGGCGGAAAGTTTGTCGGTGTTGCGCCAGAAGCGTTGTTGCTGGCGGCGAAGGTATTGCGAGGAAATGGCTCGGGACGCACGAGCGATGTGATGGTGGGTGTCGAATGGGCGGTCGACGAAGGGGCACATGTGATCAACCTGAGTTTGGGAAGCAGTGTTTCCTGTGATGGTACGGATGCGCTGAGTGTCTTGTGCAACAATGCTGTTGCGGCGGGGGTCGTGGTCTGTGTTGCAGCTGGCAATGCAGGACCAACGGTGCGGACTGTTGGGTCGCCCGGTTGTGCAAGTGATGTGATCACCGTGGGCGCGTCGGATGATGACGATGCGGTTGCCAGTTTCAGTAGTCGTGGCCCTACGGCGGATGGGCGTGTGAAGCCCGACATTCTGTTTCCGGGTGTCAACATTGTGGCGGCGCGTGCCAGTGGAACGAGCATGGGAACGCCTGTGAATGACGCCTACACACAAGCCAGTGGGACAAGCATGGCGACCCCCCATGCAGCGGGTGCAGCAGCACTCCTGTTGGCGGCCAATCCCGCGTTGACACCAGCACAGGTGAAGGAGATTTTCCGCCAAGCGGCCATTGACCTGGGGCTCGATCCCAACACACAAGGCGCGGGACGAGTGGATATGTGGGCGGCCTATCAACTGGCGATTGGTGGTTCGCCAACCCCACCCCCTGTCTCTTATACACA